>JAFDWM010000179.1 GCA_018268455.1 Actinomycetota bacterium | reverse complement strand
AGACGTCGGACGCGGATCCGGACCCTGTGATCGTGGCGGATCCGAGTCCGGCTGCCTCGGGATCCGACCCCAACTTCGGAGCTGCGTGCCGACACGCCGGGGACCGGGGTGCATTCATCGGCGTGCCGTCCGTCTGCTCCGAAGTTGGGCGCAAAGCGGCGGACGACAGTGCCGGGCGCAGACGTCGGACGCGGATCCGGACCCTGTGATCGATGAGGATCCGAGTCCGGCTGCCTCGGGATCCGACCTAACTTCGGAGCTGCGTGCCGACACGCCGGGGACCGGAGTGCATTCATCGGCGTGTCGTCGGTCTGCTCCGAAGTTGGGCGCAGAGCGGCGGGCGGCGGTGCCGGGCGCAGACGTCGCACGCGGATCCGGCCCCTGTGATCGATGCGGATCCGAGTCCGGCTGCCGCGGGATCCGACCTAACTTCGGAGCTGCGTGCCGACACGCCGGGGACCGGAGTGCATTCATCGGCGTGTCGTCCGTCTGCTCCGTAGTTAGGCGCAGAACCACGTACGACCACCCGGCGCAGAACCGCCCACGACCGGCCCCGGCTCAAAACAGCCCAGGACCACCCCGGGCGCAGCGCCCCGCGACCGCCCCGGGACCGCCGCCGTCAGAGCCGGTTGACGGCGGTCACGACGACCACGGCCTCGCCGGTCTCGTCGGAGGCGTCGAGGTCGATGACCGCGGAGATGCCCCAGTCGTGGTCGCCGGCCGGGTCGTCGAGGATCTGCCGGACGGTCCAGTTGCGGCCGCCGCGGTCGGGATCCCCCGCCTCGTCGAGAAGCAGCAGGCCCGCGCTGCGCGCATCGGCCCCTGTGCGGATCTCGTCGTGCTCGGCGAAGTACGCGTCCAGGGCGTCGTCCCAGCCGCTCGCGCCGAAGTCCGGGTCGAGCTCGGCGAGGGCGTCGACGTCCTCCCGCGCCGCGAGCTGCACGCGGCGGAACAGCTCGTTGCGCACCAGGATCCGGAAGGCGCGGACGTTCGTCGTGAGCCGCTTCGGCGCGGGCGGAACGACCGGCTCGTCGGAGTGCGACACGGGGTGGCCCGAGATCAGCTCCTCCCACTCGTCCAGCAGCGAGGAGTCGACCTGGCGCACGAGCTCGCCGAGCCACTCGATGAGGTCGCGCAGCTCCTCGGTCTTGAGGTGCTCCGGGATGGTCTGCGAGGCGGCGCGGTAGGCATCCGAGAGGTAGCGCAGCACGACGCCCTCGGAGCGGGCGACCTTGTACAGCGCGACATATTCCCCGAACGACATGGCCCGCTCGTACATGTCCCGCACGACCGACTTGGGGTGCAGCTCGAAGTCGCGGATCCACGGCTGGGCGGCCCCGAAGGTCTCGAACGCCGCCGACAGCAGCTCCTCGAGCGGCTTCGGGTAGGTGATCTCCTCGAGTGCCTCCATGCGCTCGTCGTACTCCATGCCCTCCCGCTTCATCGCGGCGACAGCCTCACCGCGGGCGACGAACTCCTGCTGGCTGAGGATCGCCCGCGGGTCATCCAGCGTGGCCTCCACGATCGAGAGCATGTCCAGGGCGAAGGCGGGGTCCTCTGGATCCAGCAGGTCGAACGCGGCGAGGGCGAACGGCGACAGCGGCTGATTGAGGGCGAAGTTCGGCTGGAGGTCGACGGTCAGGTGGATCCCGCCGTCAGGATCCTGCTCGACGATGCCCGACTCGAGCAGCGTGCGGTAGATGCCGATCGCGCGCAGCGCCAGGATCCGCTGCTTCGCCCGCGGTTCGTGGTTGTCGTATACCAATGCACGCATATTGGCGAACACGTCTCCGCCGCGTCCGATCACGTTGAGGATCATCGCGCTCGTCACCTGCATGTGCGAGGTGAGCGTCTCCGGCTCGGCGGCGATGAGCTTCTGAAACGACGGCTCGCCCCATGACACGAACCCGTCGGGCGCCTTCTTGCGAACGATCTTGCGGCGCTTCTTCGGGTCGTCGCCGGCCTTCTTCAGCGCGGCGGCATTCTCGGTCTCATGTTCGGGCGCCTGCGCGACGACCGTGCCGGCGGTGTCGAAGCCGGCGCGCCCCGCACGGCCTGCGATCTGGTGGAACTCGCGCGCGTTGAGCTGACGCATCCGGGATCCGTCGAACTTCGTCAGCGCGGTGAGCAGCACGGTGCGGATCGGCACGTTGATGCCCACGCCGAGGGTGTCGGTGCCGCAGATCACACGCAGCAGCCCGCGCTGCGCGAGCTGCTCGACCAGCCGCCGGTACTTCGGCAGCATTCCGGCGTGGTGCACGCCGATGCCGAGCCGGAGCAGCCGTGAGAGCGTCTTGCCGAACGACGTCGTGAACCGGAACCCGCCGATGAGCTCGGCGATCTCGTCGCGCTGCTCGCGCGTCGCGACCTTGGCGCTGGCGAGCGCCTGGGCGCGCTCCATGGCCGCTGCCTGCGAGAAGTGCACCACGTAGACCGGGGC
>JAFDWM010000178.1 GCA_018268455.1 Actinomycetota bacterium | reverse complement strand
ATCGTTGCTCGAATCGGGCGGATTCAAACCAGCGCTACACCCTCGTTTGTGAAGAGCCGGTATACGTGACGGTCGTCGCTGTCTCGGCAGCTTCGATAGCCGTGGCTTGGCTGGTTGGTCTCTGGACCATTGGCCTTCTGAAGGACGCGGTCATCCTCACGGCCACTGTCGTGTTGCCGATGACATTCCGCTCGTTCTCGTTCAAATCTGGCGGAGACCTGAGCAGAAGCCTTGTTCGGGAAACGTTGACGCTCACGGCGGTGCTTACGCTGTACCTAGATACAGCCACCCTTCCACTCGGATGGGAGTTGCTGTTCCAGGTCGTGGTGACGTTCTTCGCGACGACGCAGGTTGTGGCGGCGACGAGAAGCGAGTGGAGACCAGCCAAACGTCTTTGCGATGTCGTGCTTACTCTCGCGGGCGCGTTCCTAATTTGCTGGACAACCGTGAAATTGGTTCAAGTCCCACCGGACTGGGCGGAGTTCTTCCAGTCGCTGTTCTTCGGCTTCTGGCTCCCTCTTTCGCTGCTGCCCTTCTTCTACATCTTCGGCTTCTACGCCGTCGCAGAGACGGTACGTGCGCGGTTTAGTGCGTTTAAGAAGCCCTTGTCTCTCCGGCTCATGGCGGCACTTATTATCGGAACCCGATTCAAACTCGGCCTGCTGACCCAGCTCAATGGACGCTACACGTCGGTCGCTGATGCCTCAGGCTTCCGTGATGGGTTGGCGCGGATGCGTGCGTTCCGCGAAGACCTTGCCCGACGGGGGAAGGCTGAGCTTGAACGCGTGGAGACACTGTCGCGGAACTCAGGAAGGGCGGGCGTCGATAGTCGGGGTCTTCACCTGGATCGTCGAGAGTTTGATGCCACGAAGAATCGTCTCGACTGGATTTGGACGTGTCAGAACGGTCAGTGGGAGCGCCAGGGTGGGAGGTACTGGGATCACCTGACGGACTGGATCGTGGACGCCGAGGAACATGGCCTCCCTGCAGAGCACGGGGTAATGGTCGAGGTATCAAACGATGGACAGGTATGGCGAGCCTGGCGTCAAACTCCAGGGGGTGCCGTACTCGGAGCTGGGGGTAGAGAGCGCTCTTCACGGTTCTACTTCCAGGGCGACTCACGTCCGCGTGGCTGGCCAGGCGAGAGCGACGAGTGGGTCGATGCCTCCGCGGAGCAATGGCCTCCTGACTGGGATTACAACGATCGGTCGCGGCTCTGAGGTGGTGGAGCGGCTAGCTCTCGCGTCGTCGCGTCGGCCCGTAGAGCGCGGAAAGCAAGTCGTTCAACTCAACGTCGAACGCTTCGCTGAGCTTGAACCAAGTGTCGATGGAGCCACGGGAATTACCGGCTTCGAGCTGAACCAGACTGCGGCGTCCCACACCTGAACGCTCAGCAAGTTGATCGAGTGTCCACCGTCTTGTGCGACGCATACGTGCCAGAGCGAAGCGAAGCTCCTCGAAATCGGGCGTTCGGGTCGAGGGGCTGGCTGGCACATCTCCAGTCCACCGAACCTAATGTCGGAAGTCAGCGCTAGTATCAACCTCATGAGGCGGATATATGTCTCATATGGCTTGTAAATGTCTGCACCGTCTGTCAAGAGTTGCGCTGGGAGGCTCCATGGAAAAGAAGATTCTGCGTACCCAAAGTGGCAGAGCCGGAGCGCTCGCCGCCGTCTTCGGGCTGGCGGTGACATTGACCGGCTGCAGTATGTTTCCGATGTCCAAGGCTGATGCGGGGAAGAAGTACCTGTCGATCCTGTGCCCAACCAACGCGGCGTCCGAGGTGTTCAATGCTGCCGCGAGCAGCCAGGATCTCGAAGCGATCAAGGCAGCGGCACAGGAACTCGCCACCACTCAGCGCACGGCAGCCAAACAGCTCACCGACGACTCGATCAACTGGCCTGGCGAGGTGGCGGAAGCTGACCGACAGACGATGGCAGATCACTACTTCGCGAACATTTCGTGGCTGAACTCCGTGGCGAGCGCCAGCGCTATCGGAGACCTCCCGGCGAGAGTCCCCACCGACGACGGATTCGGCAAGGCCAGCCAGCGCATTCGAGCCGGCCTCGACCTCTCCACCGATACCTCCGTGGGATGCGAGTAGCTGATGGCCCCTCGGCAGTACCACGGTGACGACACCTGGGGGATTGTCGGCGGGCTCTTCGCGGCGATCATTCAACTCGCTGTCGCCGTTGTCGGACTGATCGTCGTAGGGATACGTGAAGCGATTCGGGTGTTCCAACGTCGGGGTCTTTAGGGGCGGCTCGATGCGGATCACTGACAGCGACCTGGAGCACCTCTTCCGCTTCGGGATGGGAATGCAACGTCTGGACCGACGGGATGACACCGTGTCAAGCCCCGGGTTTGTTAGAGGCTGATTTTGTCCCGTTCGCTGATTGCTAGGGGCTTGGGGTGTGTGGCGTGGTAGGCGTTCTCGGCTTCGACGGG
>JAFDWM010000177.1 GCA_018268455.1 Actinomycetota bacterium | reverse complement strand
CCGCTCGTCCTCGGCGCCGCGCAGCCGGGCCAGCAGTACCCCGGTGGCGTCGACGACGTCGACTGCGAAGCCGTTGTCGACGAGGTGCACGGCGACCGAGGCGCACGCCGTGACCGCGCGATCGAACCCGTCCAGGTCGGTGGCGCCGTCGGTCGCCCAGCGCACGCCGGCGCGGTCGAGCACGACCAGCGCGTCGGGACTGGACTCCTGCTCCTCCTGGCGCACCATCAGGTCGCCGCGATGCGCGGTCGCACGCCAGTGGATCCGCCGCATCGAATCGCCCGGCACGTATCGGCGCGGCGAGAGGTTGTCGGCACCCTGCCCGAGCCGATGCGATGACGTCTGCGCGGTGCCGCCGGCGCGGCCGGTGCGGTCGCTGAGCCGAGGCAGCGGAAGCACCGCCGGCACGATCGTGATCGGCGTGACGTCGCCGAGCTCGTCGGTGCGTGCGAACAGCCCGAACGGGTCGGTCGTACTCAGCCGCAGCGGCCCCAGAGAGGCGAGGCCCCGGCGCTCGCCGACGATCCCGTAGGTGAACGTCATGCTCGTGCCGCCGGGGATCCGCTCGGCGGTGTCCGGGGGGAACATGCCGGTCGCGGAGCCGGAGACGGCGCGCGGCAGCAGATCCTGCCAGCGCCCCGTCGGCGCCCGCAGCATGGTGCGCAGATCCACCCGCATCCGCACGGTCGTGTCGTCGCCCACCGTCAGCAGGTCGGCGGCCACCGTGCGCCCGACCTGCGCGCGCCGGCGCGGCGCGAACACGAACAGCGCGGCGAGCACGAGCAGCGCGATCAGCAGCACCGCCACGTAGAGCAGCAGAGGAGCGGCGAGCACGTTGGCGCCGATCGTGAACAGGATCGCGACCAGCAGCGCGGAAACGCCGCGGGCGGTCATCCGCCGTCCGGGCGCGTCGGCCTCGAGTGCTCTGCTCATTCGATCCCCGTGCTTCCCGCCTCGGTCGCCGTGCGTCTCGGCGCCGCTCAGCGCGGCTGGCCGACCGGAACCGGGATCCGCCGCACGATCGCCTCGAGCGCCGTCTCGATCGGGCGGGCGCCGGCCCGGTGCAGCCCGCGGGCGGGGATGAGCCGGTGCGCGAACACGTCGGGCAGCAGCGTGATGAGGTCGTCCGGCACCACGAAGTCGCGTGCGTCCAGGGCCGCGTGCACCTTCGCGGCCCGCACGAGCTGGAGGGTCGCGCGCGGGCTCGCCCCCAGGTGCAGGTTGGCGTCGGTACGGGTGGCCTGCGACAGCGCCACCGCGTACTCCTCGAGCGCGGGCGCGACATGCACGGCCCTGGCCCACGTGATCAGCGCTCTGACATCGTCGGCGGCGAGCACCGGGCGGATCCCGTCCAGGGGGTTGACCGTGTCGCGCTGGCGCAGCATCAGGGTCTCGGCGGCCGCATCGGGGTAGCCCATCGAGATGCGCATCATGAACCGGTCGCGCTGCGCCTCGGGCAGGGCGTAGGTGCCCTCCATCTCGAGCGGGTTCTGGGTCGCGACGACGAGGAACGGATCCGGCAGCGGACGGGAGTGCCCGTCGACGGTGACCTGATGCTCCTCCATCGCCTCCAGCAGCGCGGACTGCGTCTTGGGGGAGGAGCGGTTGATCTCGTCCGCGATCACGATGTGCGCGAACACGGCGCCGGGCTTGAACTCGAACTCCTGCGCGACCGGGTTGTACACGCTCACGCCGGTGACATCCCCGGGGAGCAGATCGGGGGTGAACTGGATCCGGCGCACGGTCGCGTCGATGCTCGCGGCGAGAGCCCGGGCGAGCATGGTCTTGCCGACGCCCGGCACATCCTCGACGAGCAGGTGCCCCTCGGCGAGGAGGCAGATGAGCGCGCTGCGGATCGCGGCGTCCTTGCCGTCGATCACGGCGGTGATCGAGTCCATGATCGCGGCGGTGCGATGGGCGAACGTCTCCGCATCGATGCCCGCCACGGGCTCGGCGGCAGCGGTCATGCTGGCTTCGGCGGTGCTCGTGGCGTGCATGCGTCCCTCTCACCGGACGCCGCGGCGCGCCCGCGTCTCTGATCGTAACCCGCGGCGGGGACGGTGGCGCGGGACACCGCTGCGGTCGGCCCGTCGTCGTGGCTCGTGCCCGGCGTCGGATCCGTCGCCGGGGTCGCGGTCTGCGGTGCCCGCCGCCTCGGGTAGACTGTTGGACGGCTCTCCGCGTGGCGGCACCCAGGCCAACTCCCCCAGGGCGGAAACGCAGCAAGGGTAACCGGGCTCTGTCGGGTGCGCGGAGGGTCTTTTCTTTTGCCCGGACGCGGCGCAGCCGGGCCGATGCGGGTGGATCGCGGTGCTCATCGTGATCCCCGCCGTCGTCGGGCTGTACGCCGGCCTCGCCGGCGAGGAGCGCGCCGGAATCGGGCCGCCGGCCTCCTTCCGACGGGAATGGCCGCGCACTACCCTGGACAGGGTGGCACCCCGACGTGCCGATCCGACCGATCCCGCC
>JAFDWM010000176.1 GCA_018268455.1 Actinomycetota bacterium | reverse complement strand
CGAGGCCGTGGACTGGGGGATCGCCGCGGAAGCGGTCGGAGACGGCGATGCCGAGAGCATCGCTGCAACCGTGAAGGCCCGTGCCGAGCAGATCGCGCAGTTCTGGCTGGCCGGGGCGTTCCGCGCTTACGGACAGGCGAAGCGCCTGATCCGCACCCGCCCCGATCGCACGCTGCAGGAGCAGCTGGCGGAGGAGGCCCGCACGATCGGCGCGTCGTTCGAGGGCGCGGAGGCGCAGACGCTGATCGCCGCGTTCGCCGCCCGCTCGACCAAGCGCTGACCTCCCGAAGGCACGAACTGCCGCTTCCGGCGGCAGCCTTCGTCCTACCCAAACCCGCATCGCCGCGGGTTCTCCACTGTTCTCGGACAGCCCCCGCGTCGGCGAATGCTGCGTGCGAGGATGAAGGCACACCGGAGGAAGAGGAGCACCATGGCGAACGTCATCGAGCCCGACAAGTCGAAGCCCAACACGTCGCTGCTGATCCGCGGCGCCATCTGGATCGCGATCGGCGCGCTCATCGCGGCCGCGCTCGTCTGCGTGGTGTGGGTGCTGATCGGCGACCAGCAGGGCCTGATCGGCCGTGCCTTCCTCACGATCGTGCTCCTGGCGGGCTTCGCCGGCATCGCGATCCTCGAGGCGGGCCTCGCCCCCAACCGCGACGACTGGCTCGCGCTGCTCAGCATGATCTCGTGGATCGTCGCCCTGCTCGTCGGCGCCGTGAAGATCTGGCTGCCCGACGACTTCTACGGGTTCAACGGGCCCGAGCGGTTCTTCCAGCTCGTGCTCGTGGTGGGCATCCTGCAGCTCGCCCTGCTGCACGTGCGTCTCTTCCACCGCGCGGCGCAGCGCCACGTCACCACCTTCACGAGGGGAATCATGTGGGCGACGTATGCGTTCCTCGGGATCCTGGTGCTGCTGCTGGTGTTCTTCCTCACGTTCCCTGACACCTTCCACTACGACGAGCTGTACTGGCGGATCGTCGTCGCCCTCACGATCCTCACTGCCGTCGGCACGACGCTGATCCCGCTGCTCAACGCGCTCTTCGCACCGAAGCGCCCGGCGACTCCCGCGTTCACCGCACCCGCGCTCAATGCGTTCGCCCCGTCGGCGGCTGCGGCCTATCCGGCGGCACGGCCGCAGCCGCTGCCATGGCCGACCTACGGCGACGGCCGCACGCCGCTGCCGATCATGCCCGACGGCAATCCCGACTGGAACGCGTACTACACCGGCACGCCGACTCCGGGCGCGACCATCCCCGGGCAGCCCGCGTCGTCGCTTCCGCTGACCGCTGCGGATCCGGCCGTGCGACCCGCGGCCTTGCCGAACCAGGCCGATCTCGCTTCCGGCGCCGCGCCGGTCGGGGCTGCCGGCGGGCATGACCTGCATGGCACGGTCGCGTCGTCCGATCCTGCGCCGTCGACGGAATTCCCCCCTGCGCCGCCCACTCCGCACGTTCCCGCCCCGTGAGCGCAGCGGATCTGCGCGCGCTCGCGGTCGAGATCGCGCGCGAGGCCGGAGAGCTCGCACGTCGGCGCCGTGCCGAGGGCGTCTCGATCGCGGCGAGCAAGTCGTCTCTCGCCGACATCGTCACCGAGGCCGATCGCGAGGTCGAGGCGCTGATCCGCGCACGTCTCGCGGCGGAGCGCCCGGACGACGGTTTCCTCGGCGAGGAGTCCGGTGCGGACGACGGCACGACCGGGATCACCTGGGTGGTCGATCCGATCGACGGCACCGTGAACTATGCGTCCGGCATTCCGCTGTACGCGGTGAGCATCGCCGCGGTGCAGGGTCGGGATCCGGATCACTGGACCGCTCTCGCCGGGGTCGTGCATTCGCCTGTCGTGGACGAGACCTTCGCGGTAGCGCGCGGCGAGGGTGCGTTCCTCGGAAGTGCGCGGCTGCAGGTCTCCGAGCCCGGCGCGGCCGGGGCGCTGCTGGCCACGGGATTCGGATACGACCCTGCCACGCACGCGGGCGATCTCGCCGCGGTGGGGCGCGTGATGCCGATCGCGCGGGATCTGCGTCGCGGCGGGAGCGCCGCGACGGATCTCGCCTACGTCGCCGCCGGCCGGCTGGACGGCTATTTCGAGCGCGGCCTGCAGCCCTGGGACTTCGCCGCCGGAGCGCTGCTCGTGCAGGAGGCGGGAGGGGTGTTCGTCCGCCCGGAGAGCGCTGAGGTCGTGCGCAGGCTGTGTCTTGCGGGCGGCCCGGAACTCGTCGCAGAACTGCAACGGCGGGTGCTCGACGCCCCCTGAGCGCCCGTGGCGAGAGCCGGACACGCCCGTGTTTCCGCGGGGCGGCCTCGATTCGGCGGCACGCGGATTCTTTGGTATTCTCGTCTGGTTGCCCACTGAGGGCAGCGCGCCCCGATAGCTCAGTGGCAGAGCACTTCCATGGTAAGGAAGGGGTCGTCAGTTCAATCCTGACTCGGGGCTCACAGCATCTTCGGATGCCGTGCGGCAGGGTAGCTCAGTTGGTGAGAGCG
>JAFDWM010000175.1 GCA_018268455.1 Actinomycetota bacterium | reverse complement strand
GGCTCGACTACGCACTCCGCACAGGGACGATGCCCCGCGGCGTCCGGCTGAGCAGCGCGGACGTACACGCTCAGTCGCTCCGGCTGACGGCGGCGATGCTCGCCGAGCTGCGCCGCACGTACGAGCAGCAACTCAGGCACCTGTCCTCCAGCTCGGCGGACGGCGTCCGGCGGCTCGCTGAGGCTCTGGGAATCCGTATCCGCCCTGATGGTGCCGTCTCGCCTCTGACTGCGTCAGCGGGCCGTAAACGTCGCCGCGTGGCACGTTCCGGCTCCTGATCATCCACAACTTCCCACCGATCCGCGGTGTGGACGCTACGCGAGCGTGTCGCGGTGGCCGACGGGCCCTAAACGGAGAGGCCGACGGGCCGTAAACGGAAAGGTCACCAACCCATGAAGCGCAACGCGTTCGGACAGCTCATCCCCTCCGGTCTGCACCTCCGGTTCTTCGCCCCCATCGACGGGGAAGGGACCGGCGGCGACGGAGGCGGGGCCGAGTACACACCCCCGGCCACGCAGGAAGACCTCAACAAGATCGTCAACGAGCGGATCGCGCGGGAGCGCAAGAAGTTCGACGGTTACGAGGACTTCAAGGCGAAGGCGGCTAAGTGGGAAGCCCACGAGGCCGCCGAGGCTGCGAAGGGTGCCGAGCCGAAGCCCACCGACAAGGCCGACGAGAAGCCCACGGGGCTCTCCGAGGCCGAGGTGCAGAAGCGGATCGACGACGCGCGCGCCGCCGATCGCCTCGAGCTCGCACTCGACCGTGTGAACGACGCCCTGGACAAGGCCCTCGAGGGTCGCACGTTCGCGGCGTCGCTGCTGATCACCCTGGACCGCAAGCAGTTCGTGGCTGAGGACGGGAAGTCCGTCGACGCCACGGCGCTCGCCGACTGGGTGAAGGGACACACGACCGAGGCCGAGAAGCCGGAGCCCGAGAAGCGGCGCCGACTCCCCGGCCAGGGTGAGCGCGGCAGCAGCGCGACGGGCGGCAGCGTCTCCGCGGGACGTGACCTCTACGACGACAACCACAAGAAGCCCTCTGGAAAGGACTGACATCATGCCCAAGCTCCGTCAGGAGACGTTCGGCACGGGTGACATGTCGTGGCTGGGATCGGCCCACGGTCTGCGCAACGCGCGCACCGCGATCCTCGACATCTCGGCATTCACCGCCGGCACGCACTACCCGGACGGGTACATCCCCTCCGGCACCCCCGTCGCGCTCGTCGGTGGCCTTCTGGTCCCGTACGACAAGACGGAAGCCACCGTCACGGGCGCCGGCATCCTCGCCGGGTTCGTGCTCACCGACCAGCCGGTCGTCGGCAACGCGGACTTCGCCGTCCCGCTGCTCGACCACGGTCGAGTCATCGTCGCGAAGGTGCCCTACTCGGGCGGTTTCGCGGCTCCCGCCGCCGCGGCCAAGAAGGCCGCCACGACCATCGTGTTCGTCTGAGAGGAGACGTAGATCATGGCACTGTGGACTGATGTGGTCGACCCGGCCACGCTCACCGGCTATGCCCGTCGTGCTCTCGAGGAGTACGAGGTCGCGAAGGGCACCCTCGCCCAGTTCCTGCCGAACCGCGAGGTCCCCGACATCGTCGTGCGCTTCGTCGCCGGGCAGTCGGGGCTCGTCGAGGAGGCCGCTTACCGTGCGTACGACGCCGAGCTCGCGATCACGAAGGGTGAGCCGAAGAAGCGCACCACGCTCGAGATCCCGGCCGTCGGCACGGAGATCCCGATCGACGAGTACGAGCAGCTGCGCAACCGCAACGCCTCGGACGACGCGATGGAGAAGTCCATCCTCCGGACCACGGTCCGGGTCGTGCAGGCCGTCGCGGATCGCGTCGAGCGGCTTCGCGGCATCGTGCTCGGCACCGGCGTCGCGACCATCCCGGAGATCGGCGCCGCCGACTCGTTCGGGCGTTCCGTCGCGCACGACGTCACCGCGGCGTCCCTGTGGACCGCGTCGAACGTCGACCGCCTCGCGTTCCTCGAGACGATCCGGCAGCAGTACATCACCACGAACGGCGTCGAGCCGGGCGCCATCGTGATGTCCTCGCGGGTGTTCACCGCCCTCGCCTCCGGCGACCAGTTCCGCACCCAGCTCGTCAACGGCGCTTCGCGTCCCGCGACCGAGTCGGACGTGCGGGGCATCGTCGAGGGCGCCGGGCTCCCGCCGATCATCAAGTACGACCGGCGCACGAAGGCCGGCAAGGTGCTCGACGACTCGAAGCTGCTGCTCCTCCCGGCGCCGGTCGCGACCGACGACTGGGCGGGCACCGAGCTCGGCGCGACGTTCTGGGGTCAGACCCTCACGTCGACCGACGAGCGGTACGGCATCGAGGACTCCGAGCAGCCGGGCATCGTCGCGGGCGCGTACCGCGGCGAGAAGCCCCCGATGATCGCCGAGGTCATCGCCGATGCGATCGCCATGCCGGTGCTCGCCAACGCGGACCTGAGCCTCGCGGCGAAGGTCCTCTGACCGGACTGCACCAGGGGGTGCCCGACCGTG
>JAFDWM010000174.1 GCA_018268455.1 Actinomycetota bacterium | reverse complement strand
CCCCAACGGCGACCTCACCTGGACCAGCCCCACCGGCCGCACCTACACCGACCGACCACCCCGCCGCGTCACCTTCACCTGAACCGGTGCTCGCGCCGAGACGGAGGAATTGTGCGTCTCGGGATCCCTCTCACCGCTATGGTTACCGCATGACGAGCGAGCAGCCGGCGGATCCGGCCACCGATACGGATCCGACCGCGGCGACCAACGATGCAGATCCGGTCACCGAAGCGGATCCGACCGCAGCCGCCGGGAACCGGCAGCGCTGGATCACCTGGGGCATCGCGGGCGGTCTCGCCCTCGTCCTTGGGCTCGTCGGAGGATGGGCCGGATCGCATCTCGGTCCCTCGACATCGGCCGGCGCTTGCGACGCGACCGCCATCGCCGATCGGGTGCTGCCGACAATCGTGACGATCAACGTGTCCGGATCCGGAAACGGGGTCGGCACCGGCGAGATCATCCGCAAGGACGGCTACATCATCACCAACGACCACGTGATTGCCGCGGCGGTGCCGAGCGGGCGCGTGATGGTGACGTTCTCGAACGGCTACACGCACGCCTCGACGCTCGTCGGCCGTGACATCACCAGCGACATCGCCGTGCTCAAGATCGATCAGAAGGACCTCCCGGTGATCAACGTCGCCGACAGCGACGCGGTCTCGGTCGGCCAGCCGGTGGTCGCACTCGGCGCACCGCTCGGCCTGTCCAGCACGGTCACGGCCGGCATCGTCAGCGCGCTCGGGCGCACCTCACGCCTGCCGAGCGTCGGCGACAAGCCCGCCGTGATCATCGGCGGGATCCAGACCGACGCGGCCATCAACCCCGGCAACTCCGGCGGTGCGCTCGTCGACTGCCAGGGCCGCATGATCGGCGTGAACACCGCGATCGCGACCGTCCCGAATGCCGATGGCACCGCGGGCGGCGGATCCGTCGGCATCGGCTTCGCCGTGCCCAGCAACCGCGCGATGTCGATCGCGAACGACCTCATCGAGCACGGATCCGTGCAGCACCCCGACTTCGGGATCCAGGCCACGCCCGTCGCGCTCTCCGCGGCGGCGGCATGGGGCACGCCGGCAGGGCTCTACGTGCAATCGGTGGTCCCCCGCGGCGCTGCAGACCGCGCCGGGCTTCGGCAGGGCGACATCATCACGCGCATCAACAACGATGCGGTCGCCCGCGCCGATGCCCTGAACATGTTCGCCCTGTCGGCGCGCACCGGCGACACCGTGCACATCACCTACGTGCGTGACGGCGAGCAGAAGACGCTCACCGTCACGCTGTAGACCTCAGGCAGCGGCGAGCTCCTTCTCCACCAGCGTGAGCACGTCGTAGGTCGCCACGATCTCGTCGCGCTGGTTGTGGATCACCGCATCCCAGCGCACCTCGCCGTACTCGTCGGTCTCGCGCGGGGTGATCTGCTTCGCGGTGAGCGTGACCCGGATCGCATCGCCCGGCTTGACCGGGGTGACGAAACGCAGGTTCTCCAGGCCGTAGTTCGCGAGCACCGGGCCCGGATCCGGCGAGACGAACAGCCCGGCCGCCCACGACACCAGCAGGTAGCCGTGCGCCACCCGGCCGCCGAAGAACGGATTGGCCTCGGCTGCTTCCTCGTCCATGTGCGCGTAGAAGGTATCGCCGGTCGAGTGCGCGAACGCCTCGATGTCCTCCAGAGACAGCTCCCGAAGACCCGAGGACACCTGGTCGCCCAGGTGCAGCTCGGCGAGCGATTTGCGGAACGGATGCACGGTGCGGTCGGTGCCGGCACCGGTGTGCCAGACCCCCGTGATCGCGGTGAGGATCTCCGGGGTGCCCTGGATCGCGGTGCGCTGCATGAAGTGCCGCACCGCGCGGATGCCGCCGAGCTCCTCGCCGCCGCCGGCCCGCCCGGGGCCGCCGTGCACGAGGTGCGGCACCGGGGATCCGTGTCCGGTCGAGGTGCGCGCGTCGTCGCGGTTCAGGAACAGCACGCGCCCGTTGTACGCGGCGATGCCGCTGAGCAGCTCGGTCGCGACCTGGGGATCCCGGGTCGCGACGCTCGTGACGAGGGATCCGCCGCCGCGCCCCACGAGCTCGGCCGCGTCGGCAACCGTGTCGTAGCCGAGCACGCTGGAGACCGGGCCGAACGCCTCGACTTCGTGCACGGCGGGCGCCGAGGTGTCGGCGAACCCGACCAGCATCGGCGCGATGAACGCGCCCTCCGGAGCCGGGCCCACGCTGCCGTCCGCGCGCACCACGTCGGGCGCGTCGACCGAGCCCAGCAGCAGCTCGCCACCGGCGGCGCGGAGGGCTGCCACCTGGCGCAGCACCTCATCGCGCTGCTCCACCGAGACGAGCGGACCCATGGTCACGTTCTCCGCGTGCGGGTCACCGATCACGACGCGCTCGGCGATCTTCGCCCCCAGCGCCTGGACGACCGGATCCACGAGCGCGTTCGGCACGATCGCCCGGCGGATCGCCGTGCACTTCTGCCCGGCCTTGGTGGTGAGCTCGATCATGAGCTGCTTCACGTAGGCGTCGAATTCGGGCGTG
>JAFDWM010000173.1 GCA_018268455.1 Actinomycetota bacterium | reverse complement strand
GGTGGTCTCCTCGTGCACCCGACGCTCGGCAGTGCGTCGACCGACACACTCGCGGGGCTCGGACCGGCGCCGCTGCGCGTCTGCGACACGGCCGGGCTGGGCGATCCGCGCACCGTCCGCCTCGCGGTGCGGCCGTACCCGCGTGCGCGCACCCTGCCCGCGCCCGGCGACACCGTGACGTTGCGGATCGTGCTCGGCCCGCGCGACGACTGGTTCGCGCCGGCCGCGCTCGACGTACTCCTCGGCCAGGCGTGGGAGGTGACCGCACGCTCGGATCGGATCGGGCTGCGCCTGCACGGCGACGCGCCGCTCGTGCGCTCGGTGCTTGCCGAACTGCCCAGCGAGGGCGCGGTGACGGGCGCGATCCAGGTGCCCGCGGACGGTCAGCCGGTGCTGTTCCTGCCCGACCATCCGCTCACCGGCGGCTACCCGGTCATCGGCGCCGTGATCGACGCCGACCTGGATCTCGCCGGGCAGCTGCCGCCGGGATCCCGGATCCGCTTCGCGCTCGGCTGAGGTGGCCGCCGCGGCTCAGGAGAACCGCACGCCGTCCTTCCAGACTGCCTCCACGAGCGGCACCCCTGGACGATACGCCAGGTGCACGCGGCTCGGGCTCTTCAGCAGCACGAGATCTGCGCGCATACCGGGGGCGATCCGGCCGACGTCGTCGCGGCGCAGCGCGGCCGCTCCCCCGACGGTCGCGGCATGGACCGCCTCGGCCACGGTCATCCGCATGTCGCGCACGGCGACAGCGATGCAGAACGGCATCGACGACGTGAAGCTGGATCCCGGGTTCGTGTCGCACGCGATCGCCACCGTGACGCCTGCGTCGATGAGTCGGCGCGCATCCGGATACGGCTGCCGGGTGGAGAACTCCACGCCGGGGAGCAGGGTGAGCACGGTCGCCGATCCGGCGAGCGCGGTCACGTCGTCGTCGGTGAGGTAGGTGCCGTGATCGATCGAGGCGGCGCCGAGCTCGACGGCCAGCTGCACGCCCTCGCCGGAGCCGAGCTGGCTCGCGTGCACCCGCGGCTGCAGGCCGCGGGCGATGCCGGCCTCGAGCACCCGGCGCGACTGCGGCACGGTGAAAGCGCCGGTCTCGCAGAACACATCGATCCATTTCGCGTGCGGAGCGCAGGCGTCGAGCATCTCCCCGATGACGAGGTCGACGTATTCGTCGCTGCGGTCGGCGTACTCGGCCGGTACGACGTGCGCACCGAGGAAGGTGACCTCTTCGGTGACCTCGGCGGCGAGGCGCACCAGACGCTCCTCGGTGGTGACGTCCAGGCCATAGCCGCTCTTGATCTCGACCGTGGTGGTGCCCTGCGCCAGCATCTCGTCGAGGAAACCGCGCAGGCGCATGCGCAGCTCGTCGTCGGTCGCGGCGCGGGTCGCCGCCACGGTGGAGCGTATTCCGCCCGCGGCATACTTCTGGCCCTGCATCCGGGCCTCGAACTCCGCGGCGCGGTCGCCGCCGAAGACCAGATGGCTGTGGCTGTCCACGAAGCCGGGGATCACGGCGCGTCCCTGCGCGTCGACGATCTCGTCGGCATCGGGCGCGTCGACCGCAGCGCCGACCCAGGCGATCCGGTCGCCCTCGACGAGCACCGCGGCGTCGTGCCGCGTGCCGCAGGGGTCGTCGCCGTCGGCGACGTTCGTCGTGAGCTCGCCGATGTTCGTGATCAGGATCCGCATGTCCTCAGCCTTTCGCAGAGAGTCGCGTCCCGTCCTCTGGATCCCCATCCCCCGATGGGAGGCAGAGGACGGGACGCCGTCCGTGTGGGAGCGTCGCTCAGAGTCCCATCGGGACCTTGAGGCCGCGCTCCCGAGCGATGTCCTTCGCGTGCTCGTAGCCCGCGTCGACGTGCCGCATGACGCCGGTGCCCGGGTCGTTGGTCAGCACGCGCTCGAGCTTCTCCGCGGCCAGGGCGGATCCGTCCGCGACGGTCACCTGCCCCGCGTGGATGGAGCGGCCGATGCCGACGCCGCCGCCGTGGTGCAGCGAGACCCAGCTCGCGCCGGAGGAGGTGTTCAGCAGGGCGTTGAGCAGCGGCCAGTCGGCGATCGCGTCGGATCCGTCCTTCATGGCCTCGGTCTCGCGGTACGGCGAAGCCACCGATCCGGAGTCGAGGTGGTCGCGGCCGATGACGATCGGGGCGGACAGCTCGCCCGAGGCGACCATCTCGTTGAACTTCAGTCCCGCCAGGTGGCGCTCCTTGTATCCCAGCCAGCAGATGCGTGCGGGCAGACCCTCGAAGTGCACCTTCTCTCCGGCCTTCTCCAGCCAGCGGTGCAGCGCCTTGTCCTCGGGGAAGAGCTCCGCGATGGCGCGGTCGGTCTTGTAGATGTCCTCCGGGTCGCCCGAGAGCGCGGCCCAGCGGAACGGGCCGCGGCCCTCCTCGAACTGGGGGCGGATGTACGCCGGCACGAAGCCGGGGAACTCGAACGCGCGGTCGAAGCCGCCGAGCACCGCCTCGGCACGGATCGAGTTGCCGTAGTCGAACACCGCGGCGCCCGCGTCCTGGAACGCGACCATCGC
>JAFDWM010000172.1 GCA_018268455.1 Actinomycetota bacterium | reverse complement strand
GCTTCAACTCCTCGGGATACCTCTTCAACTTCGGCATACTCCTCATCCTTCCGGGATGTCAGGAGCCTCCATCAAACCAAGGGCGAGACAACCGGTACTACGCGTCGTTCGTCGAGGACGACAACGGGATCCGGATCGAGTTCATGTACAACCCGCCACGCGAGGACGCCTGACCGAGGACGCCTGACCGACGCCTGACCGAGCGCTCCTGCCCACAGAAGTCGGGCGGATCCGCGACACACCATTGCCGATGTCGGTGGCCGGTTTCAGACTGTTCCTGCGCAGATCCGCGCACCCACCGAGCACTGACGGAGACCTCTCATGACCAACCTCAATCCGTACATCTCGTTTCGCGACAACGCGCGCGCCGCGATGGAGTTCTACCAGCAGGCCCTCGGCGGCGATCTGCAGGTGATGACCTTCGGCGACATGCCGGGCATGCTGCAGGATGAGGCCGAGCAGTCGCTCGTCATGCACGCTCAGCTGACCACTCCTGGCGGCCTGGTGCTGATGGCCTCTGACACCCCCGGATACATGGAGTACAAGGCTCCGCAGGGCGTCTCCGTGTCGCTGAGCGGATCCGACGAGGCCGAGATCCAGGCCGCGTGGGACAAACTCGCCGACGGCGCCACTGTCAGCCAGGGCTACGGTCCCGCGCCGTGGGGCGGTCAGTTCGGCATGCTCACCGATCGGTTCGGCGTCGATTGGATGTTCTCCGGCGGGGAGGGCAACGCCTGATCTGCGCGTAGGGGCTCGCCGGGCGGAGCCGGGCCTGACCGCGCCGACCGCTCCCCCGGCCTGCCGGGTTCAGCGCTCGGGCTCACCTTCGGCCCAGCCGACGCCGTCCAGCGCCAGTTCCTGGGCCATGTCGCGCAGGAAGCGGACGACGACGTCGCGCTCGGCCTCGGTCAGTCGTGCGGCGGAGAGGAAGCGGCGCGCCTGCTGACGTCCGACGGTCTCCATGGCCGCGCGCTGCGTCTCGGGCGTGATCGAGATCGCCAGGGCACGGCGGTCCGAGGGGTGCGCGGCCCGCACGACGTGCCCGCCGCCCTCCAGCCGGTCCAGCAGCTTGGTGGTCGACGCCGTCGAGATCCCCAGGTGCTGCGCGATCCCACCCGGGGTGGCGACGACGCCCCTGTTCGTGCACACGATGAGGTAGTGCAGCGCCCGCATGTCGGTCTCGTTGAGCTTCATGTAGCGGCGCGATGCCTCGGCGAGGCGTTGCTCGGCGTCGCGCAGTTCGCCCAGCGCCGTCATCACGTCGGTGATCTGCCGGATGTCGTGCTCATCGACACCGCTGCGGTCGATGAGCATGCCGGAAGGGTCGCTCGCCTCGATGTCGTAGACCGCGCCCGATTCCACGCCGTCACTGCTCGACGCGCCGACGCGAGTCACCCCGTCGAGCTCGTCCGCCCCGTCGCGCGCTTTCACCATGCCGACATGCTATACCGGGCTATCTTTCATGCCTAGATGATTACTTGCCAAGCTAGATAAATGGATCTATTCTGCGGTTGACGGAAGGATCCCGATGACCACCCCGCAGCACCTCGCTCAGCCGCATCGCACTCGCCGCCTGCTGCGGATCCTGCTGCCGGCGCTGATCATCATCGGATGGCTCGTCGCCGCCTCACTCGGCGGCCCGCTGTTCGGCAAGGTCGACGAGGTCTCGTCGAACGACCGCACCGCCTACCTCCCGTCCTCGTCGGACTCCGCCCGCGTGCAGGAACTGCAGACCCGCTTCGCCGGATCCGACCAGATCCCGGCGATCATCGTCGCCGCCTCCGACACGAAGCTGACCGACGCGCAGCACACCGCGCTGTCCGACGCGGTGGCGGCCACGACCGACATCGCCGGCGTGGGCGACGATGTCTCCCCTGCGCTGCTGTCCGAGGACGGAAAGGCCGTGCAGGCGTTCATCCCGATCCGCTCCGACGCCGACCTCGGCGACGTGGTCGGCGAGCTGCGGACGTCGCTCGACAAGGCGGCGCCGGACGGCGTGCGCGTCTACATCACCGGCCCCGCCGGGTTCAGCGCCGATCTCGTCGCCGGCTTCGCGGGCATCGACGGGATCCTGCTCGGTGTGGCACTCGCCGCGGTGTTCGTGATCCTGGTGCTCGTCTACCGCTCCCTGCTGCTGCCGGTCGTCGTGCTCATGACGAGCCTGTTCGCGTTGTGCACCGCGCTCCTGCTGGTGTGGTGGCTCGCGAAGTGGGGTGTGCTGCTGCTCAGCGGCCAGACGCAGGGGATCCTGTTCATCCTCGTGATCGGCGCCGCAACCGACTACGCGCTGCTGTTCGTCTCGCGTTTCCGCGAAGCCCTGCGTGTCGAGCAGGATCGCGCGAAGGCGGTGCTCATGGCGTGGAAGGGTGCCTTCGAGCCGATCCTGGCCTCGGGCGGCACGGTCATCGCAGGGCTCCTCTGCCTGCTGCTCAGCGACCTGAAGTCGAACAGCGCGCTGGGACCCGTCGCGGCGATCGGGATCGCGTTCGCGATGCTGTCCGCGCTCACCCTGCTGCCCGCGCTGCTGATGGCGTTCGGACGCGCTGCGTTCTGGCCGCGCCG
>JAFDWM010000171.1 GCA_018268455.1 Actinomycetota bacterium | reverse complement strand
CCCTCACGTATGTGGCTCGGCAAGCCCGGAAACACCCGGCCTCGCAACCCACGGTCTACGCGAGAGGAGGCCCCAGGCTCAACTACCCATAGCGTCTAGATCCACCGGCCGACATCGCCGCCCAGGATGCAGGGGTCGTGGTCGCAGGACGCACGCCGTGCGGAGTGCACCGTCACGTGCGCCGTCCGAATCCGAGTGCACCGGTACGTGTCGAGTGCACCGGTACGTGCCGAGTGCACCGGTTGTTCGCGTCGATAAGGGGTGCGTTCGGCAGGATCCGGTGCCGTGGCGAACAGGATCCGGTGCCGTGGCGAATAGGATCCGGTGCCGCGGCGAACAGGATCCGGTGCCGTGAAGAACCGGATCCGCCGGCCAGGCCTCAGAAGCGGTCGGGGGAGGGGGAACCCACGCCGTAGCGGATGGCGACGTCGGCGTGACGGTCGAAGCGGTAGCCGACGCCGCGCACGGTGCGCACGATGTCCTCATAGCGGCCGAGCTTGGCGCGCAGGCGGCGCACGTGCACGTCGATGGTGCGCTCGCCGGGGGCCTCCTCGTCGGAGGTCTGCCACAGCGCCGAGACGAGCTCGCTGCGCTCGATCGTCGAACCCTCGCGCAGCACCAGGTACTGCAGCAGCTCGAACTCCTTGTACGTGAACGAGGCGGACTCGCCGTCGATCAGCACGCGCTTGCGGGAGATGTCGACCGTGACGCCGCCGCCGTCCTGCGCGGTGCGCTCCTCAGCCTCCGCCTTCGAGCGGGCGATCGCACCGGGCTCGTGCAGGGCGAGGCGCACGACGTCGAGGTCACGGCCGCCGGCGGTCTGCGGGGCGAGGGCGACGGTCGCGTGGGTCTCGGCATCGGGCGCGAGCTCGGCGAGGGTGCGGCGCAGCGCGTCGACCAGCAGCGGCAGGCTGACCCCGTTGGTCGCGGCCTTCAGCTCGTCGATGCCGACGTAGAGGGCGAAACCGCGGGGGGAACGGGCCGGAGGAGCGTCGACCGCCGGGGCGGGAGCATCGATCTGGGTGTTCGGAACAGCGTGCAGACGGACCGGGGCGATGACAGCGGGACGCTCGAGGAGTGCGGTGTTCGACATGATGATGGGTTCCTTGAAGGACGGAGTCGGTCGACGACTCGGAAGTGTTGCGATGTGACCGGCGAAGCCGGAGGGGGAGCACGCGGATGGGTGCTCGAGACTCAGCTCGCGAAGATCACGACGAGCGGGTCAGACGGAGTGCTGTGGCTTCAGCGACACATTCGGCAACACATGCCAACGCAACCGGGCATCATCATCCCGGTCGTCCCGTTCGCCTCCTGGGCGGACAAGGGAAGTGCGTTGGTGGTCATGGGCCCGATTATTGCGGACCGTGACCAACAATGTCAAAACACGCCCGGCCGTTCCCGGCGGGCGTAGCGTGAAGGAGTGGCTTCCGACGTCGTCTCCGATCGCTTCGTGCTGACCCGCGAGGACGACGCCTCGCGCTACACGCTGACCCGTGACGGGGTGCTCGTGAGCGTGCTCGACTACCGCGACGACGGGCGCACGATCGCGCTGACGAGGGCCTTCACGATCCCGACTTTCCGCGGATCCGGGTACGCCGGCGTGCTCGTGGAGCGGGCCGTCGACGACATCGCCGAGCGCGGCGATCGTCACATCGACGCGGTGTGCTGGTACGTCGCGGATTGGTTCGACCTGCACCCGGAGCGAGCCGGGCTGCTGCGCGCGCGCTGACCCCTAGCGCGGTGCGGTCCGCGGTGTCGCCAGATGACGTTGTGTTACGCCGGCGCGGGTGTTCACGCACCGTCGCCGGATCAGCGCGGCACGCCTCAGACCGAATGTCGGACCCCCTCCGTAGCGTGGAGGGCATGAGGATCCTGCACACCGGCGACTGGCACATCGGCCGCAGTTTCCACGGGCACTCCACCGTGGACGCGCTGGCCGCGGTGCTCGACGCGCTCGTGGCGCAGGTGCGCGAGAACGACGTCGACGTCGTCGTCGTGGCCGGCGACGTGTTCGACTCGGCGACGCCCGCGGCGGCGGCGTACACGCTGCTCACCGACGCGCTGGTCGGGCTGTCCGAGGCGGGCGCGCAGGTGATCGTCACGAGCGGCAACCACGATTCCGCGGCCCGGTTGGGCTTCCAGGCACGGCTGCTGCGCGAAGGGATCCATGTCGTGACGGATCCGCGCACGGTCGGTACGCCGATCACCATCTCCGACGACGACGGTCCCGTGCGGTTCTTCGGCATCCCCTATCTCGAGCCGGCGATCGTGCGGCAGTACGACGCGTTCTCCGCCGGCGCCGACGGACATCCGCTGCGCACGCAGGCGCAGACCGTCGCGCGCGCCATGGAGCTCGTGCGGACCGGGCTCGCCGAGCACCCGGGGCGCTCGGTCGTGATCGCGCACTGCTTCGCGGCCGGCGTCGACCCCACCGTCGGGCTCGAGCGCGAGATCCGCCAGGGCGGCATCGACATGGTGCCAGTGTCGGTGTTCGACGGCGTCGACTACGCGGCACTCGGCCACATCCACGGCCGGCAGGTGCTCGCCGAGCGGGTGCGCTATGCGGGTGC
>JAFDWM010000170.1 GCA_018268455.1 Actinomycetota bacterium | reverse complement strand
GGTCGTCTCGGCCGGACGCGTCGAGATCCTGACCTTCCTGCGCGAGCAGGCGGTCTCGGTCACCGCGCACCGCTTCGGCACGCCGCACCGGTACGAGATCCCGCTGCTCGAGCCGATCGCCTGAGCGGATCCGGATCCGATCGCCGTCCGCGGCGTCAGGATCCGCTCGGGGCCGTGCGCTCCGATTCCCGAACCCGTCGTCCGCCTCCCTCGGACGGCGGGTTCGTCGTTCCCGGCGGCAGGGCGCCGCCCCGGACGGCGTCCATGCCGCTCGGTCAGGAGTGCAGCGAGAACGCGAGCGTGGTGCCGGCGGTGCCGGTGACGTCGATCGTGAGCCGCACGCCGTTTCCGCGCCGGGCGAGCGACACCCGCGCGGCATCCGTGCCCTTGACCCGCGTGACGCCGGTCGCGGCGACGTCGACGACGAGCGCTGTGCCGGTCTGGGTCGGGTCGCTGACGGACATCCGGATCATGCCCGGCGTCTTCCGTGCGATCACGCAGGCCGCTCGGTCGACTGTGAGGTCGTCGACGGTGCCCGCGGCCCAGAACGCGGCCGCCGTCACATGCCCGGAGTGCCGGATGGCCTGGGCGGTCTCGTCGTTGCGGAGCACCTGCACCGGCGGCTTCTGCGCCAGTGCCGCCGTCGCGGCGGCATCGGCGCCGGGGTGGACGAGGTAGGCGTAGCCGCCGCCCGCGCTCGCGCCGATGCCGTGCGAAAGGCTGAGCGTCGCGTACGAGCGCTGCTGCACCACGGCCGTGCCGGCGGCCTTGTTCGTGTTGTTGCGCTGCCAGGTGCCCTGCCGGTCGACGACGCCCGCGGTGAGCGGGGCGGATCCGTCCAGGAACACGTAACCGCCGACCCCGTCCAGGTGCGCCCAGCGCGCCCCTGGCAGCGTTGTCTCCGCGGTGACGTCCTGCCCGTCCACGATCAGGCGCTTCGCGGTCGTGCCGAGGTTGCGGTGCTCGACCACGGTGCGCACTTCGCCCGCGCTGCCCGTCGAGATGCCGGCGCCGAGGGCGACCACGGCATCGGGCAGGGTGAACCAGGCCTTGCGCGCGACGAGGCCGGTGCCGCCCGGGGCGACCAGGTGCATCGCGGCGAGCGCGGTGTCTTCGAAGGTGACGCCGCCGGTCCACTCGTTCTGCGGGGTGCTCGCGCCCCACTCACCCTCGGGGTTCTTCGGCAACGGGGTGAGATCGACCGTGGTGCCGGGGGGCGCGTCGAGGTCGCTGGTCGCCCAGAACGCGTCGTCGAAGGCGGTTTCCTGCCCGGCCAGATACAGGTAGGTCATGCCCTGGCTGGTCTTCACACCGAGGAAGTTCTCGTCGGGGGTTCCCTCGTGCCAGGCGATGCGGTTCGAGCACATCGCGACGCACAGGGCCCAGGCGCCGTCGGCGGAGCGGTGCACGAGGCGGTCCATCGCCGGGAACAGTGTCGGACCGGTGGGGTCGGGGACGGCGGCCGTGTCGGATCCGAGCAGTTCGGTCACCAGCGCCAGCCGCACGATGTTCGTCGAGGCCGTGATCTCGGCCGCCGAGTCGCTCTCGATCCACTGCCGGCACAGGCCCCGCCAGCGCGCCGCGGTCGTCGCGTCGGCGGACTGCGCCAGCCGCAGGGCGTACTCGATGAGGTTGTCGCCGTCGTCGATGCTGCGCTCGGCGAAGCGGGACACGGCGCGGCCGCGCACGGCGTCCATCATCTGCCCGCGGAACATCAGCGGGGCGAAGGATCCCTCCACCACGCCGGTGATGTTGCTGCGGGTCGGATCCGTGATGTCGAAGGAGCTGCCGGCCAGCAGCGCGAACAGCTTCGCCAGCCCGCCGAGCAGCACCAGGCCGTAGGTGCCGGTGTAGCCGATCGTGGAATGCTGCACGAACGAGCCGTCACGGAAGAACCCGTTGCCAGAGGTCACGTACTGCCAGCTGTCACTGAGCGCGGCGACCGCGTCGCGCAGCAGATCGGCGTCGGGCTGCACGATCGAGCGCACGATGATGCCCTGGCAGATGTCGACGCGGTTGGCCGCGTCGGAGGGCTTGGGCCCGGTGACCGAGAGCTGCAGGCGCGGATCGCGGTTGGGCAGGAAGTGGTCGATCGCCGCGCAGTAGGCGTCGATCTCGGCCTGCGAGAGGTGATCGTGCACGAGTGCCATGGTGTTGCCGAGCGGCTGCGGGGCGCCGATGTTCCACGACCACCAGTTGCCCCACCAGGTGGTATCGGTGTTGTAGATGTGCGTGTTCATGTGCGCGAGGCCGCTGAGGATCGCGTCGAGCACGGTCGCAGATCCCGCATAGGCGGATCCGGGAGTCGCCCACGACACGGCGAGGGTCTGGATACCGACGTAGTTCATGCGCATCGCGTTCGACCGGGCGATGTCGCTGGCGCCGATCGCCCAGTCCTGATCGGAGAAGTACCGGGTCGCGGTGGGGCTGATCTTCGCCAGCAGCGTGCCTGTCGCCTTGTCCTGGCGGGCGATTGCGCCGGCGAACACCGCGGGGGAGGCCGACACGATCGCGCGTCCGGTCAGGGTCTCCACCCAGCGCAGGCGGAGCGCCTCGATCTCGGGCACGCCCACGGCGAG
>JAFDWM010000016.1 GCA_018268455.1 Actinomycetota bacterium | reverse complement strand
GACCAGACTGTGGCTGAGGCCGGAGCCGCCGCACTCTGACTTAGGACCGCACGAGCTGGCACCGATCCCCGTTGCGCGGGATCGGCGCCGGTCGCGTTCATCCAATATGAGAGATCGCGGTCGAAACCGGGACTGCTGCACGAGTAGGTGACATCTGATCTGGCTTGCCCGCGGGGTGGGTCTGGAAGGATGTTGCTGTGCCCAAGCCCTACCCGAGCGAGTTCCGTGACGACGTTGTGCGCGTCGCGAGGAACCGTGAGCCCGGAGTGACGATCGAACGCTTCGGTCGCGCGCAGTGCCCGCAGAGTGGTGCGCCGTCGTCCGCTCGAGCGCTGGGCGCCCTGATACGACCACAGCGCGAGCACTCCACACGTCGGCTGACGTTGTAGCACGGTCGGCAGAGCCCTCCCCCACCGGGGAGTCGCTTCACCCGCGGAGCGCGGCTTCCGCACTCGGAGCAAGGTTGCTCCGGCACCACGGTCATTTCGCATGCCCGGGCCGATTGATCGTCGTTCGGCGGGCGGACACTCGGCTCTTCAGCGGGACGACTTCTCCGGAAGCCTTCCTGGCGGACGCCTCGACGATGCGCGGCTCGATGAGGTCGTTGGGTGTGCACCCAAGGATGTCGCACAGCGCGATCAGCGTCACCATACTCAACCGTTGCGGCTGACCCGTCACCAGCCGGTAAGTCTGCTCCCGGGAGAGCGCGACGCCACGCTCAGCGAGCAGCGGTTGCAGGTCCGTCGTGGCGAACATGCCACGCTCCGCCATCTTCGCGCGCAGATGCCAGACGTAGTCCATCTCTTTCACCGTGCTGCCTCCTCAAAGTCGGCGCCGTAGCGGGTGTGAATAGCTTGAGTGAGTAGGCGGTTCCGGTACTCGTTGGAGACCCCGACGTAGATCGCGGTCGTCGAGGAGAACGAGTGCCCCACCTGCTCCTGGATGAACCGCTCCGGGTAGTCGAACTCCACCAGATGCGTCACGTACGAGTGCCGCAACGAATGCAGATCCAACGAAGAGTCGATCCCCGCGGCATCGCGAGCTGCACAGAACGCCTCATTCGCCGCACGCCTACTCAGCCTCGTACCCCGTTCCGTCACCCACAGCGCCGGAGATGAGGGCGCCGAAGACGACAGCGACGGGCGGACCTCCTCGAGGTAGTGCGCCAGCGTCCCCGCAATCCACCCCATTTCGGGAACCGTGAGCACCGTGCGCCGCTTCGACGGCCCCCCACGGCTGGCCTTGCCATGTCGCACCGACAGTGCACCGAAACGATCCAGATGCGGCAGCTTCGCGTTGCGGCGCAGATCCACTAGATCAAGCATTACCGCCTCACGTCGCCGCAACCCGAACGCGTAGACGCTTTTGAGGAGGGCCGCATCTCGTAGCGCCTGAACTGCACCCTTCCGTCGTCTCGACCGGATCCGTGCAGCAAGCCCATCGGCCGCATCGAACAACGCCTGAACCTCATCAAACGTCAACGGGCGCCGCGCGGCATCACCCTCGTACTCGCTGACATGCACGATCGAGTTGTCCTCATGGAACACCTGCCGCGGCGCGACACCGAAACGCGCCTCACACTCCGACAGCCACGGATATCGAGGATCAGTGACGTACGCGCAGAACATCTTGATGTCGATCTCGTACCCACGCAGCGTCGACACTCGCAACGGCTTCGCACCCGACCGCAACTCACTGATCCACGCCTCCGCCTCCGCCGGCGTCCATTGCCACGGGTACATACCCGTGAAATCCACGAACCGGCGCACGAGCCGCTCTCTCGCCGCAATCGTCGGAGCCTTCAGGAAGCGAGCAGTCTGCTGAACTCGCCACCCATCCAACATCCCATCGAGCACGGCCCTCTCAGGGTCGAGGTGAACGACGTTCCCTGCGGATAGAAGCCTCTGCGCAGGCGAAGGATCAACTACAAGCACATCCTCATGATGCATCCAACGCAACATTGATGCAAATGAAGTAGGCTTTCGAATCTAGGGTCGGCGCAGTGAGTTCGACCCGCTCGAGAATCACTGCACTCAGCCTTCTGCAGCGCCTGCGATCGAGGGTCGGCGCGTTGCATCAGATGGCAATATTGCCCGTTTTGCAATGCGCTCGATCTGATCCGGTCGGAAGCCTGACCAGTGGTCGTGTTCGTCGACGACGACGATCGGCGCCTGCATGTAGGTCGAGTCGAGGTCCTTCACGTACTCCAGCGCGTTCGCGTCCTCGCTGAGGTCGACGACACGGTACGGGATCCCCTTGGCATCCAGCGCGCGATAGGTCGCGTTGCACTGAACGCAGTTGGGCTTGCTGTACACGACCAGCTCGGTTTCGATCATGTTCATGACCCTTTCCCCCTCGTCCATTGTGTTGGCTCGTTCCTGATAAGCGGAGCAGTGCCGCGACAGCGCGCCGCCGCAGCAACACCGTGTGCGGTGGAGGAGAGAATTTCGGCGCGATGTGAGGGAGCGCAGCGACCGCGTGTCGAAAATCTCGGAGGAGCCGGCCCCGCAGGGGCTTGTGCGGCGGCGAGCGGCGGCAATGATGGAGCGCCAGGAACGAGAACACTCCGTAGGATCGTGCGGCCGTAGGCCGCGCCGCAGGGCCGTGTGCGGCCCCCTGGGGGTGCCCGAGGGGGTTGCTCCCCTCGGCCGGGCTCCGAAGGGCCCGGCGTGGCCGTCAGAGGCCGCGGGTGCCTCCATGCTTCCCCACCCACTCCCAGGCGCGCGGGACGAACGAATCGAGGTCGTCGGCCTCGAGCTCCCCCGCGTCGATGGGTTCCCATCCGCCGGAGACGAGCCGGTGCGCCGCCTCCCACTGCCAGCCGATCGGAACGCATGTCTCATCGGCTGCGGGCTTGTCGCAGCGCTCGGTGATAGCGAGGCGCTGGCGGCCGTCGAGGCTGTAGAGGACGATGTGCCCGGCACCGAATGCCTCGGGATCCTCGAATTCCTGGGTGAGGTCGGGATAGGCGGCCGTCATCTCGTCGAGTTCGAACATCATCGCCGCGGCCGGGGTGCGGTGGTGGGCGTCCTCCTCGTCGTCGTCGCCGCGGCTGTGGAAGTTGATCCATTCCGCGGCGGCGGCGGGGCGGCCGTGGGTTCGGAGCAGCTGCGCGAGGGCGTCGGCCTCGCCGCATGTGAGCTTGGGCGCGAGGTCGGCGGACATGTCCCCCGTCCACACGTCCAGGAACCTTGTGAGGGCATCAGCTGCGGTCGTCGTCTGGATGCTCATGAGATATACCTCCGTTAGTGGGAATAGTACTATTAGGGTTGCCGCTAGCGTCGTGCTCGATCGGCCGCGGTTGCCTCGGCGGCATCCTCCGCCTCGGCGTCGATGTCGTGGTGACTCACCTGGGCAAGGATGACTCCGGCGCTGCTGGCGATCGTGTAGTCGGTCATGTTCTCTCCTTCTCTCTACCTCTAATAGTACTATTGCCGCTCGATAAGGTCAAGCGGCAATAGTACTATTCAGGGTTGGTTTCTGACGGGCTGACTAGCGGGGGAGGACGTCGGGTCCGAGCCACGGGGCGAGGGTGGTTCCCCCGGATCGGCGGTCGTAGGCGAGGCAGTGACGGCGGCCGCCGTAGTTGCTGCGGCTGTCGGGGTGCAGGGCGGACCATGCGCGGAAGACGCCGGAGTCGCGGCCGTAGCGCTCGATCGCGGCGCGGATGTCGCCGGTGGCGGCGTTGGCTTCGCGGTAGTCCTGTTCGGCGTCCTCTCGTCGTGAGCGGCGGGGGCCTTCGGTGCCGTCGTCGTATGCGGCGGTGAAGGTGTCGGGTCGGGTGGAGTACTTGCCGATGGTGAGTTCGTTGATGCTCATGGCTGGGGGCCTTTCTCAGTTGGTCCAGTAGCGGGGGTTGAACGGCTCGCGTCCGTCGTAGTCGAGGGCCAGCAGTGCACGCTGCAGCTGGTCCAGGTACAGATCGCGGGTGGTGGCGTGCTCGCGGCGGTCGCCGGTGAGCTGGCGCACGTCGATGTCCAGCAGATCGCCGGGGGTGACGCTGACCATGACGGCCATGCGGCGCGCTGCCTCTCCGCGTCCGTTGGCGGTGAGGGGGAGGATTCGGGCGATGAAGAGAAGCCCTCCGAGGCCGTGGGTGCCGGGGACGGCTCCGAGGTTGGTGGCGCCGAGGCTCCACAGAACGCCGGTCGTCGCGCCTGCGCGCAGCGTTTCGGCTGCGGCGCGGTTGTGCTCGAGCTCGGCGGCGTCGGTCGTGTGTACCTGCTCGATGGGGAACGGAAGGTCCGCGGTGGTGACGGTGCGTGTTGACATGGTGTGTTTCTCTCTCCCTCTCGTTTTTTGGCCTTGAAGGCACGAATGTGCCGGCAGGCCGGCGATCGCGCGCGCAACCGGAGGCGGCGGGGGAGGAAGTTTCGGGGCGAAATAAGCGCAGCGCGTCCCGAAAGTTCCGGCGGAGCCGGCCCCCGGAGGGGGCTTGCGCGCGCGATCAGAGGCCGTACGCTGCCGAAGGCTTCAAGGCCAAAGAACGGGGCGCGTAGCGGCCGGAACAGGCTCGCGCCGCAGGCGCGTGTCCGATGGGAGGGCCGGCCTCCGTGCCGGCCCGTCTGAGCTGCTGGCGTCGCTCCGTCGACGGCAGCAGCTCGCACCGCGGCGCCGGCCTCCGTGCCGGCGGCGTGGTGCCCCGCCTCTCAGAGACGGGGCACCACCATTAGAACCAATAGCGGCATTAGTACTATTCAGTGATGATTCCTTCCAGCTCGGTGTGCATCGCGGCGATCTGCTCGACGGGGGAGAGGGCGTATCCCCATCCGGAGAGCGTCTGCAGGTAGTGGGCCGCGACGGTGTCCTGTCGACGCCAGGTGTCGCGGCTGGTGCTGGCCTCGACGCCGCCGAGGACGACGGCGAGGGAGACGTGCGCGGCCTTGGTCGGGTGCGCGTCGACGTATCCGGCGAACGGGTCGGCGTACCATCCGGCTCCATCGGACTCGATGCCCAGCAGTTCCGCGGCCAGGGCGTTGCCCTTGCCCATCGCGGAGGACACCGGGTAGCGGCTGGCGGTGAGCATGGTGGCGATCACCTGCGGGGCGTTCTTCGGGAGCGTCTTACGTCCCAGGAACGTCACCAGCCATTCGCGGCGGACGGTCTCAGCGGCGTCCCACGCCTTGTTGTTCTCGATGACGCGCTTACGCTCGGCCTTCTCCTCGTCGGTCATCGGGGTGGGGGCGGTGCCGTCTGCGCGGCGCTTCTTGAGCCCGTGAGCCTTCGGGTCGTCCAGGTAGTACGTGATGTCGGCCTTGCCGCTCATGTAGACCTGCACGTGAGCGGACGCGCCGTCCAGGCCGCGGATGCCCTCGCCGGTGAGCGGGTCGCCGTTCGGGTCTGCCCAGCCGCGGATGTCGACGGGGGTCTTGTCGTAGTAGCCGGGCTGGCGATCCAGGATCGTGAATCCCTGCTCGGTGAGTTCCTGCACGGTGTCGGCCCGCAGCTGCTCGCGCGCCCGGTCGTCGCGGATGCGCTGCGCGTTGTGTGCGAAGTGCTCGGGGCTGCTCTTCGCGATCTCCACCAGGCGGGCCACGGCCTCGGCGTCGTCCTCGAACTCCATCAGGACGGCGGCCTGATCCAGCGTCAGCGCGTGCTCCTGCACCGCGGATGCCGCGGTGGCGTTCGCGGCCACGTCCAGGCCGGTCTTGACCCGCTTCTTGTCGGCTCCGGTGCGCTTGGCGATCGCCGCGACGGTCAGCCCTTCCAGTTCGAGAGCCTTCCACGCGGCCGCGCGGTCGCCGTCGGTCAGTTCGGCGCGCTGCTCGTTCTCGATCAGCTGGCGCACCAGCCGGTCGGCCTCGCTGGCGTTCTCCGGGTCGACGTCGACGACGAAGACGGGGATGGTGGCCACGCCCGCCTCTCGTGCGCCGAGGGTGCGGCGCTGACCGGCGCGGACGTGCACGCCCTCGCTGTCGCGCCAGCCGAGGACAGGCTGAATGACGCCCTCCTGGCGGATGCTCTCGATGAAGCCCTTGTCTAGCGGCGCTTCGGTGCGGATGTTCACTTCGAGGATCAGCTCGTTGGGGTCGATCAGCTCGACGGTGCCTGCGGTAGTCGTAGCGTTCATGTCCTGTCTCTCTCCCTCTCGTTTCTTTGCCGTGAAGGCACGAAGTGCCTGTCAGGGAGAAGGACGAAACGCCACCCGGAGGGCCGCGGGGGAGAGAGTTTCGGCGCGAAATAAGCGCAGCGCGTGCCGAAAGTCTCGGCGGAGGCGGGCCCCGCGCAGCGGGGCTTGCGTGCAGGACGCCGACCGTAGACTGCCGCAGGCTTCACGGCAAAGAAACGCGCCCTGGCGCGGCTAGCACAGCGGCCGGCGGCCGCCGGCCTCTGACACGGCACGCAGTGCCGCAGCGGAGCTCGAGGGCGCAGCTCTCGACGGGAGGCCCACTGTAGGGCCTCCCCGACAAGCCACGGTCGGGAGTCCGTCCCCACTGTGCGGCGGGCGCACCGCGGCCGTCCCCATTGGGGGCCGGCGCCGATCCCCTCGTCTCGGCGTTGTCCATCAGGTGGGCGGCGGAGGCCCGGCAATCGCCGGAGCCCGTCCACGTGTGGGCAACGCCCGCCGCCAGGCGGCTGGGACACCCCTGACGGGGCCCCAGCGCCACGAGTGGGCATCGGGCAGGCCCCAGGATTGCGCCCCCTCATCACGCGTGGTAACATTAGTAACAGGTAACAACGTTTCTAGCGTTTCGGAGGTTGATGTGAGCGAGCAGCTGACGGTGCAGCAGCGGGCAGAGGCGGCCGCGGAGGCCCTGGCGGCCGAGGGGAGCCCGGTGACCGCGCGCACGGTGCGCCAGCGGGCGCGCGTGAACATGTCCGTCGCGGCGGCCGTTGCTCGGGCATGGAACGAGCGCGAAGCGGAGTCCCGCGAGGTGCCGGCGATGCCCGACGCCGTGCTGGCCCGCATGGAAGGGCTGTGGCGGGAGGCCGTCGCGGCCGCGCGTGACGAGCACCAGGCCGAGCGCGACGGTTGGGCTGCGCAGCTCGCAGCCGTCGAGGCGGAGCGCGATGCGCTCGGCGAGGACGTCGACCGTGCTGAGGCGGAGCGCGACGAAGCGGTCGCGGCTGCGGAGGAGTTGGGGGAGGAGCTGCGCTCGCGGATCTCGGATCTTGAACGTCAGCTCGAGGCGGAGCGCGCGTCGCTCGCTACGGCGGCGGCGGCGACTGCGGCGGCCGAGGGGCGCGCTGCGGCTGCAGAGGGTGTCGCGGAGGGGCTGCGCGAGGGCGTGGCCGAGCTACGCGCTGCGCTGGCCGCTCTCACGCCGAAGGGCAAGTGAGGCGTGCAGGCTGTCGTCCCACATGGGGCGCAGCCCGCGGCGGCGCTTGACGATGATGCGGGCTCGATCCGCGTCGACGTCGAGCCACGAGGCGATGAGGTCGCGAGCCTGGCTCTCAACGTCGCGGATGCTGAGAGCCTGTGAGACCGCGCCAGGCCCTAGTTCCGGGACTCGGATGTGCCACCATCGCCCCTCGGGGTGCACCGTCACAAGGTAGGGCCGGCGCTGCGGTCGCGTTCGCATAAGAGAGCGACACTACACCCGCGTTCACCGTGGCGCAGCTCAGAGCGGTGATGCTTCGTCGGCCTGGTCACGCTGGTCGTGCCAGGTCACTTCGTAGATCTCGTAAGGAGCCCATTCCAGGAAGGGCATTTTGCGGTGGTATCCACGCCGCTCGGCGGCGATCTCGTCAGAGGCTTGCTCGATCACGTCGAGCGATACTCGAACTGCGTGGCAGAGGTTCACGGCATCCTGGATCGTGTCGAGCGTTGCGATCCAGCGGCGATCGCGGACCTCGACGGCGCTGGCGTACACGTGCACGTCTTGGGTCTCCGGGTCGATGCGCAGCCAGGCCAACGGGGGATCGTTCCGGTGGTCGATCGACGACCACGGTTGAGCGCGCGCAGCGGCGAGATGTGAGTCGTGCTTCCTGATCCGCGCGGTGTGCTGGTCCTCCCAGAAGACGCAGTATCGATCGGTGAGGTCAGGCATGTCGACACCGTATCCGGTCTCTCAGAAGGGGAGTTCGCCGTCGAACTCGGTGGCCGGCGCGGTCGACCGGATCGACGGGGGGCAGTCGGGGCAGGGGCGGGTCACCGTGTAGCCGGCGTCGGTGACGCTGTTGATCCAGCCGTAGCCGTCGCACTGCGGGCCACCGCAGGGCTGCGGCCGCGCAGCGGCGCCCGTCGCGTGTGTCCCGTTGTGGGGGCCGGCGCCCGTCAGGGTGACGTGAACGGCGGGGGAGTGCACGATGCCGGCCAGCAGCGCTTTCAGCAGACCGAACGGGGAGCGTGCACGCTCCCAGCGGCTCACCCCGAGCTGGGCGGCCTCGGCCAGCAGCGCGGCCGCGAGGCTGTGCCCGTGCCAGCCGCCCGCCTCGTACGGGGCGAGCTGGGCGGCGATCTGCCCTGGCCTGATCCCTTCGAACCAGATCGAGAGCGTCGATTGGGCGAGGACGTCGACGGCGAGACCGCTTCCGGGCCGTCGCCGGCGTCGAGATCTGCCCTTTCCGATCGATTCCTCAGCCCTGGCCGCGTGAGCGGCCGCCAAAGGGAGGACTTCGAAAAGGTGACGGATAGGGGAAAAGCGAGTCCCTACGGGTAGATGGACGAAGCTCTCGGTTTGGGGAAGAACCTGGGCGAACTCGCCCGCCCGAGGAACGGCCACGCGGGCGCGGTGGCGGGCCGTGATGACGGCCACCGCATAGACGCTGGGGATGCCCCGCTGCTTGTGCCCTGGGCGCTCCCTGACGAGCGCCAGGCGCTCGGCGCGGGTCAGCTCGCGGCCGCGGTACAGCTCGACGAGGATTCCCAGGCGAACGCTGATCGAGCGTGCCCGCTGTACGGCCTTCTTCTCGCGCCCTACGCGAGCGGCCGCGACGTCCTTGCTCGTGCGCATCCCGCGGCCGTTGCTGTCGGCGTCCAGGACGTCGTTGACGGTGATCGCGTACCAGGTGTCCACGGCGATGCCCTCGGCGCGGCACAGGCGCGCGACGTAGGGCTGACGGGACAGCGCGCGGACGATCCGCAGCATGGCTTTGCGCCCAGGAGACACCGGGACGGCCCGATTCAGCTCGTCCGGCATATCCGGGGCGCCGATGCCGTTCGCGCGCTCAGGGGCGCTCGTAGCGCGTCTGAGCGCGCGCAGCGACGCCTCCGTGTGCGCACGTGCGCGTGAACGCCGCTCGTAGGCATCCTGAGCCCAGGCAGCGGGTCCGCGGCCGGCGGCCGGCGCCGACGGGGCCCGGGCAGGTGTCCCCCCGATGGGGGACACGCCGGTAACCATGAGGTCATGGCTTGAATTTTGGGCAGCACGAGCTACCATATAGGTACTTCCTTCTGTGGTGGTTGGAGGTACAACGAAGGTCCGGCCCGCGGCCGGTTCTTCCTCACATCGCCTGATCTGTTCCCGTCGCCAAACTTCGACAGATCCGGCACTAGAGCTTCGAGGCCCGCCCTAGGCGGGCCTCAACTCGTTAAGCAGCGTCGATAGGCAGCTCCCCGTCGTGAAGCTCCTGCTCTGGCCACGTCACGGGTAGGCCGCGACTGGTCAGCTGAAGGTGCTCGATGATGTGCTCGAACATCACGGCCGACGAGACGGCAGCTTGATCCGCGAGGCGGTCAAGCCGTTCTTTCGCGCTGCGCTCGACGACGTAGCCGAGCGGCACTGGGTCGACCAGTGAGCCGCGAGGACGTCGACGAGGGGCCATGTGAGCGAGAGTAGTTCTATGCCAATGGTTAACGCGAGAGTGACACGCCGATCTTCAACGGCGGGTTGAGGGTTACCCGATCAGCTGGAGGCTCCACGCGGCTTATCGTCGCCAACGAGGCGCAAGAGCCTCCCTAGCTCTCGGTAGTGCTCAGCGAGAGCGTCGTGCCGGGCTGTGTAGCGAGTTCTGCGGCCTCGTCGCTCCGAGTAGGGCAAGGATGGTGCGGGCTCCGCCGAGAGGGCTCCCAGTGCAGCAAGGGTGGCGACATGCGTCTTGACGGTCCCGACTGCGAGCCCTGACCCTTCGGCGATCTCACTGACGAGGCAGCCGGGATGCTCCACGACATACGCCAACACGGCCACGCGAGCGGCGTTGGCGCCAAGCACGTCAATCGCCCGCTCCACAGCTGGGGCGAGTGATGGTGCTGCGTAGACGGGCATAACTGTTCATTGTTCCGTAGTCCTCACTCGACTTAAACTAGCTGATTTAGTAGGCTACTCATTGTACGGGTTACCGCTGTCCCCCAAATGGGGGACAGATTCGGCGGGGTCGCCGGATTGCGCAAAGATGTTCACCGGCCGCCGTTCTTGTTGTACGGCGTCAAAAAAATGCACTGGGGGGTGTGATGGTCCGGAGGGGCGGAACCGAAGCGGCGCCGGCATGGCCTGTCATCGGTCTGACGTTCGACGGTGACATGGCCGTTGCGGATGCGGCCGGTGTGGGCGAGCCCATCCGTGTCGCCGCGTATCCAGATCTCGCGACCGCGGCGGGTGCCGCTGCGGCGGCCGCTGCTCGACGGCTCAACGTCCCCCGTTGCCGGGTTCAGGGGATCACCCCTGACGGCGACGTGTGGATGATGGTCGTCGACGCCGAAACGGAGACCCTGGAGGAGCTGGAGACCGGGGGAGCGGAGAAGCACGCCCGCCGGGGCTCCAGCTTCTTCCGCGGCCGCCTGTCGACGGTGCCTCGACAGTGGTGGCTTGTGATCGGCGTAAGCGTCGTCGCCGTCGTGGCGATCGCCGTGGTCGTTGTCCCGCGCGGGATGCTCCCGGCGCCGGTGGTCGGCAAGCCTGCCGCCGCCGATGAAGCGCCGGCGCCTGATCCTGGCCAGCTGCCGGTGTCGGCCCCGACCGGGTGGGACACATACGCCCGGTGGGTGATCGAGGCGGAGAAGCCGGGCGCGGCCGCGATCCTTGCCGGCCGTGACGTGCTGGTTCTCGCGGACGGCGCCGACGTGATCGCGGTGGACGCGACGACCGGGCGCCAGCTGTGGCGTTCGGGGACGGCGGGAAACGTGACCGCGCTCTACGCGCCGGAAGACTCCGACGTGATCTACGCCGCCCGCTCCAACACGGGAGTGAGCGTGATCGATCGGTCGACGGGGAAGGTGCTCACCAACGGGGAGACGTCGGCACGGAACATCGTTCTTGGCGATGTCCCGTTCGCTGAGCTTCCGGGGCAGGCCGGGGCGGTGCTGGTCGGTCGCTCGTGGGAGCGTCGCCAGGTGCCGGCAACGTCGGTCCCGATCGGGACCGTGGGCGAGGGACTGGTCAGCGTGAGCGTGGAGCAGTCGAGCCTATGGGTCACGACCTCCGACAGCCCTGTTCTGCCCGAAGCTGTGGCGCTGGGGGCACCGGCCGAGGGGCTGTCGTTGTCGCGCGTCGTGGCGTTCGTCGACGGCCGGTTGATCCTCGCCTGGACGGATCGGTTCGGCCCCAAGACCTACACGGTCGATGCCGTCGACGACGCTGGGCGTCTGACCCGTGAAAACACGTTCGACGCGACGGGACGATCGTCGGGCAAAGCGACCGTCGACGCATCCGCCGGCCTGGTCGGCATCGGATCTCTCCTGCTCGACCTCAACACCGGAACGGTGACGGAGGCGGAGCAGGGAACGCTGACCGCCCGCGCCGGGTTCGGCTGGACCGAGCAGAGCGGCAACGACCGCGTGCGGATCTCGCCCGACGGGACGACGCTGCCGATGCGCAGCGGCGCCGTGATCCCCGATGTGGTCTTGCCGGACGGCCGCGCCGTGGTGCGTGCAGCTCACGGCTCTGATGGAAACGCCTACTACGTGCTGGAGGTGCAGCAGCCGACCCCGACTGCCACCCCGGAACCGAGCCCGACTGACGGAAAGGGAGAGTGATGCAACTCATCGAGGGTGTGGTGACGCGCGACGGCAAAGCGACCGTGCGCGCTGGTGGAGAGTCGGTGCAGCTCACTGCACCGGGAGCTGACCTGAAAGCAGCTCGAGACGCGGTACTCGCGTCCGCGAAGGATGCGGTGCGCGAGCGCGGCGAGGTCTGCCGACTGGAGATCACCGACAACGGGCGTCGCCACGTGTTCGCGGCGCACCCGGACGGGTCGCTGGTCCCGCTTGCCGACCCGAGTCCGGCCGATGCTGCCGAGCTGCACGACGTGGCGCCTGCGGCCGCCGCGCCGGCGCCGGTCGCTCCTGCGCCAGCTGCACCGGCGCCTGCGCTGATCGAGGACGTGCCCACGGGTGCGTCTCTGCTCACAGCCGCACCGGCCGTCCCGTCGTCGCCGCAGCTCACGGTGCCTCCGCGGCCGGATCTTCGCCCGGCCCCGGTCGAGACGCCCCGAGCGGACCACCCCGTAGAGCCGGCCGTGGTCACCGCGCCCCCGGCTGATCAGGGGCCCGTCACCCGGCGCAGCCTTCGGGACACAACGTTCCTCGTCGACGACTCCCGCCACGACCCCGCCGCGAAAGGCTTCCGCGGGCTCCTGACTCGGGTCGGAATCAAGCAGGAGCCGTCCGCGGCCGAGCTGGCCGAGCGCGACGATATCGCTGTCGTGTCTCGGCACTGGCCGGGCACGCGCACGATCGCTGTCGTGAATCGGAAGGGCGGCAGCGCGAAGACCCCAGTCGTCGCCGGCCTCTCCGCCGTGTTCGGCCGCTACGGCGGCGGCGGTGTTCTCGCGTGGGACAACAACGAGAACTCGGGCACGCTCCCCATCAGGACCGAGCAGGAGCCGCACGGGGCAAGCGTTCTCGATCTGCTGCGCGACGAGGACCGCCTCAGAGACGGCCAGAGCCACGGTCTGATCGCCGGGTACGTCCACCACCAGTCGGCCGATCGCTACGACGTCCTCTGGTCAGATCAGAACGACTTCGGCGACCACGAGATCCAGGCCGAGGAAGTGCACCGCGCCCACGCCGTGGCGTCGAGGTACTACCGGATGCTCGTCATGGACTCCGGGAACACCGCGCGCGCCGCGAACTGGAAGGCGATGATCGAGCTGACGAACCAGCTCGTGATCGCCACCACGACCGGCGAGGATCGCGCGGAGCTGGGTTCACGCACCCTGCAGACGATCGCTGAACGTGACGAGCACGGAGCGCGCCTGGCGGAGAACGCCGTGGTCGTGGTGAGCTGCTGGAAGCCGGCCGACATGGTTGAGGCGCAGCGCATCGCCGGTCTGTTCGAGCCGCTGGTGCGCTCGGTCATCATCGTTCCCTTCGACAATGCGTTGAAGGCCGGCCGCATCCGGTTCGACGCGATGCACCCGACCACGCAGCGCGCATGGCTCGCAGCTGCGGCCGCCGTGGGGCGGGGACTATGAGCAACCCGTTCCTGCCCGCTACGGCCCCGGTCGAGGCCCCGGAGGAGATCGAGACCGATCCGATCCTGGGAGACGCCGCGGAGCAGACCGGGCTTGACGCCCCTCGTCTCGCGCGCGACGTCGCCCCGGCGGCGCCCGCGGTGCAGGCCCCGACGATCACCGCCGACACGGTGTGGCTCGTGGGAGCGTCCGGCGGAGTCGGCGTGAGCACGCTCGCCCGCCTGGCCGGGGAAACTGTGGTCGACGGGGGAGTGCACGCGCCGGCATGGCAGGCTCCCGCGTTCGTGGTCGCGGCCACCCACCCCGCAGGGCTGGAAGCGGCGGCCGAGCTCGCACGTGCGAACGCGCGAGGAGATGTCGACTACGACATTCGCGGGCTCATCCTCGTGCACGACCGGCCCAAGCTGTCGCGGGCAACCGTGCAGCTCGCGAAGCAGATCGCGGGCGTGTACCCGCGCACGATGACGGTTCCGTTCGTTCCCGCGTGGCGGGAGCCCGGAGCCGTCGAGATCCCCAAGAACGTCCGTGTGCAGCTGGTCCTGGCTGCTCTGGCACCCAAGAAAAGGAAGAAATCATGAAGATCCTCGCGGCATTCACTGCACTCACCGGCTACGTCCCGCCGTCCGGCGGCGAGGCCCCTCCCGGCGTCGAGAACATCAACACGATCGTCACGTGGGCTCTCTGGGGCGTCGGTGCGGTCCTGTTCATCTACTTCATCGTTGGCCTCGTGCAGGCCGCGCAGGCCCGCAACCGCGGCGGCCAGGCCGACGCCTCGGCGCCGGTGTGGCCGCTGGTCCTCGCGATCGTGCTCGGCGCATCGGGAACGATCTGGAACGCAATCGCCTAACGGGCACACGACAGGACGGAGCGAGACATGGCCAAGGAAAACCCCGGCTGGTGGAGCCGCAACGCAAACCGGATCGCGCACCCGGAGGAGCAGAGCCCGGAGCAGGCGAAGCGTGCCCCGTGGATCTTGCTCGCCTTCCTCGCGCTCATCGTCCTGGTGGCCGTGGGCGTGTGGGCGCTGCGGGTGTTCTGGTTCGAGCCGTCCCAGACGGCCGGGCCGACACCGCAGCCCTCCAGCTCGTCGGCTCCGGTCGAGACGACGGCGCCGAGCGTCCCGGACGGGACGTGCAGGCTCGACAACACCGATCGGGACATCAGCACCACGCCGCCGGAGGTCACTCAGTGGGTGATCGAGCGCTGGGCAGCGCTCCCGGTCGTCGAGGGCGCTGGCCCCTGCATTGAGCGCGACGGCTACCGGGTGGGTTTCGCCCACACCCAGACCGGCGCTCTGCTCGCCACGTATCACTACTTCGTCCACGCGAACCCGAGCACAGCTGGGGGAGAGACCCGCGCGATTGCTGAGTATGGACTGATCGATGGGTCTCTGAAAGACCAGATCCTTAAGCGAATCGACGACGTGGTGAATGGTGTCGAACCGCGCCATACGGACGCGGACATGGCCAAGATCTCTCTGCGCGGATATCGCATCACCTATGAAGGCGATACGGCCGTCGTCGAGCTGCTGGCGGGCAGCGTTGACGGTTCTGTGCTGTCCGGCGGCACCTTCAAGCTGGTGTGGCAGGACGGAGACTGGCGAATCGACCCTGCGGCGGGAGATTCCCTTGAAGCCTCGACGACGAACGTGCGCGCGAGCGACTTCGTTCCGTGGAGCCCGAGCACGACGGGTGCGAAATGAGAAGCGCGGGGATCATCGACGACATTGTCGGCGGTATCGGTGACTGGTTCACTGATGTGCTGAGGAACACGGTCTCCGCGCTGATTCAGGGCGTCTCGGAGGCTGTGAAGTGGGTGTCGACGTACTTCCTGTACCTGCCGGCGCCGGTGCTGGAGGGCGAGGGGGGTGGTTGGTCTCCGGCGGAGCGCGTGCAGGCGTACACGGACTGGGCCGTGATCATCGGCGGCATGATCGGTATGGCGTTCGCGTTGATCATGGTGGCGCGTCGGAAGGATGCCGATTCTGCGGTCGACGTCACGATGGGCTTCTTCCGGGTGATCCTCGTAACGGGCGCAGGTATCCCGACGATCTCGCTGCTGGCGAAGTTCTTCGACCAGGCATCCCCGTGGCTGATCAACAACATTGCCGGTGGGACGTTCGAGGAGGGGTTGGGAACGCTCGTCGGTGTCGACGCGGCGGCCGCGTCGAGCATGGGTGTCGGCACTTTGGTGCTGATGCTCGTCTCTCTCGTTTTCGGGGTGCTTGGCGGCATCCTCAACCTGTTCATGGTGATGTTCAATTGGGGCGTGCTCCCGGTCGTCGCCGGGCTCCTCCCGGTGCTCGCGGCGGCCGCGATGTCCGAGCGTGGCCGGAACGGCTTCAATCGGGTCCTCTCGTGGACTGCTGCGATCTTGCTCTTCAAGCCGGTTGCGGCGGTGATCTACGGCGTGGGTATCGCCAGCGGCCGGATGATCACGGGCGGGGTCGAGGACGCCGGGCAGATCGTCCTCCAGTCGATTTATGGGACGGTGCTGCTGTGCGCTGCGGGGATCGCCCTGCCGGCGATCGCGCGTATCGTCGCGCCGGCGATCGCGGCGGGCACTCAGGGCGGTGGTGCCGGCTTGCTGGTCGGCGCGGCGATGGTCGCGGCCGGTGCCGTCACGGGTGGAGCTGCGGCGGTGGCGGCCGCCGGAGCCCGCGGCGCCGGCATGGCCGGCGCCGGGAAGGTCGCCACGGCCGGTGCACCGACCCCGAGCGGGGCGTCGTCGACTGCTGGCGCAAAGAGTGGCGCATCTAGCGGCCCTTCGGGTGCTGGCTCGGGATCTGGCGGTGGCCCGTCGGGCGCTGGCTCTGACGGTGGCAGCTCGTCCAGTGGCGGCGGCGCATCTGGTGGCGGCGGTCCCACGGGCGGCGGCTCGTCCGGCGGCGGCGGAGGTTCGGCGCCTTCGGGTGCAGGCCCGTCGGGCGGTGCACCGGCGACCCGCGGGTCGCAGTGGGCGAAGCGCTGGGCGGCGAACGGCGCGTACCAGACGCAGGCGCAGATCGGCGCAATGGAGCAGGCAGTGGAAGCGGGGGATGAGCGATGACTGAGCAGCTTTACGGGAACGTGCAGGAGCCGCGTTACGCGCGCACGATGGGCCTCTCAATGGCCTCTGTCGCGCTGGTGATCGTGGGAGGCGTGTCGACGTTCTTCCTGATGCAGTTTTTCGCTGTGCCGATCCACTTCGCGGCGATCGCGCTGCTGGTCGCGATCGCCGGCGTGTGGTTCTTGGAGACGGGTAGGAAGCAGGGGCGTACGCGCCTGGAGAGGGCGGTAGGTGCACACATGTTCCGCAAGTCGAAGAAGAAGGGCGCGTCGACGTATCTGAGCGGCCCGACGTCACGGATGCCGGACGGCTCGCACCGCGCGCCGGGACTGCTGGCGTCGACGGAGATGTTCGAAGGGACCGACCACCTCGGCCGGCCCTTCGCGTTCCTGTGGGATCGAGTGAAGAAGACGGGCACGGTGTTCTTCACCGCGTCGGCGTCCGGGCTCGACCTCCAGGATCAGGAGACAATCGACTTCCTCGTCTCGGGATGGGGTGGGTATCTGCACCAGGCGGGCACGCTGGCCGCGCTGGAGCAGGTATCGGTGACGGTGACGAGCATGCGAGACACGGGCGAGCGGCTGCCCGCCGCGGTGCAGGAGCACCGTTCGCGGGTCGACGCCTCCGCGGTGCCGACCTTCGCCCGTGAAGCGGTCGACGAGATCATCGCGGACGTGAACGCGGGGGTCGGACGCATCGACGCAAAGCTCGCGGTCACGTTCTCGGGCGCTCCGAACCCGGACGAGGGCTTGGACGCGCGCAGCCGTGAAGACCTGATGGGCGAGGTCATGGTGCATCTGCCGGCGATGATCGAGCAGCTGGAGCTGTCCGGCGGCGGCGTGGTGTCCTACCTCGCTGCACAGGAGATCATCGACACCACGTACGTGGCGTACAACCCGGAGGCCGCGGTCGCGGTTGAGCAGGCGCGGTTGTCGGGTGTCGGCACTGGTCTCACCTGGGAGGAGGTCGGCCCTGTTCACGCGGTGAACGAGGTCGACCGTTACGAGCATGGCGGCGGGATCTCGCTGTCGTTCCAGGTGTGGAGGGCGCCGGCAGGGGTGTTCCGGGAAAGCTCGCTCATGGCGCTGTTGAAGGCGGATGACATCAGTGAGCAGAAGCGGGTCACGATCCTCTACCGGCCGCTGTCGGCGGAGCAGAGCCAGAAGCGCGTGCAGACGGCGGTGGCGGATGCCGACTACGAGACGAACCAGAAGGGCCGCAAGGCGACGGGAGCGCAGCTCGCGTCGGCCGCGCGGGTGAAGCAGACCGAGGCGGAGGTGTCCGCGCGGGGTGCGTCGCTCATCCGGTTCTCGTTCATCATCACCGTGACGGTGATGGACCCGGCCGCGCTGCGTCGGGTGCCGGCGATGGTCCGCAACGCGGCGCAGACCGGCGTGCAGCTGAGCGTGCGCCCGTCGACGGGCAACGAGGATGCCGCGTTCGCGATCGGGCTGGGCCTTGGCATCGTCCCGGCGAAGTGGGCTTCGGTATCACCGCAGCTGCGACAGGCGCTCTAGGAGGCGATGACATGGGTGTTCTCGATGACGTGTTCGACAAGGCGGTCAGCAAGACGAATCGGCTGCTGGGCCGTCAGCCGGCGCCGACAGCGGTCGACGTCCCGTTCCCGGGGCTGACTGCTAAGGGCGTGCAGGGGCCGACTCTCGGCGCGCACGTGTACGTGGAGGCGCCGCCCGAGTTCGAGGCGTCGAGCATGCAGGTGTGCGGGTTCTGGCCGTTCAGCGTCGGGGCCTCGACCCCGCTGGTGGGTGCGGTCCTCGGCAAGCACTTCTTCAACGGCGGCCCCGTCTGCGGCGATCCGATGACCCTGTTCAAGCGCGGCATCATCTCCTCGCCGTCCGCGTTCGTCCTCGCCCTCAACGGGCGGGGAAAGTCGTCGTTCGTGGTGCGGATGCTGCTCGGCATCGTCGACGGCGGAGATCTCCCGATGATCCTCGGGGATCTGAAACCCGACTACGTGGGATTTAACCGGGAGATCGGCGGATTCGAGTTCTCTCTCGGGCGCGGTATGGGCGGCATCAACGTCCTGGACGCGGGGCCGTGGGCGGAGCACCTGCCCCGGCTGGACCCGTCCCGCCGTGAGGGCCTGGACGAGCTGGAGTACGCGCAGCTCGCCAAGCGGTACAAGGAGGTCTTGGGGCGCGTGCACGGCCGCCGGCTGAACGCGCTGCGCGGCCTGGTGGAGATGGTTCTGCGTGAGGAGCTGAGCGAGAAGCGGTCAGAGGTCACGGTGCTGTCCGTGGCCGTGGAGATCGCCGCGGAGGAGGCGGCCGCCCGCGGTGAGCAGCCGCTGCCGGCCGATGTGCTGCGCATCGTCACCGAGCGTCACCCGCGGGTGCGAGAGAACATTCTGCCGGTGAGCGATGAGGACTACGACAGGCTCACGTCGAACCTGCGGACCGGGCTGAATGGCCTGGGTCCGCACGGTCCGTTCGGGGACGTGTTCTGCCGGCAGACGACGGAGAAGGTGCCGATCGATCGGGCGCTGTGCTTCGACGTGTCGAGCATCCCGTCGACGGACGCGCAGCTGCGCGCGGCCGCGCAGCTCGCGTGCTGGTCGTACGGGCAGTCGGTCTCCGAGTGCGCGAAGATCCTCGCGGAGGAGGGCCTGGAGCCCGAGCGTCACCACTTCATGGTGATGGATGAGCTGTGGCAGATCCTCGAGGCCTGGGACGGCTCGGTGTACCGGATCAACGCGATTACTCGCGTGAACCGCACTGAGGGTCTGGGGCAGATCATGATCACGCACTCCATGAAGGATCTGGAGCTGTCGACACCGGAGCGGACGAAGATCGCGCGCGGGTTCGTCGAGCGCTCGTCGATGCTCTACCTCGGCGGGCTCGCTCGCAACGAGATGCCCGACCTGCTGAGCGTGCGCCCCTTCTCGAAGAAGGAGCAAGAGCTGCTGGTCGCCTGGTCGGCTGAGGGGTCGATCAACCCCGTCACCGGCAAGCCGACCGCCCCTCCAGGTCGCGGGAAGTTCCTGATGAAGACCGGCGACATGGCCGGCGTCCCGTTCAGCACGGGGCGCAGCCTGACGGCTCGCGAGAAGCAGATCCACGACACGAACGCCGCGTGGGCTGCGGCGATCGGCGCGCACGGAGACAACTGATGTACGGGCGCAGGTATCCGGTCGGGCCGTACGTGATCACCCTGGCGGTCGCCGCGGTGATCTACGCGGCGATCTACCTGGGACAGCTGATGTGGCCGGGGGACCGCGGCACGCTGTCGTGGAACCCGCTCGCAGCCGCGATCCAGCTGGTGACGGGGGAGAGCGCGTGGCCTCCCGGCGCTACGGTGCTGCTCCTGGTCGCCGCAGCGCTCCTCGTGGTCGTGCTGGTGGTGCTGTGGAACCGCGGCGGGAAGACGACGGATGCGAAGGGCCCGCGCCGGATGACGGAGTTCGAGCGTCGCGTGAACGCGAACCAGAACACCGGGCGCATCCAGGAGCGGGAGCGTCGCGCGGAGATGGAGCACCTGCACCCCGACGTCGAGATCTCCGAGGCGGGCGTGCAGATCGGGCGGGCGCTCGACCGCGGCCGCGGGTGGGTGCTCCAGTCGTACCGGCAGTGCTCGGCGCACATCTGGGGGCCGGGTCGCGGCAAGACGCTCACGCAGGTGGTGCGGCACTCGTACTACGCCCCGGGCGCGTACGTGATGACGTCGAACAAGACCGACGGCGTGAAGTACGTCCTCGCGGCTCGGGCGCTGCGCCACCCGGCCGGCCGGGTCTGGATGTTCGACCCCGACCGCATCTTCCGGCACGGTGAACGCCCGGCGTTCACCGTCGATCTGCTCGCCGGGGTGAAGGACACGAAGACGGCCGAGAAGCTGGCGAGCCTGTTCGAGAAGTCGGCGCCCACGGCCGAGCAGGCCGGGGGAGATCCGCAGTTCGACCCGCAGGGGCGGGAGTTCCTGGCGTGGTGCATGCTGGCGGCCGCCGTCTCGGGAAAGACGCTGCGCCAGGTGCACCTCTGGGTGACCGAGGGCAACACGAGCGACCCGGCGGAGCGCCTGGTCGACGCGGGCTATATCGGCCCCGTCGCGGCGCTCCGCGGTCTCGGCAAGCAGCCCGATCGCACGCGCGGGAGCGTCTTCGCGACCGCGCAGCGCATGTCGTCCGCGATGGTGCACGATCACCTCATGGCGTGGATGACGCCGACGCCTGGTCTGCCCGTGTTCGACCCGTCGACGTTCGCGACGTCGACGGACACGCTGATTCTCCTCACGCACGACCAGGCCGGGCCGTTGGCGGCGTTCGTGTCGAGCTTGGTGACTCAGGTCGCCAACGGCGCCGTCGCGGAGGCCGGCCGGCACCAGTCGGAGCGCCTGCCGGTGCCGATGGTGATGGATCTGGACGAGTGCGGCAACGTCGTCCGACTGCCTGATCTGCCCGACTGGTACACCCACTTCGGGTCCAAGGGCATCATCATCAACTCGTACTTCCAGTCGCCCGCGCAGGGCGAGGCCACCTACGGCAAGGAGAAGTTCGCGCAGCTGTGGGACGCGGCCGGCGCCCGCGTCTTCGGCGGTGGGATCGACCACGAACCGTTCCTGCGCGCGCTGTCCGATCTGATCGGCACGTACGACAAGCCGACGGTCTCGACGACGACCAGCCAGGGCTCACGCTCGCGGTCAGAGTCGACGCAGAAGGAGGCGCGCGCGAGCGTTGCCGAGCTGGCGAACCTGCCTGAGTGGCGGGCGATCGTGCGCACCAGCAACGGCGTCTCCGTCGTTGTGGAGACGGTGCCCGTGTTCAACGATCCGGTGTTCGCGGAGGTCATGCGCGCCGGAGATCAGATCGGAGCGAGCGCATGAGCGATCAGACCACTCCCGCACCCGACCCTCGGGTGATCGAGCGCGCGGAGGCTGCCGTGGCGGCCGCCGCGCGCGCCGTCGTCAACGCGGAGGCCAAGGCTGCCGCCGCCGCCGACGTCCTCGCGGATGCGGCCGACGCGGTATCGGTCGCGGAGACGAAAGTCGAGGACTTCCGCGGAGAGGACACGAAGCTGCCGTGGCAGGTCGCCGCCGCGGAGGCGGACCTGGCCAAGAAAAAGCGGGCGCACGCGCGGGCTCAAACCCGTCACGCGGCGGCCGCCGAGAAGGTCGCCGCTGCGGAGGAGATGCTGACCGAGGCGCACGCCGAGCTGGCGCAGGCGCGCGTCACGCCGGCCGCTCCGATCCCGGATGACGCCGGCATGCCGCCGGGCGCCCCGCCGGAGGTCGTGGCGTGGGTCGAGAAGCTGACCCGCTACCTGGAAAGCCAGGAACGCGACGACTCGATGTGGTGCCCGCAGTGGCAGGAGCACCCCGAGGCGGTGTGGCGCTTCACTGCCCTGCATCGGGAGTTCGAGATCTCTTTCCAGGACGACACGATGTCGAGCTGGTGGGTGAACCACTTCGATCGGCACGCGCCGTTCCTGTTCGGCCGGACAGGGATCTTCCAGGCGTGCGAGACCGCCCATGATCCCGACCGGACGTTCCGGTTCGCTCGGAGGGCGTGAGCGATGTCCAAGGTACTCAGCGGCGCCGGCGTCCTCCTGATCGGGCTGCTTATCGTCGTGGTGCTGATGTTCGATTCCTTCGGGAATCAGCGGGCATGTAACCCGGCCGCGACGATCGTGGACCCGACGTCGGTTCCCGAGGGACCGGTGAGCGGGTACGGACATGAGCAGCTGGTGAATGCGGCGATCATCGCGAAGGTCGCCGCTGACCGCGGGCTCCCTGCCCGCGCGCAGCTCATCGGCATCATGACGTCGATGGGGGAGTCGTCGCTGGTCAACATCGGCTACGGCGACGACATCAACGGCGTCACCAACCCGGACGGCACGCCCACGTGCTCACTCGGGTTGTTCCAGCAGCAGTGGTGCTTGGGCTGGGGGACGCGGGAGCAGGTGATGGACCCCGTGTACGCGGCCACGGCGTTCTTCGACCGGCTCGCCGGGATCTCCGGCTGGGAGACGATGGAGCCGACGCTGGCGATCAACCGCGTGCAGGGCAACAGCGACCCGTACCACTACGCGAAGTTCGAAAGCGCCGCGAACGAGGTCCTCGGCGCCCTCGGCGGCGTCAAACCGGGCAGCGGGGCGTGCGGCGGCTCGGGGGAATGGCAGTCGCCCGTGGACATGGGCACGCCCGGTCTGACGATCACCGACTTCTTCGGGATGCGTGACGCCTCGATCACCGGCTATGCATACCTGCATTCCGGCGTCGACCTGGCCGGCGTCGACACCGGGACTCCGGTCGTCGCCGCCGGCAGCGGCACCGTCGAGCGGGTCGTGACCGTCGACAACAGCGCCGAGGGCATCAACGTGCGCATCAAGCACGATGACGGCACGCAGACGTTCTACCTGCACCTGAGCAAGACCCTGGTGCAGGAGGGCGACAAGGTGAGCGCCGGGACGCCGATCGGCGCGGTCGGGAACACCGGCCGCTCGTACGGCGCGCATCTGCACTTCTCCGTGCTGATCGATGGAGAGTTCGCGGACCCGATCGCGTACCTACGCGCCCGAGGTCTCGACCTCTGCACCCTCCCCATCAGCGGGGACCACACCACCAAGAACACCTGCGAGTAGGAGCACATCATGATTCGGAAACTGACGCTCCCGGCCCTGGCTCTCGTGGCGGCGGTCGGGTTGGCGGGGTGCACCGGGGCCCCGCCAACCGAGCCCGTTCCGACGTCGACGAGCGATCATCGCGGGGAGCATGAGCACACGTTGGTGCCCGAGCCGACCACGACGCCCGATCGCGCAGCGGTGGCGGCACGGGCGGTCGACGCGCTGACTGCCTACGGGCGCCGCGATCTCTCGTACGACGAGTGGTTCGCGCAGCTGCAACCGTTCCTCGACGAGACCGCTGTGGACGCCTACGCGACGGTGAACCCGTCGCGTATCCCGGCGTTCACGATCGACGAGCCGGGCGAGACCGCGGACGTGACGACCACGCACGCGGTCGTCGACGTGGCGACGTCGGTTGGCCGGTACACGATCGAGCTGCGCCGCGCCGACGCCTCCGCCGAGTGGAGCGTGACGCGCATCCAGCCCCCGAACTGATCCAGGAGAGGACACCGGTGTCTGTCTACGACCACGACGTCATCACCCGCGCTCGGATCATCCGTGAGCGCCTGGCGCAGCTGCGATTGCATCAGACGGAGGAGCGGCAGCGCCTCCACGCCCTCGCCCTGCACGAACTCCTCGACGCGGGGTACTCGACGCGAGAGGCCGGCGAACTGCTCGGCCTCTCGCGCACGTTCGTCCACCGGGCTGCGTCCGGGGCAGCTGAGCCGCCCGAGGAGCGCCCCGAGTTCGAGGAGATCGACGCCGCCGTGGAGCAATTCATCCTCGGGTAGTGGCGCCGGTTGACACCCGACAGCGCTGCACCAAGTTCGATCTGACAACGAAGGAGACGCCATGTCACGAACGACATACGAGCCCTGGACCCCACCGGCGGAGCATCAGAGGCGGTGGGAACGTCTCGGGCAGCTCCGCGGTCTCGCGGAAGGCGCCGCATGGGGCCGGCCGATCAACAATCCCGCCGAGCTTGCTCGCCGGGAGGCTCGGGTGTCGGCCGTCGTCGCGGCGATGGCCGACATTGCACCGGCGGGTTACTTCCATGAGCACGAGCTAGCGGAAGCGCAGCGCGAGCTCGACGCCGCATGCCGTGAGGCTGGCGCGAGAATCGGCTGCATCCGCGCACCTGATGGACTCACCGCCGACGCGCTCCGAGCGATCGCCGGCGTCATCCGCGAGATCCCGCTCGGCCACGACGATCCAACGCGGCCGACCGTGGTAGTCCGCGTCGTCGACGGCGACATTCTGAACATGGAAGCCGACGCGATCGTGAACCCCTGGAACCGCAACGGCAAGTACTGGCCGCGACTCCTCCTCGCTCCCGGCGGCCTCAGCGGAAAGCTGAAGCAGCGCACGACATACGAGCCATGGCGGCAACTCGCGAAGCACAGGACGCTCCCAACAGGAGATGTCGTCGTCACCGATGCCGGCGGACTGTCGGGCTACCGACTCATGTTCCACGCGGCCGGACTGACGTCACGGTGGAAGGCGACGACCGAGAGCGTGACCGAGTGCGCGAGGAACATCGTCCGCCGAGCCACCGAACGAGATGTGCGCAGCGTCACGGTTCCCCTGATCGGCACGGGAACCGGGAAGCTTGCGCCCGAGGCGTCTGAGACCGCAATCCTGGCAGGGATCTCCGACGTCGCTCGCATCGTCGACGAAAGCGATCAAGCCGACATCGCCATAACGATCGTGCGCTTCGCGGGTTAGAGGGTCCATACAAGGAGACCGCGCCGGCGCCGCGGCGCCGGCCGACGTCGACCAGGTGCACGGCTGTGACCTTCCGACAACGTGCCGGCGGAAATCACGCAGCGAAACCCACGACCTGCCCTCCTCGGGATCGCGAGGAGGGCACTGGGGTTTGTAGGGTGCAGACAGGCGGGATCAGCGGTCGACGCCGCGCCCGCGATCGCGGTTCTTGGCGACGTCGTGCGCGATGGTCGTGGCCTCGGTGTCCTTCGCGCTGCGGGCGGCGATCTCGCCGCGTGTGCGCGTGGGGCCGTGGTCGACGTCGACGCCCCACCAGCGCGCGTGATCCTTGCTCGTCGATCGACCGGACGATGCAGCGGGGATCTTTGCGGCCGCCACGCTTTCACGAGCTGCGGCGCGCAGGGCCGGCTCGTGCGTGTGCCGGATGATCTCGCTGGATGCGGCCGCCAGGCGCCGCATCGTCTCGTGGAGATCTTCGGCCACGTGGGGGAGGCGCGAGACTCGGGCGGCCGCCAGAACGAACTCACGCACCCACGCGCGGCCGTCGTGACTCGTCATCGCGGAGGCGCTGCGGCCGGCCTCGATCGCCCGGCGCGCATCGGCGGCCGCGGTCTGGGCGACGTCGGCCGTCACGGTGCGATCGTAGAGGACGCGCTGCGTGCGCGTGGCGACCGTGATCCGGTCGACGAGGCCACGGGCCACCAGCTGCTCGACGGTGACGGGCATGGCCTCGTAAGCGGCCTCGTGCGCCGCTGAGGGCGTCCACCGGTTCTGATCGTTGCCGGCGGCCTCCCCGAGGTAGCGGCTCACGGTTCCGAGGGCGGAGACCGCGCCAGGGACGGCGAGCACGTGCGCCTCGACCCGATAGCCCTGCGCACGGAACGCGGCCGCCGTGGACTCGACCACCGGCAGCTGTCGCATCGTCGTCTCCAGGATGACGCTACGGCGCTCGGTGCGGAGGTAGTCGGCAGCCATGCCGACCCACGCGCCGGAGGCCTGCGCGGTGACGTGCGGCATCGCGAGCGGGTCGGTTCGCATCAGGTCCCGATAGTCGGGATGGAATCTCCGGAAGTCGTCACCGATGACGGGCACCGCACCAGGGCGCTCGCTGTGCACGTCCGCGATCGCGCGCGACTTGCCCGCTCCCGGCTGGGCGCCGACGAACACCACGGAGGGATGCAGCTCGGCGGCGCCGCCGGCGGTCAGCGTGGGCGCAATGTCGCGATCGAAGATCTCGCGCAGCTCGTCCGCGCTGAGATCATCCCGCCAGCTCACGCAGTCGCGCGCAGCTCGCGCAGGCGTGACCGGTACTCATCGGTCTTCGCCTTGATCGTCGCCAGGTCCGAACCGCGCACGCTGTTCACGTCCTGCCACAGGGCGATGTCAGCGGCCTTCGCCGCCTCGCGCTCTGTCGCGGTCGCCGCGTGACGGGAGAGCCACACGTACTCGCCGCCAAGCTCGGTCGCGGTCTCGCGCATGATGTCGTAGACCATCGGGTCGAAATCCACGATCTCGGGGGCGACTGCCGTCTTAGTCATGAGATCCCCTTCCGTCTACCTCTCCAGCATACGCCCGGCCTCGGACACCCGTTCAGCGTCGGGGAAAGCCTGATCCCCAGGCGGAGGCGACGACCCTCGCGACTCGCTCGTTCCTGTCGATGTCCCCGGTGTGCATGACGGCTCCGGGCATCGATCCCTTGAGTTCTCTCGCGACGCTGCTCTTGCTCCAGCCGATGATCTCCGCGATCTCTCGTACTGACTTGTGCTGAGTGGAGAGGGCGCGTATCGCCAGCTCGGGTGAAATGCCCAGATCGCGTCCACTTTACGCGCCGTACGGCATCTGCGTATCAGGGGAGGACTATCTGCAGATCATGCGAATAGTCCTCTTACGAGCTGACATAATATCTATTATCGGCGGTTACTCGACTCGCAAGATTAGTACGAAAATACTATCGTGTGCGGCATGGGTAAGCCCAATGAATCGCTGCTCGCGCAGGAGCTGACGGACGTGAACCGCCGGCTCCGCTGGGTCGCGCATCCGGTCGGGCTCAGCGACGACGAGCTGCGGGGCTCCGGGCGCCGGCAGGACGCGGTGACGCCGGTTCCCGTCTCCGCGTGGATTCCGCACCAGGTGCTCGTCTCCGATCCGCAGCTCGTCCAGGCGGTGGCGATCGCCTGGACACGGGATGCGGTGCTGGTGCGCTGGTCGCCGCCCGGGAGCCCAGTGGTTCATCACACGTGGGTCTGGGCCAGTGCCGTGACTCGGGTCGCGGACGGGTAGGTCTCTAGCGCTCCTGGCCGCGATCGCGCGGCCGGTCATGTCTACTGAGGATCAGCGATCGAGACCCAGATTGCGCCGTTGTTCACAGCGCGCGCCAGCTCCGGCCACCGTTCAGCTAGTTCCCGCGCCCGCTCGTTGTCGTCCTCCCAGGCTTCCGTAATGGCCTTGAGGTGCATCGTCGCCGCGTCCATGCATCGGAGGCTATCGCTCCTGCCCGCGATCGCGCACCCGTCGACGAGCCTTGGCGGCGTCGCGCGCAGCCCGGGTCGCTTCGGCATCTCGGGCGGTGCGGGCCGTGGCGTCTGCCGGTCGCGTGGACTGCCTCTTGCGGGCGGTCTCAGCGTCGCGGTCGGTCTCGCGCGTCGACTTCCTGGCGGACGCGGCAGGGCGCGGCGCGGGCTTGTCGACGTCGACGCCCCACCATGCCGCCTGTGCACGCTGGCTCTCGGTGCGGGTGCGCGTGCCCGACGTGCCTTGCAGGTCTCGGACGGCGCCGGCGCGCTTCATCTCGACGCCACGGTCGCCGGCCTCTCGTGTCATCGCGTCGACGAACAGCTCGCGCGCCTGAAGGCGGGTTTCTGCGACGACGTGCAGCGTGTTGGACTCGCGGCCGCGAGTCGCAGACACGTACACGGCCGATGCGGTCGACGAGTCGGTGACGATGCCGTGCCCGGCCTGCACGGTGGCGCCCTGCACGCCGAACTCGGTGGAGGCGTAGGCCAGGTGCGTGTGCTCCTTCACGTACGACGCAGGGAGTTTGACGGTGCGCTTTCCGTCCGTCACGGTGACCTCGCCGCTGCGGTGGACGCGCTTCACGTTCCAGACATCGCGGTTCGCGACCCCCAGGTCACGATCGTTCTTGCGCGTCATGAGCCGGTCGCCGTTGCGCAGCGTCAACAGATCGCTGCCGGAGATCTCGACGGCGGCCGCTGTGGTGTGACCGGCCTGCGCGTGCGCCTGCTGGATGAGCGCATTGAGGGCGGCGGCCTCCTCGTTCGTCGCCGTGGCGATCGCGACCGAGGAGCCGGCGCGTGCCCGGGCGATCGCGTCGTCGGTGATGACCGCGCGTGCGTCGTCCATTGTCTCGTGGATGACGAGGTTCCCGCGCTCGTGGAGCTGGTCGAACAGTTCGGCCGGCGCTTCCCTGGATCGCATCTGGAGGGTGAGGCTGGCGTACTCGGCGTCGAGACCGCCGTCGGGCGTGACGAACCGGTGAAGGTCGGTCAGATCCAGCGGCGTCGGGTGGGCGTCGACGGCCATGTCGAGCACGCCGCCTCGCCCGACCGCCGGCAACTGAGCGCGGTCACCGACGAGCGCGAGAGCGGCGCCGTTCTCGTTCGAGATCTGGACGAGCGCGTGCGCGATGTCCTGATCGATCATGCCGGCCTCGTCGACGATGATGCGCGTGCTCGGGTCGACGTGGAAGCCGTCGGACGGGCCGCGATACTCGAGCCAGGTCGACGGGTCCAGGTCACCGACAGACAGGCGCGTCCACCGGCCGTAAGCGTCACGGCGGAACCCGTATTCGTGCGCGAGCTTGTGCGCCGAGAAGGCGGGCGTGCCGAGCGCGGCGCCGGCCTCCTGTGCAGCTCGCAGCGTCGGGGCGACGACGACGAACCGGCGGCCCTGACTCTCGGCCAGCTCTGCGGCTGTCTTCAACATCGTGGTCTTGCCGGCGCCGGCCGCGCCCTCTACGACGACGAGCGGAGCTGCGCTGCCAAGCGCACGCGCAGCGTCGGACTGCGCCTGCGTGAGGTTGCCGAGGACGGGCTCGTTCATCACCAGAGCGGACTCCAGTCCGCGCGCGATGAACGCCTGTCGTAGGTCGTCCTCGACGGCCACGACACGCTCCGATGTGATCCACCGGACCCAGTTCGGCACGTCGCCCTGGTAGTCGATGTCCAGCCGTAGAAGGGTGCTCGCCGCCGCATCGGCGGTTTCGGTCACCCAGGCCTCGACGTCCGCTCGGGATGCGACGACGCCGGACTGTCCGAGGACGACACCGATCTGCCCTTCGAGGTCAGCGACGGACCATGCCGACTTCGATTCCTCCAGCTGCGCGATCGCCACTTGGGCGATGTCGGCGCGGTCGACGTCGACGAGCGAGACGCGGGTCTCTCCCCCGCCGCCGGTGAACCCCGACGTGCGGAGGCCCGCGTCGCGCAGCTCGCCCATCCACCGATCCTCAGCGCGACCCGCGTCGTGCGTCTTGTGCGGCCGGTCGATTGCCCATGCCTGCTGATCCCACTCCCGCTGGAGCGTCTGCGACGGCTGCTCCCCCGGGTGCAGCTCGCGCCACTCACGCTCCAGCTTCGTCACGTTCTGCTGCACCTGGAGAGCACGCTTCGACATCAGCTCGGCGTGCTTGGCAAGCTCGGTGACCTTGCCCGTCGACGCATCGAACGTGAGCCCCGCGGCACGCAGCGCAGCGCGCAGCTGAGGGTGCGAGTTGATGACGGCCTCCGCGACTCCGCGAAGCGCACCCTGCTGCTTCAAGGTGGCGGCCGTGTGCAGCCCTCGCCACTTCCCGTCAGCGAACACTCTCGTGTTCCACTGCACGTGAATGTGGCGGTGAGGATCGCCGGCGCGCGACGTGCGGTGCACCACGGCGACCTGTTCGAACCGCTCGACGGGCACGAACTCCTGCGCGCCGCGCGGCCCGACGCGAGTCACGGAGTTCTGCGCGAGGTACGCGCCCATCGCGGCCGCAGCGTCAGCCTGTGCGGCGTCGAGCGCAGCCGAGACCTCGGGGACCAGCGCAGCGGCGACCGACAGCGACTTGTCACAGTTGACCGTCATCTCCGCGAAGCGTGGAGACGCCGGCCGCGTGACAACCTCGCCGGCAGTCGATACCCGCACCTCGTCGCGCGGTATCCCCCGCTGCTCCCCCGTCACCGGGTCGCGCCAGTCCACCCATGCCTGATAGGTCTCGCCATCCAGCTGGGACTCCGCGCGGACAGCACCCGTGCTGTCGAGCGCAGTCCACTGCGCGACGGAATCCCCGTTCTCCAGGTAGTACTCATCGGCGTGCGAGTGGTCAGATTCGAGGTAGGCGCGCGCAGCCGCGCCCGCCCCTCGATAGAACACCACTCCGCCGCGCATGCACCGATCATACCTATGGGCGAAGCCCGTAGCATACGTGCATCCGATTTCAGTGTCTGTCAGAGGGAGGCCAACTGGAATCGGATGGGGTGAGATGCACTCTGGGACGTATGGACCCTGAGACTCTGCATAGTTCGAATCTCGCTGTCTCTCAGAGAGAGGCTGAGTGAGATTCGAAAAGGCGAGATGCAGTCGCCAAGCTGTTCTGCTCCTACGTGGCATTCCCAGCTGTACCTGCCCTGAACGTGACGGCGCCTGCTCCCCCGCTCCCCTCCCACGCCGACCGCGGGTTATGCTGTGCGCATGGCGCTCAACATTCGTGAAGTCGTAGAAGCTCAGGTAGCCGAGAAGATCGAGAAGGGCGAAGCCCTCGAACGCGCGATCAGCGCAGCCGCGGATGCCGCCGCCGCGCTCGACGCCGCGCAGAAGAACGTCGCCGCCGCGCGCCGCGACGCGATGACTGCCGGCTGGACCGAGACCGAGCTAAAGCGTCTCGGCCTCGCCAACGCGCGTCCCACCCGTTCCCGCAAGCCGCGCACGCAGAGCGCGGAGTAGCAGGCGTTAGGTCTGGAGGATCGAATGGTTACCAACCCGCAGGATGAAGCCGCGCGCATCGTTCAGGACGCGCGCGCCGTGACGAAGTTCCTGAGCTACACCGAGCGCGCGGACTTCCTGCGCGAGGTCGTCAAGGCGATCCGTGACGGCGTGAAGTTTGACGCTCTTGTCGGGGGTCCGTCCCCGATCGGATCTGACGAAGAGCTGATCGGCATGGGCGAGGTCTCCGGGGCCGCAGAGGACTACTACACCGACGCGCTCGACGCGCAGCTCCGCGCCGACGGGCGCAAGTAGACGCCGACTTAGAAGAGAGTCGGGTGCTCGCTGCCGGCGTCGCTGAGAGCCCGGGCGATCAGCTGCGGGTCCCAGCCGTGAGCCCGCACGGTATCGCGCAGCCGACGTGACCGCGCCACGCGGTCGGCGCGCGGGAGACTCGCGTATTTCTCGATCGTGAACCGGTTGCGCTGCCGTCCCGCGCGCGCAGCGTCGCGCTGGTTGTCAGCGGCGCCCCCAACTCGCAGGTGCGAGACGTCTGGGTCGACGTCGACGTGCACGCATAGGGGCACATCGCAGCGGTGCAGCAACATCGTTGCCGGGGGTAGGTCAATGCCGGTGAGGTGGCGATAGAGGAACCTCTGAGGTCGCATCGTGCGCTGACGGATGCCGTCTCCGGCAGTCCAGAATCTCCCGTATCCGTCGTCGCCTACGGCGCCGATCCAGATCCAGCAGTCGGCAGGGTCAGGGCCTTTGACGATGTGCGACCAAAGCCGGTCCACGTCAGAGCGTCGGGCCACGATCGCGACTCCTCAGCTGCCCGTGCCGTGGCACGAGCAGCTGCATGAGCATGGCTGGTCGGCGCGTACGTCCCAGGCATCCCCGATGCATGCCCGGTGCTTCCCGTCCCTGCAATCCGGCGATAGCGCCCCGGCGTTCTCGGTCATACTGCGATCCTCCTCGCGGCTACGGACATGCTGACCAGAGGCCGGCTCCGGCCTCCTGCGCGCGGTCCTGCGCGGCGAGATAGTCGCTCTGCCGGTCGTACCGGCGGTCGTAGGTGTACTCGGTGCCGGCGCCCGCCTCGATCGCGAGCTGCGCTGCGCTCTGGCCGTCGATGAGAACGTGGCGCAGCAGCCGACCGTATCGGTCGGTGTTGGGCTGGGTGGAGTCGCTGACTAGCTCGACGTCACGGTCATAGACGAGCTGGTCAAGGTAGCTGCGCGCTTCCTGCGCATAGCAGTCGTCGACTCCTCCGTCGCGAGAGATCTCCGGGGTGTCGATCCCGATCAGTCGAACGCGCTGCTCCCCCGTCGACGTCGCGACGTCGATCGTGTCGCCGTCGACGACGGCGACAACAGTCGCCGGGCTCGAGCTGGCCGGCGCGGGCGAGATCTCCGCGGGTGTGCAGCTGGTGAGCGCGAGTGCGACAGCACCGGCCGCGATCATCAGCGTGCAACTGCGAAGCATCTACAGCCCCCGGCCGATCACTCCCCCATCGGGCGGCCCTGCGGCAGCTCGCGCGCGCCGACCGCTCCGAACGGGTTGCCGCCGTTGTAGGTCTTCTCGAGCCGCGCGACCTTCTCCATGACTGCTTCGTTCACGAACTGGGAGAGGTTGCGGTAGTTCTCCGTGGCCATGGTGTGCAGCAGCGCAGCGCGCATCCGGTCCGTGTCGGCGGGATCCTGGTAGAACGACACCTTGGGCGGGTACTTCGTCTTGGCGGTCGCCTTCGCGGCCGGCGTCGACGACTTCGGCTGTTCCGGCTTCGGGGCGGCCGCCGGGGTCTGGACGGCGGCCGGGGCGGGCGCCGGCGGGGTGGGCTCGGCGGCCGGCGCCGGGGTGGCGTCGGGCTCGTGGGCGATCGCGGCCTTGTTGCGATCGCGGATGCTGCGGCGTGGGTTAGCCATGGGGTGCCTCCTTCTCAGGCGCTCACGGGAACTGGGGCGGCGGTGGCGCGCTCACGCTCGGGAAGGCCGAGCGCGGGCCTGAGCGCGTCGTAGTAGTCATCCGCGATCGGCGAGTCGGGCGCATAGCGGCTGACGGGCTGTCCTGCGGTGTAGGCGTCGCGGGCGGCGACAGCTTCGCGCACGGGGCTGGTGACGCGGCCGGGGTAGGTCTCCTGCAGGATGTCGACGATCTCGCGGTCGAGCAGGCGGCGGTGGTCGTACCTGGTGGGCACGATCCAGTGCACGGCCTGCCCGGGGCGCATGCCTCGGGCGATTCGCGCTGCGATGACGTCTTCGAGCCGTCCGAGCTGGTCGAGGGCTTCGGTTTCGCAGGCGACAGCTGCGATCACGACGTCGGCGGCTGCGAGGGCGGCGAGGGTGACCAGGCCGAGAGCGGGCGGGGTGTCGATCACGACGTCGTCCCACTCCCCCGCGATCAGCGGCAGCTGGTCGCGCAGCGAGGTGATGACCTCGGGCTTCTGGTCGAGCTCGGTGAGATCGTGAGTTCCTACAAGCACGTCTGCGCCGGGGACGCTCGGCGACGGTACGGCGGCGTCAGCGATGCTCGACTCGTGCGTGAGGACGTCGGAGGCAACTGCCGACACGTCGGTGTCGTCGGTGATCCCGAGACGGGTGGTGAAGTTGCCCTGCTGGTCAAGGTCGATCGCCAGCACGCGGCGGCCACACGAGGTGAGCGCTGCGACGACTTCGGCCGCGGTCGTGGTCTTGGTGCTTCCGCCCTTGCTGAGGGCGACGGTGTAAACGGTCACGGGTAAACCTCCAATAGGGGTAATGGTACTAATAGGGCTGGTGCTTTGGCTAGTGGCGCGTGGGGCGGTGGGTGGATGCCGCCACCGCGCACGCGGGTTAGAACGGCTCGTCTCCTCCGGGGATCGTGGCGACTTCCCAGCTCGGGATGCTGGGTTCCTCGGCCGGCGCTGCTCCCCCGGCCTGGTGGTCGTTCTTCGTGGCCTGCACGGTGTGCCAGCGCAGGGAGAACGCCACGCCGTCGACGTCGGCATCGATGCGCTGCGCTGTGCGGGACTCCCCCGTCGCCTTGTCCGCCCAGCGCCGGGTGGATACGCGGCCGGTGACGACCACTCTGTGCCCCTTGCGGAGGCTGGCGGCGATGTTCTCGGCGATCTGCCCCCATGCCTCTACCTCGAAGCGGTTGGGCTCGTCGTCCTCCCAGCCCTCTCCGTTGGCGGTGCGCCGACGTCGGTTCTCGATGATGACGAATCGGACGACGGCGCGGCCGTTCGGGGTATGGCGCAGCTCGGGGTCGGCGGTCAGGTTTCCTGCAGTGGTGATAGTGGTCATGACACCCTCCTATTGGTGACTCTATTAGTACTATTGGGGCTTGTTCAAGGTTTTCAGCGGTCGGTCTCGTCTCCCCACACTCGTCCGAGGTAGTCGAAGTTGACAGGGCCGAGATCCTTCCGGCCGCGGAGGTAGGCATCGTGGAGCTGCGCATCGGTCGTGCCGACGCTGATGCCCTGCGCGATCGCGGCGCGGTACTCGTCGAGGCATCCGTCCTTGGCGGCGGATGCGATGTTCTGCAGAGCCTGCATGACCTCGGTGAGCGATCCGGGTGGCGCGACTGCGACCGTGACGTCGTAGACGCCGGCGTAGTGCGTGCCGATGGTCGTGGTCACCTTCGCCGACTTGCCCGGGACCGGCGCCGCGGCGATGCTGAGCAGCTGCGCCTCCTCGCCGCGGAAAGTCGAAACGGTGTCCCCCTCCCCCAGCTCGTGGCCGGCCTCATCGCGCACGACGTAGCGACGTCCTCCGACGCCCGGGATGGTCTTGATGGTGTTCATGGTCTCTCCTTCTTACTACCTCTAATAGTACTATTGCCGTCAACAGAGTTCAAGTGTCGCCGCTGATGCGGGTGTATCGACCTCGCCACAGTTCGACCTCGGCGCGCAGCCGGTCGTTCGCGGCCGCCTGGCGATCAGCCTCACGGTTCAGGGCGCCGTTGAGGATCTCCAGCCGGCGGATGATGTCCCGCTGCCGTTCCAGCTCGGCGTGCATCGCGGCGGCCGCGGCCTGGGAGTAGAACCGGGGCTGTTCTTCGTTCTCGCTGTCCATTGCTGGTCCCTCCTCGTCAGTTCAGGTGAGCGACTGGCGGAGAGGCAATATTGAGAGGTGCGATATTGGTCACGCACGCACTCGGTCGGCCCCTGTTTGCCGCGACTGTTCCGTCGGAAATCCCGCGGCGAAGCTCTGAGCAGCGTGGCTTTGCGATAAGGGTTTTGAGCATCCGGTCTGTCCCGGATTCTAAGGTGGCGCGCAGTGCGACGGGGGTCTGCTCAGAACCGATCGTTTTTCCGCAGCGGCCGCCTTCGACTCTGTGACGCTCTCTGGCGGTGCGGCCGGTGCAGCGGTATGGTTCCGCTTGCTCGGCTTCGACTCCGCCGCAAGCTCCGGTGAAACGGTCGGTACTGGTCGGTCGTCGTCGGTCACCACCGGATGGCGGCGTCCCCCACGCTCGGCGTTTGTGCAGGTCAGCGGCTCGTTCGCCCAGTGGGCGCATCAAGCGATAGACGCAAAGCCGACGTGATGAGGTCGTCGGTTCGATTCCCACGGGGGGCTCCGGCGAACAGCCCCTGACCCGCGGAAACGCAGGTCAGGGGCGGTTCGGTTCTGGTGGTCGCGCGATGCGCTGGCCTCACGGCTCTGCCCGACACCGACGTCGCTCTCCTCTGCGACGGACCCCCGCGGCCGGCATCCTGTCCGTGTGTCGATAGGCCTCGCACCGCTCGGCAACGTAGCGTGGCGTTGCGTCGCGACCTGGCGACGGCTCGGAGGGGCGCGATCGTCTCGTGCGTTGGCGGACTACGGGAGCTTGGACGCGAGGACGTCGGCCGCCATGATCTCGGGTGCTGCGCCGAGGAGGTGCTGGTTGGCCGTCAGGTCCGAGCCGTGACCGTCTACGTCGACGACGCACGCATCCAGCCCCGTGCCGGCCGGAGGCCGGGTTCGGTGCGGGTCGGTCTCAGAAGGCGCTGGCGGCGGCTTCGGCGACGGCCTGGTCTTGGACGCCGGTTCCTCCGCTGACGCCGGGTGTGTCCGATAAACGGTGGATCTGGTTTGGCGTTCATTAGTTGATTCGGCCTTCGAATGCGATCGCGAACGCGTTCAGCGCCGGCTTCCATCTCGTCGCCCAGCGTGCCCTGCCGCGCCCGGTCGGGTCAAGCGATCTGGTCACGAGGTAGAGGCATTTCAGCGCGGCGGCGTCGTTCGGGAAGTGCCCGCGTGCGCGGACTGCTCTGCGGTACCGGGCGTTGAGTGACTCGATCGCGTTCGTGCTGCAGATGATCCGTCGGATTTCCACGTCCCAGTCCAGGAACGGCACGAACTCACTCCAGGCGTTCTGCCAGAGCTTGCTGATCGCCGGATACTGTTGACCCCATTTCGCGTCGAACTCCACGAATCGCTCACGAGCGGCCGCTTCGGTCGGCGCCGTGTAGACAGGACGCAGGTCCTTGCCCATCTCTTCCCAGTAATGGCGAGACGCGAACCGGAACGTGTTGCGGATCAGATGGATGATGCAGGTCTGCACCGTCGCGAGCGGCCAGGCGGTGTTGATCGATTCCGGCAGACCCTTCAGCCCGTCACAGACGACGATGCAGACATCCTCGGCGCCACGGTTCTTGATCTCCGTCAACACGCCGAGCCAGAACTTCGCCCCCTCCCCGCCATCGCCGGCCCAGATCCCGAGGATGTCGCGCTCCCCGTTCACGGTAACGCCCACGGCGATATAGAACGGCTTGTTCCGCACCTGCCCGTCTCGGACCTTCACCACCAGAGCATCGATGAACACCACCGGGTAGACGCGATCCAGCGGACGGTTCTGCCATTCGGTCATCTCCTCGATGACCTTGTCGGTGATCCTCGAGATCGTGTCCTTCGACACCGACGCCCCGTAGACATCGTCGAAGTGCGCCGCCACCTCGCCGGTCGTCAGCCCCCGCGCGGTCAACGACAGCACGATCTCATCGACGCCGGTCAGGCGCCGCTGCCGCTTCTTCACGATCTTCGGCTCGAACGACCCCTCACGGTCTCTGGGAACGTCGATCTCGACGGGACCGACCTCGGTCAGCACCGTCTTCGAACGGATCCCATTGCGAGCGTTCTCGGCGATCGTGTTGCCGTGCTTCTCGTAGCCAAGATGCTCGGTCATCTCCGCCTCGAGCGCTGTCTCCAGCACCCGCTTGGTGAGCCCGTTCAGCACCCCGTCGGGGCCGACGAGGTCGACACCCTGTTCCTTCGCCTGCTTCAGCAGCTGCTCCGCGAGCTGCTGCTCATCGATGATCTCTCCCGTCACAGGATCGATCATCTCGATGACATCGGTCATCGCCCTTCCTTTCAGTCAGGCCAGACCAGATCCACCGTTAATCAGACAGTCCCTCACATGCAGTAACGCGGAGAGGTGCGTGCGTGACGCGCTGCGAGTCGTCGGAGCCGAGCGACCGGGAGTACATCGACGTCAGCCCTCCGGCTAGGTGGGTGGACGTTGTTCTCCTGCGGATCTTCGCAGAGCATGACGACGGCATTCGCTGAGAAGTGACTGGTCGACGGTGTTAGTCGAGGGTCCCGGCGATGACCTCGCGGAGCTCGGCGTCAAGCCTGGGACTGTCGAACGTCACTGTGTGCTCCCAGACGAGGGCCGCTGTGGCTCGGATCACATTCATCGGCTCATCTCCTGGGGCGACGAGACGGATCCTTCGGCCTTCTGCGGCGACTACTGAATTAGCGACGGTCGATGTGAGGAACTGGTCGTTGCGCGTGAGTCGGGTCGAAGGGTACGGCAAGGTGAGATCACGCAGATCGCGCAAGATGAAGTCGGGTCGCGCATCGGGAGGTGCGGCGAAGGCGTCCTGAGGGCGGCTGATGCCGGTGAAAACCAAAGCGCTGCTCATCCCGGATCGCTTTGCGCCTCTGATGTCCGTGTCTATCCTGTCGCCGATGAACAGCCATCGGGAGCCGAGAAATCGCTCGCGCGCGGCATCGAACAGCGCCGTCTCGGGCTTTCCGGCCGCCAGAGGTTCACGGTTCACGACAGCGCGGACCGCGGCAACGAGCGCACCGTTACCGGGCGCCAGACCGCGCTCGAGAGGGAGCGCCGCGTCGAGGTTCGTCGCGACCCACGGAATCCCGGAGGCGAGAGCATAAGTCGCTTCGGCTAGGTCAGCCCAGCTCACGCGTGGTGAGAAACCTTGTACGACCGCGTCGGGGTTCTCGTCCGCCGTGCGAACAAGCCGGTACCCCGCCCCCTCGAGCACCACTGTCAGCCCCGGACCACCGATGGCCAGCAGCGACGCCCCCGGCTCGACCACCTTGGATAGGAGCAGGAGCGTCGCTTGAGGAGAGGTCACGACATCATCCGCGTCAGCGCGCAGCCCCATCGACACCAGCTGCTCCGCCACGTCTGCCGCCAGTCGAGAAGCGTTGTTCGTCAAGAACCCCACCGTTTTACTCTTTCGCGCCGAGTTCAGGGCCGCGATGGCGTGCGGGATGGGGGCTGCGCCGCGATATACGACTCCGTCGAGGTCGGAGAGGATCACGTCCGCGCTGTCGAGCGGAGTGGGGTGGGCATCTTTGGGCATGCTGTCTTCCCAGGTTGTTGAGTGGCCTATTCGGTCCGCTCTTCCATCCTACGACGATTCCGTCTATTCTCAGCTAGACAAAGCTATACAGGTATAGATAGGAGACACGCATGTTGATCGGAATCGGCTGCGACCCGAACGCAACCACCCTCAAGGATGCCGTCGCTGATTACCTTCGTGAGCTCGGCCACGAGGTTCGCGATTTCGGCTCCGACGACCCGCTGTACCCGAAGACGGCCATCGCGGTGGCCGAAAGCGTCGCGGCGAACGAGGTAGAGCGGGGTGTCGTGATGTGCGGCACCGGCATCGGGGTCTCCATCTCGGCGAACAAGGTTCCCGGCGCGTACTGCGCCCTGCTTACGGATGCGTACCAAGCCGAGCGCGCGCAGCTGAGCAACGACGCCAACATGGTCGCGTTCGGAGCCCAGGTCACGGGCGTCGAGTCGGTCAAGCGACTCGTTCGCGAATACCTTTCGGTGTCGTACGCGGAGAACGAGCGGAGTGCGCCGAAGCTCGCCGCACTGTACGACTATGAAACCGAGAACACTCGCGTATGAATGCCGTCCCGTTGCAGATCGAGGCGGAGCTCGCGCGCCTCAACGTCCTGCGGATGGTGCGAGCAGGTGGTTCTGGCCACCTCGGCGGGGCGCTCTCGTGCATCGACATCGTGACCGCCTTGTATTTCGTGACCATGCGCGTCAACCCGCAAGCCGCGAAGGACCCGAATCGTGACCGGTTCCTGCTGTCCGCGGGCCACAAAGCAATGGCGCAGTACGCAGTTCTCGGGCGTCGCGGTTACTTCGAGGAGGCGCTGT
>JAFDWM010000169.1 GCA_018268455.1 Actinomycetota bacterium | reverse complement strand
GTCCGACCCGCAGCAGAGAGAGCACCGCATGATCGATCGCGACCGCCACCCCATCGACCCGTGGCGTCTCATCGAGACCCGCTACCCGCACGAGAACCCCGGCGTCGCCGAGACGCTCTTCGGCGTCGGCAACGGCTATCTGGGCCTGCGCGGCAACCACATCGAAGGGCGCAACGCACTCGAGCACGGCACGTTCATCAACGGGCTGCACGAGACGTGGACGATCCGGCACGCGGAACAGGCGTACGGCTTCGCCGAGGTCGGTCAGACCATCGTGAACGCACCCGACGCCAAGGTCATGCGCGTGTACGTCGACGACGAACCGCTCGCGTTCGACGAGGCCGACGTGCGCGAATACCGGCGTGCGCTCGACTTCCGCACCGGCATCCTGGAGCGCGATGTGCTCTGGGAGACGCCGTCGGGCAAGCGTGTGCGGATCCGTGACGAGCGGATCGTCTCCTTCGAGGAGCGACACCTCGCCGTGCTGCGGCTCGAGGTCACGGTCGAGAACGCTGATGCCCCGGTGACGATCTCGTGTCAGCTGATCAACAGGCAGGACGGCGAGGACGTGTACGGCGGGGCGCCGGTGCACGGGCCCGAGGCCAAGGCGGGGTTCGATCCGCGCAAGGCCGAGCGGTTCGGTGAGCGCGTGCTGCAGCCCGCCGACTTCTGGCAGGACGGACACCGCTCGGCGCTGTCGTACCGGGTGGCCAACTCCGGGATGACCCTGGCGGTCGCGGCCGATCACCTCGTCGAGACCGAGAACGAGTTCACCGCGCGGCGTTCGGTCGAGGCCGACATCGCGAAGAACGTGTTCCGGGTGCAGGCCAAGGCCGGCGTGCCCACGCGCGTGACCAAGCTGGTCAGCTACCACACCTCGCGCAGCGTGCCCGCGCGCGAGCTCATCGACCGCTGCCGGCGCACCCTCGACCGCGCCGCGGTGGAGGGCGTCGAGGCGCAGTTCGCGAAGCAGTCGGCCTGGCTGACCGCGTTCTGGGAGCGCAGCGACGTGCGCATCGTCGGTCATGACGACCTGCAGCAGGCCACCCGGTGGTGCCTGTTCCAGATCGCGCAGGCGGCCGCACGCGCCGACGGGGCAGGGGTGTCCGCGAAGGGCGTGAGCGGATCCGGCTACGGCGGTCACTACTTCTGGGACACCGAGGTGTACGTGCTTCCGTTCCTCACGTACACGTCGCCGCAGATGGCCCGCAACGCGCTGCGCGCCCGCGTGCGTATGCTGCCGGCGGCGCGCCGCCGGGCCGGCCAGCTCAACGAGGCCGGGGCGCTGTTCCCGTGGCGCACGATCAACGGCGAGGAGGCGAGCGCCTACTATGCGGCAGGCACCGCGCAGTTCCACATCAACGCCGATGTCAGTTACGCCCTCGGCAAGTACGTGCGCGCGACCGGCGACGAGGACTTCATGTACCGCGACGGCGTCGACATCGCCGTCGAGACTGCGCGCATGTGGGCGACGCTCGGGTTCTGGCGCAGCGGCGGTGATGTCGAGACCTTCCACATCCACGGTGTCACCGGCCCGGACGAGTACACGACCGTGGTCAACGACAACCTGTTCACGAACGTGATGGCGCGGTACAACCTGCGCTTCGCCGCGCGCGTGGTGCGGGACATGGCCGCCGACGCCCCGGAGGCGTTCGAGGCCGCCGTCGACCGGCTGCGGATCGACCCCGCCGAGATCGAGCACTGGGAGCGTGCCGCCGACGCGATGCACATCCCGTTCAGCCCTGCGCTCGGGATCCACCCTCAGGACTCGCTGTTCCTCGAGCGCGAGGTGTGGGATCTGCCGAACACGCCCGCCGAGCAGCGGCCCCTGCTGCTGCACTTCCACCCGCTGGTGATCTACCGGTTCCAGGTGCTGAAGCAGGCCGACGTCGTGCTGGCGCTTTTCCTGCAGGGCAACCACTTCACCGAGGCGGAGAAGCTCGCCGACTTCGACTACTACGACCCGCTCACGACGGGCGACTCGACGCTGTCGGCCGTCGTGCAGTCGATCCTCGCGGCCGAGGTCGGCTATCAGGATCTCGCACATGAGTACTTCCAGAGGGCGATCTACGTCGACCTCGGCGACCTGCACCACAACGCCTCCGACGGCGTGCACGTGGCGTCGGCGGGTGGGGTGTGGACCGCGCTCGTGTGCGGATTCGGCGGCATGCGCGATCACGATGGGGAGCTCAGTTTCGACCCCCGCCTGCCGACCGACTGGCCCGAGCTCGCATACCCGCTGCAGTGGCACGGATCCTGGATCGACGTCACGCTCACCGCCGACCGGCTGGTCGTCGCGGTGCGTTCAGGGGCTCCGGTGCCGTTCACGGTGCGCGGCGTCGCGTTCACGGCGTCCGTCGACTCCCCGGCGGTCGTGCCGCTGGCGAACCAGGGTCCGGTGATCCCGGGGCGCCCGCAGTTCGGATCCCAGGCCCGGCGTGAGGACGGCACGATCCTGTCTCCGACCGTGCCGACGACCTCCGCGATCCCGATCGTGAGCCTCCTCGGCGAGTCCGGGGAGTAGCGCGGTGCGGGTGCGGGTGCGGGTGCGGGTGCGGGTGCGGGTGCGGGTGCGGGTGCGG
>JAFDWM010000168.1 GCA_018268455.1 Actinomycetota bacterium | reverse complement strand
GCCTGGAACACGAAGCCGACGTGATCCCTCCGGAACTGGGTGAGCCGGCGTGCGCTGAGCGACGAGACCTCGGTGTCGCCGAGGACCACGCGCCCGCTCGTCGGCCGATCGAGTCCCGCAGCGCTGTGCAGCAGGGTGCTCTTGCCGGATCCGGACGGTCCCATGATCGCCGTGAAGGTCCCCCGTGCCAGGACGAGGTCGACGCCGCGCAGCGCGGGGACGGTGTTCGCTCCGGATCCGTAGGTCTTCACGATGTTCTCGAGGCGGAGCGCGTCACCGGCCTGCGTGGGCCGGGACGGTGCGGGTGAAATGGTCATGCTTCGACGCTAGGAACGACACCGAACGGTGCCCATCCTGCTGGGCACCGTTCGGATGGTGCAGCTGGCTCTACCGTGCAGGGCCTCCCGCTCCGGCAGACTTGACGGGATGACTCAGGGACCGGTGCGGCGCTGGCTGCGGGATTGGCGCTTCGTGGCCGTCGAGGCCGTGACGTCCGCCGTGTCGATCCTCTACTTCTGCATCGGCCTCGTGCTGGTGGCGCTCACGATCGTGCCCGGCGGGGTCCTCCTGCTGCCCGGAGCCATCCGGGTCCTGCACGGCTGGTCCGACGACGCGCGCCGGCGCATCGGCGCCTATCGGAGAGAGAGCATCCAGGGCCCCGCGCCCGTGCCGCAGGATCTGCGGTCGATCGATGAGCGCATCCGGCTCGCGCTCTCCCCGGCGACCGTGCGCGATGCGCTCTGGCTGGCGGTCGACGCCATCCCCCTGTTCTCGATCGCGATCGTGACGATCGTGATCCCGCTGGGTGCGGTGAATGCACTGGCCGTGCCGTTCTACTGGCAGTACGCTCCGGCCGACGAGCCGGTGACCGCGCCGTACCCCGTCACCTCCTGGCCGCTCGCGGCGACCATGCCGCTCATGGCCCTCGTCTACGTGCTGATCTCCTGGGCGCTCATCCCCGCGGTCGCCCGCCTGCTGGCCCTGATCTCCTCGCGTCTGCTCGCCGCACCCCTGCGCTCGAGTCTGGCCGAGCGCGTCGACGCACTGACGTTGAGCCGGGCCGCGGCGCTGGACGCGCACGCCGCGGAGCTGCGGCGCATCGAGCGCGACCTGCATGACGGCGCGCAGAACCGGCTCGTCGCGGTCGTCATGATGCTCGGGATCGCCGAGCGCTCGATGCAGAGTGAGGGCGGGCAGACCGTCGAGCAGCTGCGCCGCGCACAGGAGGCCGCGACCGAGGCGCTGTCGGCACTGCGCCGCACCGTGCACGACATCTACCCGCCGATCCTCGACGAGCTCGGCCTCGAGGGCGCTCTGGCCTCGCTCGCCGGCCGCAGCGCCGTGCCCTGCACGCTCGAGGCGGGCGGGGTGGGCCGGGTTCCGGCCGCCGTCGAGTCGGCGACCTATTTCATCGTCGCCGAGGCGCTCAGCAACGTGAACAAGCACAGCGCGGCGACCGCCGCCGCCGTGCGCGTGCGCCGCCGGGAGGACGTCCTCGAGATCACCGTCGAGGACGACGGCATCGGCGGCGCCGTCGAGAGGCCGGGCGGAGGCTATGCGGGGATCCGCAAGCGCCTCGAGGCCTTCGAGGGCGCGATGACGCTCATCAGCCCGGCCGGCGGGCCGACAGTACTGAGGACGGAACTGCCATGCGGATCGTGATCGCCGAGGACGACACCCTGCTGCGGGAGGGGCTCGCGCTCCTGCTGCGCAGCGAGGGGTTCGATGTGATCGCCGCCGTCGACAACGGCAAGGACTTCCTCGCCCGCCTCGACGAGGCCGATGCGGCGGTGCTCGACGTGCGGATGCCGCCGACGTTCACGAGCGAGGGGTTGAAGGCGGCCGCCGAGGCACGCCGCCGGCGCCCCGGCTTCCCCGTTCTGGTGCTCTCCGCCTACGTCGAAGACCGCTATGCGGGAGAACTCCTCGCAGACGGCGCCGGCGCGCTCGGCTACCTGCTGAAGGAGCGGGTCGGCAAGGTCGCCTCGTTCGTCGACGCGCTGCACCGGGTCGCCTCCGGCGGGACCGTCATGGATCCCGAGGTCATCTCGCAGCTGATGAGCCGCCGCCGCGCCGACGATCCGGTGCGGGCGCTGACGCCGCGCGAGCGCGAGGTGCTCGGCCTGATGGCGGAGGGACTCGACAACGCGTCGATCGCCGGCCGCCTCTTCGTCACCGAGACCGCGGTGAGCAAGCACATCGGCAACATCTTCGCGAAGCTCGGCCTCGCCGCCAGTGACAGCGGTCATCGCCGCGTGCTCGCCGTCCTCGCCTACCTGCGCAGTTGAAACCCGGATCCGCATGACCCCCCTCTCGCCTGCCGTCCTTTCGTCGCATCCGACGAACTCCACCTTCGATTCGGGCGTCCCGCACCATCGCGGGCCTGACGCTCGGCGCCTACCCTGGGGGCTGTGCTCATGTCAGTGACGACGCGTCCACGTGCCAGCCTCGGTCGCGTGGTGGAAGACCTCGGCACCACACTGCTCGAGGTGGTGTGCGGTGCGGCCGACGGCGATGCCGAGATCGAGAGCGTCGTCATCCACGACGTGCTCGACGATGGGATGCCGATGCGCGGCGCCATGGTGCTGGGTGTGGGGCTGAGCGA
>JAFDWM010000167.1 GCA_018268455.1 Actinomycetota bacterium | reverse complement strand
CGGCACGCGGAGCTGGCGATCGCGGCGCTCGAGGCCGACCTGAACGTGCTCGTCGACAAGCCCGTCGCCGTCACGGTGGGCGAGGTCGACCGGATCATCGCCGCCGAGCAGCAGTCGCGCGGCACGGCCTCGGTCGTCAACCGTCTGCAGTCCCCGGCGGTGCAGCGCCTGCGTCGCTGGGTGGATGCGGGTCATCTCGGCCTGCCGCTGCACGTCGACGTCGAGTGGTTCGCCTCCGGAGCCCACTTCGCGACCTCCGTGGAGCGCCCGGAGCTCGTCACGGATCCGGCCCTCTCCGGTGGCGGGGAGCTGCTGAACTTCCTGCTCTATCCGGTCGACTACGTGCGCTACCTGACCGGGCTGGAGGTCGTCGACGTCTATGCGGAGGCGGCGACGCTGTTCCAGGAAAGCCACCGTGCGGCCGGGGTGGAGGACACCGCCGTGGTCTCCCTGCTGCTCGAGCACGGTGTCACCGCCACCATCACGCTCGGCCGGGTCGCCGCCGCCCCGGGGCATGGGCCCGTGTCGTCCTCGATCCGGCTCCTCGGCTCGCACGGGCATGCGGTCTCGGACGACGACAAGCCGGCGGTGTCGATCTTCCGTACCGACGGTCTGCAGAGCGCAGCACCCGTGTTCGGCGCCAGCTCCGTCATCGCCGTCGAACTGTTCCTGGACGGCCTGATCGGCGCTCTCGCGGATCATCGGCCTCCGGGCTACAGCCTCGCCGATGCCCGGGCGAGTCTCGCCATCACACGAGCTTCCTACGAGGCCGCCGCGACGGGCCGGACCGTTACATTGATGGACAAGACGACAGCGAAGGACGAATCGCGATGACGGAGACGGCGACGATGCGGCCGGCACGCTTCGGTGCGCAGGAGCGCATGCGCACCCTGCAGAACGACATCATGGACATCATCCTGACCAGCGGTCTGAACGTCGGCGACCCGATGCCGACCGAAGGCGACCTCTGCGCCGCCCTCGGCGTCGGCCGCAACACCGTCCGGGAGGCGCTCAAGGTGCTTCAGGCGCTCGGTGTCGTCGAGATCAGGCACGGGTTCGGCACCTACGTCGCGTCGACGAGCTTCGAATCGCTCAGCGCGAGTCTCGCCTTCCGCGGGCGCCTGTCGCTGCAGCACGGCGGCCGGGAAGCGCTGGAGCTCGTCGACGTCCGCCAGGCGCTGGAGACGGGGCTCATCGGCCTGGCCGTCGACGCCATGACGCCCGCGTACCTCAGCACTCTGGAGGAGCGGGTGACCGAGATGGAGCAGGCCGCGATCGCCGGCCGGCACTTCATCGACGAGGACCAGGACTTCCACCGCCTCCTCTACGTCCCGCTGCAGAACGAGCTGCTCTCCAGCCTGCTCGAGGTGTTCTGGAACGTGTACCGGCAGATCCACGAAGAGGCGGGGATCGAGGCGCACAGCCTCACCGAGAACGCGCACGCGCACCGGCTGATCCTCGACGCCCTGCGGGCGGGGGACAAGACCCTCGCCGCGGAGCGGCTCAACGAGCACTTCCGGGGCATCCGCGAGCACCTCGCGGCGCTCGGACAGCAGCGCTGACCGAGGCCGGGGCCGCACGGACGAGCCCCGGTCGAGCCGTTCCTCTCACGCGAGCGGGAAGGCCGCCTCGACGCGCAGACCGCCCTCGTCGCGGGCGGTGAGCGCGAGCGTGCCGCCGAGCGCGTCGACGATCGACCGCGCGATGGCGAGCCCGAGGCCGGACCCGCCGGGGTTCGCGTCGCCCGCGTCGGTGCGCGCGTGGCGGGCGCCGCGCTGGAAAGGCTCGACGAGGGTTGCGACGACCGCAGGATCCAGCGGCGCGCCGGTGTTCTCCACCATGAGCATCCCGCGGCCGCCGACGGCGATCGTGCGCACCTGCGCGGATCCGCCGGAGGGCAGGTTGTGCGCGATCGCGTTCTGCACGAGGTTCAGTGCGAGCTGGTCGAGCAGGCCGGCATCGCCCGCGACGACCACCGGATCCCCGTCGATCTCGAGCGTGACCGCGCGGGTGGCGGCCGGGGCGTGCAGCAGTTCGACGGCGCCCTCGGCCGCCAGTGACAGGTCGACCGGCGTGCGCTCGGGCGGGCGGGCATCGAGGCGGGCGAGCAGCAGCAGCGCCTCGGTGAGCGCGATCGCACGCTCGTTCGCGGTGCGCAGGCTGCGCAGCAGCCGCGGCACGTCGGTGTCGGGATCCTGCTCCGCGACCTCGATCAGGGCGCGGGTGATCGCCAGCGGGGTGCGCAGCTCGTGTGAGGCGTTCGCGGAGAACCGGCGTTCGCGCTCGATGTCCTGCTCGATCCGGTCCAGCATCCCGTCGAACACGTCGGACAGCCGCCGGAACTCGTCGTCGGATCCGGGCAGGGCGATCCGCGCGCTCAGGTCGCCCTCGCCGACCGCGCGCGCAGTGTCGGCCATCATCGCGAGCGGGCGCAGCACCCGCCCGGCGAGCAGCCAGCCACCCAGCACGCTCACGGCCACGAGGGCCAGCAGCGCCCACGCCGCCGCCGGCACGAAGGCGCGGATCAGGTCGGCACGATTGGGCGCCCAGCTCTCGCCGGTCGGGTCGGTGCTGTACAGCACTCCGGTCGGCACGTACCGCAGCAGCCACAGCGA
>JAFDWM010000166.1 GCA_018268455.1 Actinomycetota bacterium | reverse complement strand
TGCTGCGGGGAATCCGATGAAACGCGCAATCACGGTAATTGTTGCTTTCGCTCTCGCTTGCGGCGCAGTGGTAGGAGCAGTAGTCGCTTACTATATGCTCCCCGCCGCCAGCGGTGTTCTTGCTCCCACTCCCAAAGAGACAGCGTTTCCGGTAACTCAGGTGGACTACTCCGACGAGCGCGCTTTGCCGCTGGAACCCAGTTTCTCGGCGGGAGTTGAGCTTCGGGCGTACGTATCGGGGGTTGTGACCCAGAGTAGTTGCACCCCCGGCATGCCGGTGGCATCAGGTAAAGCGTTGCTCACGGTTAACGGCAAGCCGGTCGTAGCTTTGGCGGCCAAAGAGCCCTTCTATCGAGACCTCGGGTGGGGCGATAAGGGAGCAGACGTCGATTCGCTGAGGGGTGCTCTGAGCTCTATCGGCTATGCCGTCGAGGCCAGTGGTGAGTTCGACGATGACCTTTTCGACGCGCTGACATCGCTGCAGGACACAGAGGGTCTGGCGTCTTCGGATGGCCTCTTCCACGTCAGCGACTTTCTGTGGGTCCCAACGTCCAGCCCGGCGATCGCAACCTGCGAAGCAACCGTCGGACAGTCGCTCGGCCCCGGAGCCACCGTCGCAACAACCGCCCGTATACTGTCATCTCTGTCAGTGACCCGTGCTGCAGCTGAAGGCCTGGTTCCCGGCGCGCGCACCGTCAACGTTTTCGAGGTCGCCGTGACGTTGCCAGAGTCGGGCGTGCTAACAGACCCGGCCGTTCTCACTCAGATTGCCAACGCACCAGATTCTCGGGGGAAGCTGACGGTCGACAAAGACGGGAAGGCTGCCGCGATCTCCGGTACGAGTCGCCTTGTCGAACCGTTACAGGTTGCAGCAGTGCCGCCCGCAAGCGTCTTCGGTGTTCAAGGGCTTCGTGGGTGCGTGGTCTCCCAAGGAAGCACCTACCCGGTGACGGTCGTTGGTGCGAATCTGGGCATGTCACTCGTTCGGTTCGACGGCGCACCCCCGGCTGATGTACTGCTGCGCCCTAAGGCAGGTTCGTGCGATGCCGCCGCACAAGGCTGAGCTCGCACTGCACGATGTCGGACACCGTTGGCGCGATGGACCGATGTTGTTCAGCGGTGTCAAAGCGAGCTTGCATCCAGGCGATGTCGTGGCGCTCACAGGGCCTTCTGGTTCCGGGAAGTCAACGTTGCTGTCGATTATTGCCGGCTGGCTGCCATCGGCTGCTGGAACGGTAGAGCGGCAGAATATCGATCGAACCAACTGGGTGTTTCAGAACCCCTATGGTTTGCCACGACGCGCTACACGAGACCATGTGACCTTTCCGCTCCTCGCGCGTGGAGTCCGTCGAAAAGACGCCGATGCTCAAGCGGATTCGCTCCTGAACAAGTTCGGCCTCGACGGGAGAGCCGCCCGGCCTTTCTCAGAACTATCTGGTGGGGAGGCCCAGCGTTTGATGCTGGCCCGCGCGGTGGCGTCCGCACCTGACCTGCTTCTGGTCGATGAGCCCACGGCGCAACTCGACCGAGGATCTGCGCGAATGGTGAACTCGGTTCTCTCAAGTCTGGCTGACGCAGGAGCGATAGTACTGGTGGCAACGCATGATGAGGAGACCGTGAAGGCCTGCAAGACGGAAATTAGCATCGGGTCGGCTCGTTGATGCGGTTCAGAGTTCTTGGTGGCGAAGCGCTTCGTAATCTTCAATCCGGTACCAGTCGGGCAGGGCTACTCGCTCTCGTTGTTGTGCTGTTGTCACTGACCCTTATCTCATTCGATCTTCTCTCGATTCAGTCACTGCAGTCACGAGCTAGGGATGTGCGTCAGCAAGCCGGTTCGGTCCGCGTGCTCGTCTCGAAAGGAGCAGTGAATCCAACCGCTTGTTCGGACCTTGCAAGACTCAACGCGGTCGACAACGCGGGCGCGATCTGGGAACTCGGCTCGATAAAGATGTCCGCGCTGCCACGCGTGGAAGTTCCTCTGTTCGCGGTGAGTCCCGGTGTCGCCGGCATGCTCGATTTCCCTGACATCCGGTCGGGTGGAGTTTACATACCTGAGGAGCTGTCTGAGAGATGGCAGGCGACCCGCGGAAGCGTGCTGGAAAGCCTCAGCGGTTCCATAGCTGTCGAAGGAGTCTACAAGTACTCGGAACAGGATGGTCGGGACCCTCGCCTGGCGAACGCGATTGTCGTTGTTCGCGACTCGAACGAGAACGCTTCGGAATGCTGGTTCAGCGTCTGGCCACCCTCGAAGGATCCCGACCAGTACACGTTGGGCGTGGTTGCGAGCAGCGGAAATGACGAAGCATCGCTTCAGATAGCGCCTCTCAATCCGACGGTTGGCCAGCAGTTCGACTTCGCTCGGGAGTACGCCAGTCGGGTCGCAGCCATCTCGGCACCCGCAGTGGTCATCGTCTTCGGACTTGTGGCGTTGAGTGGGATGATGCGACGGCGGATGGAGACCGCCGGAAGCCTTCACGCAGGTGCCCACTATCGAGACCTCGTGGCAATCGTCCTCGTCGAATCGTTTTTGTGGTCGCTCGCCGCGGGCGTAACAATCTTTGCCGGCTCTTCGCAGTTGAGGGTGTAGTCGAGGGTCGGGTGCGGGTTCGCGGATAGAGGTCGAGGTCTTC
>JAFDWM010000165.1 GCA_018268455.1 Actinomycetota bacterium | reverse complement strand
TCCGGCTCGTCGGGATCCTCCGTGCCGATCCGGTACCCGACGCCGGGCACGGTGCGGATCACCCACGGTTCGCCGAGCCGCTTGCGCAGCGCTGAGACCGTGATGCGCACGGCGTTCGTGAACGGATCCGCGTTCTCGTCCCATGCCCGCTCCAGCAGCTCCTCTGCGCTGATCACGCCGCCGCCCGCCTCCACGAGCACCTGCAGCACCGCGAACTGCTTCCGGGTGAGGGCGACGTAGCGGCCGTCGCGGTAGACCTCGCGGCGGAACGCGTCGAGGGTGATCCCGGCGAGTTCGTGCACGGGCGGCGTCGAGCGCGGCGCGCGGCGGGCGAGCGCCCGGATGCGCAGGATCAGCTCGCGCAGCGCAAACGGCTTCGTGAGGTAGTCGTCGGCGCCGAGCTCGAAGCCTGCGGCCTTGTCGTCGAGGCGGTCGGCCGCGGTGAGCATGAGGATCGGCAGGCCGGATCCGCTCGCGACGATGGCCTGGGCGATGTCGTCTCCGCTCGGGCCGGGGATGTCGCGGTCGAGCACCACCACGTCGTAGGTGTTCACGTCGAGCAGCTCGAGTGCGGCATCGCCGTGGCCGACCGTGTCGGCGGCGATCGCGGCGAGGCGCAGACCGTCGCGGATGGCCCCGGCCAGGGCGGACTCGTCCTCCACGATCAACACGCGCATGCCAGAAGCCTAGGCACCCGGATGTATCGCGAGCGTATGCGAAATCCGGTACGCGCTCGCAACATGCGCGTCGATGAGGTGGAGGGCATGCACACGAACACCAGCACCCGCCGGGGTCCCGACACCGCATCCGAGCGCATCCCGGATCCGCCCGCGCTGCCGCCGCACGACCGCGCCACGGGCGACGGGCAGATGCCTCGGCGCCGCCCGCGGCTGTTCCGGCTGCTCGTGACCCTGCTCGTGCTCGTCGTGATCGCAGCCGGTGCGGCCGCCGCCGTGGTCACCGCGAACATCACGTCGCGGCCGGACTACCCGGATGCGATCACCTTCGGCGACGCTGCGGGATCCGAGGCCGCCCGCTCCGGCGGCACTCCCACCGCCGAGGACGGGTACATCGCCGACGGCGATTCGCTGTCGCTGTCGGACGGATCCGCGCCCGCGGTCGCCCGACTCGACCCGGCGCTGCGCTCCGCGCTGCAGGACGCGCTCGCGGCGGCGGAGGAAGACGGCATAGAGCTGCGCATCGGCAGCGGCTGGCGGTCGAAGGCCTACCAGGCGTGGTTGCTGCGGGACGCGGTGACGACGTACGGATCCGAGCAGGAGGCGGCCCGGTGGGTGGGCACGCCGACGACGTCGCAGCACGTGCGGGGCGAGGCTGCCGACATCTCGCCGTACGACGCCGCCGACTGGCTGAACCGCAAGGGCGCGCAGTTCGGACTGTGCCGCACATACGACAACGAGGCGTGGCACTTCGAGTTGAGCCCCTCGGCCGTGGTGGCCGGCTGCCCGCCGATGTTCCGCGACCCCACCGAGGACCCGCGAATGAGGGGCTGATCGGATCCCGCTCCCGGTCCTGCCCCTCGGGGAACCCGAGACTCGGATCCTGGCCCGGTCCTGCCCCTCGGGGAACCCAACTTCGGAGCTGACCCGCGACACGCCGCTAGACACACCCCGAAGCACGGCGTGTCGCACCCTGGCTCCGAAGTTGGGATCCAGTGGGCGGATCCGCCGACGCTCGTCGAGTTCTTCGCCTCGCCGGCTGCCGTCTCTGGCAGCGCACCCGCCGCGATCAGTAGGTCGCCGTTCTCCGAACGCGAAGTCGTCGGACCGCCCCGCGTACGCTGATCGGGTGCCAGAGTTCCCGTACGCGCGCCTGCGCCGGTTCCCCGATGTCGAGGCGGCGAATCTGCAGGCCTGGGATGCGACGGACGAACTCCTGGTCGCCCGCGCGGTCGGCATGGCGACGGAGCGGGGGATCGACGGATCCGCGATCGCCGTGATCGGCGACGGGTATGGCGCGCTCACGCTGGCCCTGGAGGACGCGGGATTCGACGGTGTGCGCGTGCATCAGGATCTGGTCACGGGCCGTCGGGCCCTGGTCCGCAATGCCGACGAGCTCGGGGTGACCGGCTTCACCGCGCACGAGCTCGACGCCGACCTCCTGCGCGGAGCCCGGCTCGTGCTGCTGCAGCTGCCGAAGGGGCTCGCCGAACTCGAGGAGGTGGCCGACGCGATCGCGCGCTGGGCGGATCCCGGGGTGGTGCTCATCGCAGGCGGCCGGGTCAAGCACATGACCCTCGCGCAGAACCAGGTGCTCGGCCGGTACTTCGGGCAGGTGCAGCCGCAGCGCGCGGAGCGCAAGTCGCGACTCGTGATCGCGACGGATCCACGTGCGGTCGCGGCGGATCCGCCCTTTCCCGTCGCGTCGACCCATGCCGAGTTCGGCCTCACGCTGTGCGCGCACGGCGGGGCGTTCGCGGGCGACCGCCTCGACATCGGCACGCGCGTGCTGCTGGACGTGATGCGCGAGCGCGCCGGCGAGCTCACGTCCCTCCTTGAGCAGCCCGGCGCGGTCGCCGTCGATCTGGGCTGCGGCACGGGCGCTCTCGCCGCCGCGCTGGCGATGATGGTTCCGGGTGCGGCGATGGAACTAGAGAGCTCGGCGGATCCGGCGGATCCGGC
>JAFDWM010000164.1 GCA_018268455.1 Actinomycetota bacterium | reverse complement strand
CCGGCTGCGCCCTGCCGCTCCCCTTCGGGGGATCCGCCTCGGGTGGCGCCGTCGGATTCGACGACGTCCAGAAGGCCACGATCCAGATCGAAGCGGTCGGAACGTTCGTCGATCCGGAACAGGGCGGCTACGAGGCTGCCGGTCGCGGAAGCGGCTTCCTCATCGACGACAACGGTCTCGCGGTCACCAACAATCACGTCGTGGTCGGCGCCGGCACGCTGAAGGTGTGGCGCGGCGGTGACACCGGCAAGACCCTGAATGCCAAGGTGCTGGCTTCCAGCGAATGCTACGACCTCGCGGTGATCCGACTGGAGGGCAGCGGATATCCGCACTTCGGCTGGCGGGACAAGCCGATCGAGACGGCCCTCGACGTCTACGCGGCCGGCTTCCCTCTCGGGGACCCGACCTTCACCGAGACAAAGGGGATCGTGTCCAAGGCGGACACGGTCGGCAAGACCCCCTGGGCCTCGCTCGACCACATCATCGAGCACGACGCGCGGATCCGCCCCGGCAACTCGGGTGGTCCGCTGGTGGACAAGGACGGCCGGCTGGTCGGTGTCAACTACGCGGGCAATGACCAGTACGACACGAACCTCGCCATCCACCGCGACGAGGCGAAGAAGGCGATCGCCGAGCTCGCCAAGGGCAAGCCCGTGCTGAGCCTCGGCATCAACGGCACCGCGCTCACCGACGAGGAGGGCAACGGCCTGGGCATCTGGGTCAGCTCTGTGGCGTCGGGATCCCCGGCGGACAAGGCGGGGATCGAGGGTGGCGATCTGCTCACCAAGATGGAGGGCGTCTCGCTGGGCGCCGATGGGACCATGTCGGACTACTGCAGTGTGCTGCGCACGCACGGGCAGGACGCGACGCTCTCGGTCGAGCTGTACCGTCCGGCGGACAGCACCTATTACCGCGGCCAGTTCAATGGAAAGCCGATCGCGGCGCAGAAGACGATCGAGACGGCGACGGGTGCGGACAGCGGGTCAAGTCAGGTCGCGAGCGGTGACTTCATCACGGTGAAGGACGACTCCGGCACGGTGTCGGTGCAGGTGCCCGCCGCCTGGAAGCAGACCCAGGGCGCGCCGTTCACCGACGACGGCGGCAACGAGTACAAGCTGCTCTCCGCTGCTCCCGACATCAATGCGTTCCTCAACGGCTGGGGCGCACCGGGAGTGAGCATCTACGCGTCGAAGGACGCCGTCGGCAAGGTCACGCCGGCGCAGATCATGGAAGGGATGGCCTCAGGGCTGCCCGCGGAAGGCTGCCAGCCCGAGGGCACGAGCGAATACGACGACGGCGTGCACACCGGGCAGCTCGCGATGTGGTCGGGATGCGGCCCCTCCAAGTCGTACGCGCTTGTCGTCTCGGCGCAGGCGAAGTCCGGCGGATATGTCGTGCTCGTCACCCTGCAGGCGCCGAAGGTCGATGATCTCGCCGCTGCGGACCGGATCCTCGGCAGCTTCTCCGCCGCCTTCTGATCCCGTCACCTCCGCCGGCACGGTCCTCTCCCTCTCTCTTCATCCCGCACGAAAGGCACATCTCATGTCCGACAACCTCCAGACACCGCCTGCCACCCCGCCGCTCGCGGCCACCCCGCTCGCGACATCGGTCGCGGCAGGGCCGGCCGCATCCGCACTGCCGGCTGCGGCGGCCGCTCCGGCCCCCTTGCCGGCGCCGGGCGCGGCTTCGGCTCCGCAGGCGGCCACGGTGGGCGCGAACCCGCTCGCCCTCATCGCCCTGATCTGCTCGCTTCTGGTGCCACTGGCCGGCATCATCTGCGGGCACATCGCGCTCGCGCAGATCAAGCGCGACGGTAGGCCCGGTCGTGGGCTCGCGATCGCCGCTCTGGCGATCGGCTACGCCCTGACCGTGCTGTGGCTGATCATCATGTCCGTGTCGCTGGTGATCACCTTCGCCGCCGCCGGATACTGATCGCGCGAGCCGCGGCGGCGTCCGATCGCCGCCGCGAGGCCCCCGAGGTGCGTTCCGCCGCCTCGGGGGCTTTCTCGTCGACGCGTCCGAGGCGGGTGAGCCTGAGGTTCGCCCGATCTGGAACTCAGTCCCACCGAGCACGCGGGCGCGGGTAGTCTGGGCAGGCGGTCCCGCACCGCCACGATCACCGCCGATCCCGAAGGGGGCTCCCATGACCGACCCGCTGCTGTACCGCGTCGACGACGGACTCGCCCGCATCACGCTGAACCGCCCGCGCCGGCTCAACGCCTTCAACGCCGACCTCGCCGAGGCCTGGGCGGAGGCGACCAACGCCGCCGTCGGCGACAGTGCGGTGGGCGCCATCCTGATCGACGGAGCGGGCCGGGGATTCTCGGCCGGCGGGGATGTGATCGACATGGCCACGACCATGGCAGGGGGCTCCGACATCGACCGGCTCGCCAAGGTCATCAACTCCGGCATCACCGCGCTCGTCGACGCGCCCATCCCCGTCGTCGCGGCTGCGCACGGCACGACGGCGGGTGGCGGACTCGGGATCCTGCTCGCGAGCGACTACGCCGTCATCGGCACCGATTCCCAGCTCGGCAGCCTCTACGCCAACGTCGGGCTCACTCCCGACCTCTCGGTGAGCGCCCAGCTCGCTCGCGCAGTGGGGGAGCGGCGCGCCCTGCAGTTGCTGCTCAGCGACCGCCTGCTCTCCGCGTCGCT
>JAFDWM010000163.1 GCA_018268455.1 Actinomycetota bacterium | reverse complement strand
CCGGTGATCAGCGATCCGGAGAGTCTGGCGCTCGAATGGGTGCCGGTGGCCGAGGTCGACGAGCGACCGTTGCACCCAGGGTTCGCGGATGCCTGGCCTCAGCTGCGTCCCCTGCTGGACGTGCGTCCGGCGATCGTCGTCGATGCCGCCAACGTGGTCGGGGCGGTGCCGGATGGCTGGTGGAAGGACCGCGCCGGGGCCACGGCCCGGCTGCGTGATCGTCTGGACGCGTGGGGGCGCCGAGGCGTGCCTGCGCGGGAGATCGCGCTGGATTCGACGCTGTGGCATCCGCGCATCGTGCTCGTCGCGGAGGGGCAGGCGAGGTCGGTCGAGGATCCGGCAGGCGGCGCCGACGTGTCCTGCGCGGTCGAGGTGGTCCGCGCGCCCGGTGCGGGCGACGATGCGATTGTGGCGGCCGCTGCATCTCGACGGGATGCGGAGGATCGGGTGATCGTCGTCACGAGTGATCGCGAGCTGGGGGAGCGGGCGACGGCGCTCGGCGCCGAGGTGCGCCCGGTGCGCTGGCTGCTCGACCAACTGGACGAGGCCGACGCGGAGCCCTGAATCGATGCCCTGGTCGTCGTCGCGGTTCAGGTGAAGGTGACGCGGCGTGCCGGGTCTCGCTTCCTGCTGGAGCTCGCGCCTCACTGAACCGCCCCGAGAGACCACAGCCGTGTTCAGTCATGCTCCCGTCCACGTAGCCTGTCGATGTCTCGACGCTCGCGCTTCGTGGGGCGCCCGGCACCGCGATCGCGCACGGCGAGGGCAGCCATGGGATCCCGCGCGGGCGTGCGATCTTCCGCGGCGATCGCGGCGATCGGAGCCCCGACGCGCTTCACGAGAGTGTGCCGGACGACCAGGATCCGATCGAACCCGCTCACGCGGATCCGCACCTCGTCCCCGACCTTGACGGTCTGTGCAGCCTTGACCCGATCGCCGTTGAGGCGAATATGCCCCGCACGGCATGCCGTCGTCGCAGCCGATCGGGTCTTGAACGCGCGTACCGCCCAGAGCCAGCTGTCGATGCGGACGGGGCCGCTCGCCCACGGTTCGGCGGCGTTCATACCCGCACCTCTGCGAGTCCCGCCTGCGCGTCGGCTCGCTGGCGTTGCAGCGAGAGGAGGGCGCCGGCGACGATCAGGCCCTGCCCGAGCGTGTAGGTGACCATGACGGCAGGGCTGGTCCAGCCGGGCATCACTTCTGAGAGGAACAGGCGGAACGCGAGGATCGAATCACTCGCGAGGAAGAACACTCCGCCCCAGGCGACGAGAGGACGGCAGCGGGCCGACGTGGCCGCGGTGCCGGCGAGGATCACGCCGTACGCGCCGACGGCACCGAGCAGCGAGCCCGTGTGCGGGCCCAGCACGAGGATCATGAGCAGCCACCATATGACGTAGACGAGTGTCCACAGCGGTAAGGGGCGGATGCGCAGATGGCGCAGGAACAGCGTGATGTAGGCGACGTGTGCAATGCCGAAGAAGCCGAGCATGAGCGGCAGTTCCGGAGCGAAGGGGAAGAACAGGCCGGCCTCGTCGCCGAGCCACGAGAAGAACAGGGCCGCGAGCAGCAGCACCGCCGCTCCGCGCGGCGCGAGCCGACGCCAGTCGAGGATCACCGGGATCGCGAGGAAGGGCATCAGGAGCGCCTTCGTCGGCGTCGTGAGCGCACTCCCCGTCGCGAGGGCGATCACGTGGACGAGCGACACCAGAACGTACGGCGCGAACGGCCACAGGGCGCTGATTCGGGTGCGGCTCTGCATCCGTCCATCGTACGAGCAGCTGTGCTCCGCTACGGTGCGGAGCGCGCTCAGCCGGCGAGCGTGAGGCTCACCAACGGCCGCCCGGAGCGAAGCTCTCCAACGACGGTGAAGCCGGCGGCGAGGAACGTCGACAGCGCGCCGTGGAAGAGCTCGTTGGATGAGGTCTTCACCGCGCCGGTGTCGATCGGATATCCCTCGATCATCCGTGCTCCCGACGCCCGGGCGTAGTCGATCGCCGCGATCAGCAGCGCCGTGTTCAGCCCCTGTCCGCGATGCTCCCGTCGAACCGAGAAGCAGGTCACCGCCCACACGCTCTCGTCGTCGAGCGGCTCCTCGGTCGCGGCGACGATCGTGCGCGTGTGCGCGAGACGCTTCTGCGAGGGGCGCGGACCGACGCGGATCCAACCGGCGGCATCGCCGTCCACGTACGCGACGACCCCCGGGGGAGGACCCTCGGCGATCTCATCCCGCAGCATGTCGACGCGCTGGGTCTTGGTGGTCACATTCCAGTCCTTGTTGCGCAATACGGGCCAGGCGCACTGGCAGGAGCCGCCGTCTCCGCCACCGGTGAGCGCGCGCTGCACATCGTCCCACTCCGTGGGCGTCGCTGCCTTCGTCGTGATCGAGGTCATGGTCAGCACCCTACGTGCCGCCGCCGACATCGTCACGAGGCGGTCTGGCGCCGCGCCGCGCCCGGCGGTGGCGCGCGTTCGCAGACGCCCGCGGAGTCGGCTACGATGGGGGAGTTGCCCGCGCTCCGGCGCGGTCGTCCACGGGCTGTGGCGCAGCTTGGTAGCGCACTTGACTGGGGGTTAAGGGGTTCAAGCCCCTCGCCAGTCGGCCCGAACAACTGAATATCAACGTCACGGGCTGTGGCGCAGCTTGGTAGCGCACCTGACTGGGGGTCAGGGGGTCGCAGGTTCAAATCCTGTCAGCCCGAC
>JAFDWM010000162.1 GCA_018268455.1 Actinomycetota bacterium | reverse complement strand
GCTTCGATCTGGATCGTGGCCTTCTGGACGTCGTCGAATCCGACAGCGCCGCCCGAGGCGGATCCCCCGAAGGGGAGCGGCAGGGCGCAGCCGGCCAACGCCAGCGCGGCCGAGCCGAGCACGGCGGCGCCGAGCAGGAGCCGGCGCCGCAGGAGGAGGTTGTGGTGTGTCATGACAGATGACGGTACGGATCCGGTCGGCGCCGCCGTGATCGGTGCACAGCGCGTTAACGCCCGTGCAACGCGAGGACCGCATCGGAGCACGGATCCGCCCCCTCGAACCGGTCAGTGCAACGTTCTCGGGTCGGAATCGCGCCTGTGAACGCATCGGCCGCCGCCGCTCGGCGCGGTCTCCGGGCCCGTGTCAGAGTCGGCGCAGGTGCGCCACAGCCTGCTCGAGGGTGCGCGCGCGCCCGGCTGCGAGCGCCTGATCCCACTCCTCAGGGCGCAGCGCCCGGCGGATCCTGGTGCGGATCTCATCCGCATCGAGCGGCTCGGCCTTGCCGGGCTCGAAGCCGTAGCGCACCTCCAGGGCATGCACCGCGCCGAGCGTCTGCGCGGCATCGGTGTTGCGCTCGAGCAGAGCCAGGGCACCGGCCGCAGTGTGCAGCAGCGCCAGCACCGAGGCCGGCTGGTCCATGCGCAGCGCCGTCTCCGCTGCGCCTCGCAGGACGCGGAGCGCGTCCTGACCCCGGTGGGCATCGATCAGCGCACCCGCCAGCACCTGGGAGAGCGCGTCGATCGGCAGATCCGCCTGCCGCGCGACCACGATGGCGTCGTCGAGCAGCTCCATCACCTGAGCCGGCCGGCGCTGCGCGCGAAGCACCTGCGCATGGCACATCGCGAGATAAGTGCGGGCGCTGACATCCGCCCCGTCAGCCGCTTCCCGTGCGGCGACGATCCGCTCCGCCGCGGCGTCCGGGTCGTGGGCTGAAAGCGCGACGACGGCGGAGATCGCATTCGCGAGGGCGAGCTCGGACGGCGCGCCGCCCGCCGCGGCGATGTGGATCGCCGCGTCCAGGTCGGTGAGCGCGTCCTTCACCTCGCCGAACTGGAAGACGAGCCGCGCCCGGGCGATGCGCACTCGGGCCTCGGTGACGGCGTCCGCCTCCCCCGGGATCTGCAGGGCCGACGTGATCTGCCGCACGCCCTCGCGGATCCGACCGCGCTGGAACCAATGCCAGGACTGCACCTCGACGATCCGCAGGGCGGCGGCGCGATCGCCGCGCAGCCGTGCCGCATCCACAGCGAGCCGGAGATCGACCGCGCTCAGCTCGAGTAGGGCGTGCGAGACCCGCGGGTCGGCGGAGTTCACCTCGTCACGGAGTGCCGAGATCCAGTCGGCGTACCAGCGCGAGTGACGGTTGTAGAACGGTGCGCGCTCGGTCTCGTCGGCGAGCGGATACGCGTAGTCCATGATCGACTCCAGCAGGCGGTACCGCCGCTCCCCGTCTGGCCCCTCTGAGGGATAGATGAGCGACTTGCGCGCGAGGCGAGCCACGATCTCCCCGGTAGCCGGCCCGTTCTCGGCGATGCCGCGGACCGCCGCGAGCGTGAAGGATCCGCCGAATCCGGCCATCTCGACGAGTGCTGCCTTCTCCTCCGGTTCGAGCAGATCCACGCTCCACTCGATCGCGGCGCGCACACTGCCGTGCCGTCCCGTCTCGTCGCCGAGCTCGCTGGCGTCGGCGGCGATCATGGCGAGCACGTCGCCGAGGCCGACCGTGTCGAGCCGCGCCGCGGCGATCTCCAGCGCGAGGGGGATCCCGTCCAGCCGTGTGCAGAGGGTCGTGACCTGAGCCCTCGTGCGCTCGTCGAGCACGAAGCCGGGATCCGCGTCGGTCGCGCGATCGGTGAACAGCCGCACCGCGTCGGATCCCGCGTCCATGGGCCCGACCGGCACGACGCGCTCACCGGGCACGCGCAACGTCTCGCGGCTGGTGACGATGAGGGAGAGGCCTGTGGTGGTCGTGAGCAGATCCCTCACCACCTCTCGCACCACCTCGTGCAGATGTTCGGCGTTGTCCAGCACCAGCGTCACCGGAGCCTCGCCGAGCCGTCGGGAGACGGCATCCAGCGTGGCCTCGGTGCTGTCGACCCCATCGGCGATCGCCTTCAGCACGGGGCCGCGCTCGGCGGTGAAGACGACCTGAAGGTCGATGAACACCTGCTCGTCGGAGAGCTCGGCCGTCGCCTGGCGCAGATGCTCGACGACCAGTCGCGTCTTGCCGGCGCCGCCGGGTCCGGTGACCGTGACCAGGCGGGACATGCTGCGCGCGGCCGCGAGCGCGTCGAGCTCGGCACGACGGCCCACGAACATCGTCAGCGGGATCGGGATCCCCCTGCGGCGGATCGCGCGCCCCTCCCCTGCCACACGATCGCCGACGACCGAGATCGCGGACTCCTGCCGGACGATGCGCTGCAGCAGCGTGTCGACCTCCTCGGAGAGGTCGAGCCCGAGATCCTCTCGGCGACGCACCCGCAGCGTGTCGATGACCGCGAGCGCGTCCGAATCGCGACCGGAGCGCGCCAGCGCCGTGGCGAACAGCGCCGCGAGCCGCTCATCGTGCGGGCTGCCGGCGACGTGCGCAGCGAGCGCTGCTGCCGCGACGGCCGGCTCATCCCGGCGCAGACGCAGCTCGGCGAGCGACGATACGAGCAGCTGGTGCTCGGCATGCAGCCGGATCCGCTCCGCCTCGAGCGCCGGGGCGCCGGTCACCCCGGCGAACGGCTCACCCGTCCAGAGCCCCTCCGCCTCGCGGAGCAGCGCGAAGCGTCGAAC
>JAFDWM010000161.1 GCA_018268455.1 Actinomycetota bacterium | reverse complement strand
GTGGGCATCACTGGTGCGGGCATCTGGCCTCAGCGACGAGCAAGCCGACGGAGTCATCGACTCGGATGCGTTCGGTCCACTCACGGCCGAGCTGCGCCGGGCCGAGGCCAACCATCACAACCTGGAGGTCCTCCTCCCGCGACTCGTGCGCGCTCGCGGCTTCGGTGACGCCGACGACATTGCGGCCGTCATGCGGCATCGAGTTGCGGCGGCCACGGTGAGGCCTGCGGGATCGAGCCGCAGGCACTCGGCGCCCAGACTTATCGCCGGTCTCGTTCCGGCGGCAACCGGTGCAATGCGCGAGGAGATGCAGCTGGCACTCGTTGAGCGGCGGGCGCTGATCGAGGAGCGTGCCGCCGCAGTGCTCGACCGGGCTCTGGCGGAGGTTGCCACGTGGGTGAGTGACCTTGGCGCCGAGCCGTCTGACCCTGTTGGCATTGCTACGTGGCGCGACACGGCATGCGTCGTTGCCGCCTATCGCGATCGGTATCACATCACCACAGACTCTGCGCTCGGTGCGCTTCCCAAGACAACCGCGCAGAAGGTCGATAGGGCACGAGCCGAAGCCGCCCTCAGCACGATCAAGAAGCTGAGGCAGCCTCGATGGGGTCAAGCGCCTGATCGGAAGAACGAGGTGCGGAGTCGACGCCTGTGATCCTGTGCGACTCTCGGTTTGTTCCGCTACCGACACACCAGGCAGCCCGCCGAAACGTACCCAGACTTGGTCGGTCGTTAGGATTGGATTCGAAGAGGGCGGCCACTCGGTCGACGCTGTCGACGACGGAGGTGACGATGCTACTTACTGCAAACTGGCGTGACTGGTACCGCTTCCGCCACCAACAAGAGTGCTTTGAATCCGGTAGCAAATTCGAAGACTATGTCTCAAAGGTGCTTGGCCGTTTTCACGATGACTTTGTAAACCCCGATCCTGCCGGAACACTTGGCGACGGTGGATGCGACGGATTGGCTGAATCGGGGACGGTTTTCTATGCGTGCTACGGTCAACGTCCCGCCCGGAGCGCCGAGCGCGAGCTGGCCGCAAAGATCGGTTCGGACTTTGCGCGGGGACTCTCGCAATGGGACAGCTTTCACACCTGGAAGTTTGTCACGAACGCCCCCGTCGGACCGGAGTCGTTGAAGGTGCTGACTGGGCTTCAACAAGCTCACGTTCCTACTAGCGAGAGGCCATTAACTATCCGACTTATGAAGTCAGAAGATCTCTGGATCGAAGTTGTCGGAACTTTAGAACAATCCGTCCTGAACGACCTCTTTCCAGGCGCTCCGGGGGCCGCGAATGTGGAGCTTGCAGACCTACTCCCGCTGCTTGACACACTCGACACGTCTGACGTTGCTATAGAGATCGGCGGAGATGTCCTCCCCGTCCCAGCAACAAAGATGGACTTCAATGCTTTACCGGAAGCCAGTCGCCTTGAGTTCAACGCGGGCAGGCTTCTAGCTCCTCGGATAGATCAGTGGTACCAAGAATCGTCCGATCCCGGCCTCTACGACGCACACGGAGAGAGATTCCGGGCGATGTACCGGGAAGCCCGAACGGTGACTGAAGTACCTGCTGAAGTCCTCGAACGACTTTACGTGTCAGTGGCCGGTGCTAACTTCCGAATGGACGGGAAGCGCGCGAACGCTGCTTTCGCGGTCGTCTCATACTTCTTTGACTCCTGCCACATCTTTGAAACGCCACCCCAGGCGCAGCCCATCGCAGATTCGGAGGTGTCCGATGCTGTTGCCAACTAAGGGTGTTTCGTCGGACCGTGCTCTGATCACAATCGGCGCTGAAATTCTCGATGAACTCCGTGACCCACTGTCGGTATCGGCCCTTTGGGAACGCTTGACTATCCGTGATCGTTCGGCATCCAGAAGACATCGAATCACATTCGATTGGTTTGCGTTGGCACTGGCTGCTCTTTACACGATGAATCTCATCGATAATTCAACCGACGGCTTCATCAGGCGAGTTCATGTTTCTTAGGGCACTCACCTCATCTGATCCGAGGTTCAAGACTCTGCGCTTCCGAGAAGGTCTCAACATTCTCGTGGCCGATCGTACTGAGATGTCGGAACAAGGTGATAGTCGCAACAGCATTGGAAAGACAAGTTTCGTAAAGATACTTCGCTACATTCTTGGCGGCGATCTTCCGCCAGAGTTTAGAGCGCCGGAACTTTCGGGACATGAGTTCACTGCATCGCTATCACTGCCATCAGCGGAAGGTGACGGGGCAGATGGGGTCACGATCACCCGCGCGGTTTCACCAACGACACGAGTCAAGGTCTCAGGCTGGTCTGCAACAAACGGTGCCATTGATCTACATATCGATGAATGGCGCGAGTTGCTTTCCCGCAAGGTCTTTCGGATTCCCGAGAATGCAAGTCGTCCAACAGTCGGACAACTCTGGGGTCAACTCATCCGGACCTACTTTGGCAATCCGATCAAAGGCCATCAGTCGGAGGCAGACTGGGAGTCCGGCGCAAAACTTGGATTCATGCTTGGGCTGTCGCCGGAGATACTGGGCAAAGCAGGCGACGTTGATCGCCTTACGAAGCAAGGTAAGGCGATTCGTGCGGCCGTGCGAGAGGGCGCGATCGCCCATCTCTCGCTTGACGAGTCAGCTCTGCGGGCACAACTCGCGACCGCCCGTCGCCAACGCGACCGGACTCAAGAAGACCTGCGTTCGTTCAAAGTTGATGAGCAATACGCTGAACATCAGCGTGACGCCGACAGCTTGAGCGGCTCGATACAGCGACTCAACGACGAAGCTCTTGCCCTTCAAAGGCG
>JAFDWM010000160.1 GCA_018268455.1 Actinomycetota bacterium | reverse complement strand
CTCGACGCGACCGTGCACTACGGATCCGGATACGACAACGCATTCTGGAACGGCGCGCGCATGGTGTTCGGCGACGGCGACGGCCAGGTGTTCCGGCACTTCACCGCGTCGACGACGGTGATCGGGCACGAGCTCGGCCACGGCGTCATCCAGTACACGGCGGGTCTCGAGTATCAGGGCCAGCCCGGCGCGCTGAACGAGTCCATCGCCGACGTGTTCGGCGCGCTCACCGAACAGCACCTGCTCGACCAGACGGTCGACCAGGCCACCTGGCTCATCGGCGCGGGCATCTTCACCCCCGCGGTGCACGGCAAGGCGCTGCGATCGATGCTGCATCCGGGCACGGCGTACGACGATCCCGAGCTGGGCAAGGATCCGCAGCCCGCCGACATGAGCGGCTACGTGACCACGACCGACGACAACGGCGGCGTGCACATCAACTCGGGAATCCCGAACCGCGCGTTCGCCCTGTTCGCCGTCGCCCTCGGTGGCAAGGCCTGGGAGAAGGCCGGACCGGTCTGGTATCGCGCCCTCTCCGGCGGTCTCTCGACGACCTCGACGTTCGCGCAGTTCGCCGAAGCCACGATCCGTGAGGCCGAGTCGGAGAGCCCCACGGTCGGTGCCGCCGCACGCGCAGCCTGGGTCTCGGTCGGAGTCGTCAAGGGAGCGGGTGATGGTCGACCAGGGCGCCCCTGAGACCCCGGCGTCCGGCGCGGCGGAGGACGGATCCACGCCTGGGGTGCGCACGCCTGCGCCCAGCACGGCGGATCCGACCGCGTCCACGGCGGATCCATCTGCGTCTGGGGCGGATCCGACCGCGTCCGGGGATCCCGCGATCCTGATCCTCGTCGTGCGCAGCGGCGGGATCGCCGGGATGACGCGGAGATGGAGCGTCGCGCCCGCCGATGACGACGCCGGGCACTGGGAGGTGCTCGTCGAACGGTGTCCCTGGGCCGAGGATCCGGCAGCGGGTTCAGGCGCCGACCGCTATCAGTGGCGCATCACGGCACGCCTCCGCGCCGAGCACCACGAGCGGGTCATCCCCGAGGAGCAGCTGGTCGGACCCTGGCGGGACCTCGTCGACGCCGTGCGCGCGGCCGACCCGACCACGGCGCCCTGAACGCCCGAGCACCAGGCGCCAGGGGCGCCGGATGGCGACCACCGTGGCGCACCGGGTCAGAGCACCCAGTGTCGGCCCGGTCGAGCGCGGTGCCCGATCGCAGCGTGCCTGAGCTACTTCTCGGTCGGGATCTCGGCGTCCGTCTCCGGCATCGGGATCGCGACCGAGCTGACCGCGGCGGATCCGCCCGCACCCGTCACCTCGACGCTCACGCTCACGCCGCCGGCCCCGAAACCGAGGCCGAACGGATCCGCTGTCGACTGCTCGGGCAGCAAATCGGCGTCGTCCCGGTCGTACGGCTCGGCGGGCAGCGCCGCCCACTCACCCGGATCCTCCTGCTTCTGCGAGAACATGCCCATGCGTCCATTGTGCGCGCTCCCGCCGCGATCGGCTCCGGTACGGCCCCGCCCAGCGCGAGAAACCACTTCCTGCGTGAGACACCACACCTCGACTGGTGTCTCGTGCTGAAAGTGGTGTCTCGCGGGAGCTGCGCCGCCGTCCGCAAAGCCGCGCCGCGCACAACGCCGCGCCGCCCGCACACGTCGAGCCGGCTCTGCGCGGAGCCACTCACCCTCGCAGCAGCGACGCCCGCGCCGACACCCGCGTGACGTCGGGTACGAGCACGGCGAGCACGCGCACGAGGGTGGTCATCCAGACCAGGCCGAGCCCGACGGCGACCGCCTCCAGCCCCGTCGCGGAGTAGAGGCCGACGGGTGTGTGCAGCAGCCAGGCGCCGGCCAGCAGGATCCCGAGCCCGATCGTGGCGATCACGAGTGCTCGCGGTGGGCCAGGTAGTGCTGCGGTCGTCGCCAGTGCGGCGAGCGCGAACAGCACGAGGGCGCCGATCGCCGCGATCCAGTGCACGATGCGGTTGAGCTCGAGCGGCACGAATCCGACGGTGGCGAGCGCGGCACCGGTCGCCGCCCAGAGCATCACCACCGCGGTGATCCGTCGCAGGGCGGTGTCGCCGCGCAGCCGGTGCAGATCACGACCGATGTACGACCCGACGGTCGCGAACAGCAGCCCGGCGATGACCAGCGTGCCGTTGAACGCCCAGCCACGGGCGCCGAGCCCGAGCTGCGAGAAGTTGTGCGCCCACCACAGCGGATCCGTCGCGGTCGCCATCGCGAAGAGCGTGCCGATCGCAAGGAAGCCGAACAGCAGCGCCGCGAGATCGCGGGTGCGGATCCCCACGCCGGCGGTGTACGCGAAGCGTCCGCCGGTGGCCGCGGCCACACCTGCGATGAGCGCACCACCGAGCGGCGGTGCTCGGAATGAATGCAGTCCCGCGCCGAACACGACACCGGCCAGCAGTACGCCGAGTGCCGAGACCGCCGCGAACACCACGGTCAGCGCGATCGCCGAGACCGAGGAGACCGCCCGCTGCCAGCGCGGCATCGACGCCGTCTCGCCACGGCGATGCTGCAGCGTGCTGACCACGAAGGCCGCCGCCGCGACGGCACCCGCGATCAGAGCGACCGGCTGGCTCAGCCCGCCCGGACCGGTGAGCGCCCTCGGCGCGCCCTGCAGCAGCGCGAGGCCCGCCACGACACCGACCACGAAGCCGATCGCGGTGGCCCACACCGTGCGCGTCTCCTGACGCAGGCGCTCGGACGTGTCCATGCCGCCATCGAACCACGCCCCGCCGACGTCGCCGCGGCAGCGCTCCGGCGCGGATCCATGTCCCCACCACGCCGAATCCGC
>JAFDWM010000015.1 GCA_018268455.1 Actinomycetota bacterium | reverse complement strand
GACAACTCCCCAACGGCGACCTCACCTGGACCAGCCCCACCGGCCGCGAATACACCGACCGACCACCACGCCGCGTCACCTTCACGTGACCGCGGTGCCCCTGCCGGAGGCTGACGGCAGGAGTCAATCCTTCGGTCCACCTCGACGACGATCCGGGAGCGAGACCGCCTCGCTTCGCCGGGTGTCAGCCGGGCCTCAGCCGGCCGTACGCTCCCGCAGCGCCTGTGCCATCTGCGTCACCGCCTGCTCGATGATCGGGCGGGGCGTGGCGAGAATGAAGCGCAGGAAGCCCTCACCGGCTGCCCCGCAGGCGATGCCGTCGGTCATCGCCACGCCCGCATGCTCGCGGAAGAAGTCGGCCGGCGAACCGTCGATGCCGAGACCGCGGGCGTCGAGCCAGGCGATGTACGTGCCCTCCGGCGCTCGATAGCCCATGCCGGGGATGTGCGCGGCCAGCAGCTCACCCAGCAGCCGGCGGCTGCCGTCGAGGTAGTCGAGCGTCTCAGCGAGCCACTCCCGTCCGTCGTCGAAGGCCGCGGTCGTCGCCACCACACCGAGGTTCGCCGTGCCGTGCTCGGCCCAGGACACCTCGGGTCGCGTCCAGGTCTCCGCATCGGCGTCGTTGCTGAGGATCACGAGTGCCGTCTTGAGCCCCGGCAGGTTCCAGGCCTTCGACGCACTGGCCGCGGTGATCGTGTGTGCCGCTGCTTCCGGTCCGATGCTGGCGTACGGAACGTGCCGGTGCGGCGCGAACACGAGGGGCGCATGGATCTCGTCCGAGAACACGCGGGCGCCGTGGCGCTCGACGACCTCGGCGACCGCCTCGAGCTCGGTCCGCTCGAACACCCTCCCGACCGGGTTGTACGGGTTGCACAGGATCAGCAGCCCGCCCCCGTCGCCGAGCGCGCGATCGATGCCGTCGAGATCGTAGACATATCGTCCGTCGTCGAGGAGCATCGGCACCTCGATGATCTCGCGGTCGTGCATGGCCGGGATCGTCAGAAACGGCATGTACGCGGGTGTGGGCAGCACGATCTTCGAGCCGGGCTCGGTGAAGAAGTCGATGGTCGAGCGCAGCGCGGTGAGAACGTCCGGGACCGGGCGGATCCGCTCGACGGGAACGTCCCAGCCGTAGCGGTCGCACTGCCAGCGGGACACGGCCTCGGCCATGCGGTCGCTCACGGCCGTCGGCAGGTAGCCGGTCAGTCCGCCGTCGACCGCGCCCTTCACGGCCTCGGCCACTGCGGGCGCCGCAGGGAAATCCATCTCCGCGACGAACGCGCCGATCGCGTGCGGGAACCTCGACCACTTCACACTGCCGATCTCGCGCAGTCGGTCGATCCCGATCATGTCCAGCTGTTCCGTCGTGCTCATGCCCGTGGGGCCTCCGTCTTTCATGATGCGTCTCTCATGACTGCTCTTCCGTCACGAAGGCGCGCACGAGCGGCGCGATCTCCGCCCCGACCTCTCCCGGCGCGCGCTTGCGCCCCTTGACCTCGAAGGAGTGCCCGCCACCGTCGATCCACACGATGCGCGCCCGCTGACAGGACGCGACCGCCTCCTCGAGCTGCGCGAGCGGCTGCACGAACGGGTCGTTCGTGCCCTCCACGAACAGCTGCGGCTGCCGCACCGCCGGCAGATGGGCGATGCGCGGTTTGTCGGGAGCCCCTGGCGGATGCAGCGGGTACCCGAGGTAGACGAGCCCGCGCACGTCGAGCCCCTCATCCTCCGCGGCAGCCATTGAGGCCATGCGCCCGCCATACGACTTCCCGCACGCGAACGCGGATCCGCCCCGCTCCCCCGCCTCCGCGATCGCGGCGCGCCAGGTGAGGATCGCATGCGCGGCGGGGTCCGGCATCCGCCGGCCCGCCTCGACGTAGGGGAAGTTGAACCGCAGCGTACGCACACCCTCCGCCTGCAGCGCCCGCGCGAACCCGGTCAGGAACGGGTGATCCATGCCAGCACCGGCGCCGTGCGCGATCACCACGAGCGGGGCGCTGTCGCCGCCGAGCGTGTCGCCGTACGAGGCCGAGACCTCCACCGATCCGGTCGGGAGCGCGACAGGGATCCGGATCCGCTCCTCAGCGGCGGTCATCACCGGCGTCGGCATCCTCGGACGTGGTCTCCGGGGGCGCGGCCTCCTCCGGCGCGGTCTCGGCGGGCGGTGCGGGCGCCGCGGGCGGAGCAGGCGGCAGCGGCGGACGCGCAGGGACGATGCGCTCGCCATAGCGCGGGGGCTCCTCGACGCCCGGGCGGGCAGGGGCCGCCGGTGCAGGATCGGACGCCGGCGTCACGACCGGCGGGGCCTGCGGATCCACCCGTTCGCCGTAGCGCGGAGGCTCGACGGACGTCGCCGAGGGCTTCCCCGACGGCGCGTACGCGGAGGCCGCCGACGCCTGCCGCGTGGTCGATGCGGTGGCCGCCGCGCCCAGCACCTGCCGGGCCTTGCCGACGGAGTCATGCAGCACCGTCACCTCGTAATGCTCCGCGTTCAGCTGCGTCACGCTCGCGTAGTCGCGGCGGCGGCGCACGATCGAGTAGGTGATGAGGCTCAGGATCATGCCGATCGCGACGCCGACGAAGATGATCCCGATGAACGCCGACATCGGGACGGCCGGGTTGCCCAGCACGAAGATCGCGGAGAGGAAGAGCCCGATGAGCACGCCGTTCACGGCACCGGAGCGCGCGGCGGTGGCGTAGCCGAGCCGACCGGTCACCCGTTCGACCGTGCGCACGCCGACACCGACAATCGCGATGGCACGCGCGGGGATCTCCCCCGCGATCAGCTTCGACACCAGCTTCTGGGCAGCCTCGTACTCGGAGACGGAGGCGACCGTCTCGCCGACCTCGCCCGCGGGACCCGATGCGTTGAGCATGCTCATCCGGCCATTGTCCCATGCCCCCGACGGCACGCGCCGAAACCCCGTCGCCGACGGAGATCGACAGGGGCGGGACAGTACGCTGGAAACATGAGCACACAGCGGGTTTTCGTCGCGCGCCTGGCCGGGTGCGCCGTGTTCGACCCCGCCGGCGACCGGATCGGCAGAGTCCGAGATGTCGTCGTCGTGTACCGAAGTTCTGCGGCTCCCCGTGTGATCGGCCTCGTGTGCGAGATCCCGGGGCGCCGGCACGTGTTCCTCTCCATCGGGCGGGTCAGCTCGATCAGCACCGGCCAGGTGATCGCCTCCGGGCTGCTGAACGTGCGCCGCTTCAAGCCGCGCAACGGCGAGGTGCGCGTGATGGCCGAGCTCATCGGCCGCCGCGTCGATTTCGCGGACGGATCCGGCAGTGCCGTGATCGAGGATGTCGCGATCGAGCCGAACCGGCTCGGCGAATGGTCGGTGGGTCAGCTCTTCCTGCGCAAGCCCAAGACGAGCGCGTCACCGTTCGCGAAGGGGCCCACCACGTTCGCGACCTGGGCCGAGGTGCGCGAGCACCGGCACCCGGGTGAGGCGCAGTCCGCCGAGCAGCTCGTGGCGACGTATTCCGAGCTGCACCCCGCCGACCTCGCGAACACCCTCCTCGACCTGCCGCAGCAGCGCCGCATCGAGGTCGCAGAGGAACTGCCGGACGAGCGCCTCGCCGATGCTCTCGAGGAGATGCCCGAGGACGACCAGATGGACATCCTGGACCGTCTGGGCGACGAGCGCGCCGCCGACATCCTCGACCAGATGGAGCCCGACGACGCGGCGGATCTTCTCGCGCAGCTGCCTCAGGGCCGGCTCGAGCACCTTCTCGAGCTGATGGAGCCCGAGGAGGCCGAGGACGTGCGCATGCTGCTGCGCTACAGCCCCGACACCGCGGGCGGGCTGATGACGCCCGAGCCGATCATCCTTTCGGCCGACGCGACCGTCGCCGAGGCGCTCGCCCTGATCCGCCGGCACGAGCTGCATCCCGCCCTCGCGGCGGCGGTGTTCATCACGCTGCCCCCGTTCGAGACCCCGACCGGGCGACTGCTCGGCGTCGTGCACTTCCAGCGCATGCTGCGCTACCCGCCGCAGGAGCGGCTCGGCGCGATCGTCGACGACACCCTCGAACCGGTGCCGGTCACCGCATCCGCGGCGGAGGTGGCCCGCATGCTGGCCAGCTACGACCTGGTCTCGCTCCCGGTGGTCGACCAGGCGCATCGGCTCGTGGGCGCGATCAGCGTCGACGACGTGCTCGACTACCTGCTGCCCGACGACTGGCGCTCGCACGACGCGGATGAGAAGTCGGTGCCGGCGCAGGGAGCGGCAGGATGATGGCGAAGTCCGGGCGCGGGTTCGACCTGCCCCGGGGCCGCTCCGGCATGCTCGGCCGCGGGTCGTCCTCGCCGGTGTCCAGCGACACCTTCGGCCGGTTCTCGGAGGCGTTCGCGCGGGCCATGGGCACCTCCGGCTTCCTCATCGGCATGTCGGTGTTCGTGGCGATCTGGCTGTGGTGGAACATCGCGATGCCGAGGGAGTGGCAGTTCGATCCCGCCGCGACGAACTTCACCCTGCTGACGCTGATCCTCTCGCTGCAGGCCTCCTATGCGGCGCCCCTGATCCTGCTCGCGCAGAACCGGCAGGATGACCGCGACCGGGTGCAGATCGAGCAGGACCGTCAGCGTGCGGAGCGCAACCTCGCCGACACGGAGTATCTGGCGCGCGAGATCGTGGCACTGCGGATGGCGCTCGAGGAGCGCGCGGCGCAACCCGTCACCCGCGAGGTGCTGCGCGCCGAGCTCAAGGCGCTGCTGTCCGAGCTGCGCGATGAGGATCCGGCGGGAAGCGCGCCGTGAGCGACGGACGCGCCGAGGACGTTCGCCGGGCGGTCGGCGCCGTTCAGGATCCGGAGCTGCGCCGCCCGCTCGCCGACCTCGACATGCTGCGCGAGATCACGGTCGACGGATCCGTCGCGCACGTCGGGATCGCACTCACGATCGTCGGCTGCCCGGCCGCGACCCGCATCGAATCCGACGTGCACGCGGCCGCCGCCTCCGTGCCGGGGATCGAGCGCGTCGACGTGGCCGTCGGCGTGATGTCGCCCGAGGAGCGCCGCGCCCTGACCGAGCGCCTGCGGGACGGACGCGCACCGCGGCAGATGCCGTTCGGACCGGACTCGCTGACACGCGTGATCGCCGTCACCAGCGGCAAGGGCGGCGTGGGCAAGTCGACGCTCACCGCGAACCTCGCCACCGCGCTCGCCGCGCGGGGGCGCCGAGTCGGCCTGATCGACGCGGACGTGCACGGCTTCTCGATCCCCGGCCTGCTCGGAATCGCTCCGGGCACGCAGCCCACGCGCATCGACGACCTCATGCTGCCGCCCGTCGCGCACGGTGTGAAGACGATCTCGATCGGCATGTTCCTGCGCGAGGGCGAGTCGGTCGTGGCCTGGCGCGGGCCGATGCTGCACCGCACGGTGCAGCAGTTCCTCACCGATGTGTTCTTCGGCGATCTGGATGTACTGCTCATCGACATGCCGCCGGGCACCGGCGACATCGCGATCACCCTCGGTCAGCTGCTGCCGCACGCCGAGGTGCTGGTGGTGACCACGCCCCAGGAGGCGGCCTCCGAGGTCGCCATCCGCAGCGCCCTGGTCGCCCGGCAGACCGGACAGCGCGTGATCGGCGTCGTGGAGAACATGGCCGCGATGGTCATGCCCGACGGCACGCTGCTCGACCTGTTCGGAGCCGGTGGGGGCGAGGCCGTCGCCGCGGCGCTGTCGACGGATGCGGATCCGGTGCCGCTGCTCGCCTCCGTGCCGCTGAGCCCCGCGCTGCGCGCGGGCGGCGACGCGGGGACGCCAGTGGTGCTCGCGGATCCGACCGATGCGGCGGCTCGCGCGATCATGGCCGTCGCCGATGCCGTGGATCAGGCGGGCCGGAGGCTCTCCGGCCGCAAGCTGCCGCTCAGCCCCGGTCGCTGACCGCGCCGCGGGCTCGAGCCGACCGGCCGTGGGCTCAGGTGGCCTCGCTGTCGTACGGCGGCGGCTCGCTCGCGGAGAATGCCTTGGGTCCGCGGGAGGCGACCGGCTCCGCCCCGGCGGAGGCCGAGTTCATCGCCGTCGCCGAGGCCAGCAGGGCGGCCGCGGATCCGACCGCAGCGGGCGCGTCGGACGTGGTCGTCTCGGCGACCTCGGTCGCGACGGCGGCCTTCGGCGCCGCGGGAGTGTCGTCCAGAAGCGCATCGCGGATGATGCGGCGAGGGTCGTACTGACGCGGATCGAGCTTGCGCCAGTCGAGCTCATCGATCTCGGGACCGACCTCCTCGCGCATGCGATCCTTCGCACCGCGCAGGTAGTCGCCGGCCTTCTTGACGAGGTGGGCGAACGACTCCGCGTAGCGCGGAAGGCGCTCGGGGCCGACGAGAAGCGCGGCGATCACGCCGATCACGATGAGCTTCTCGAAGGTGATGCCGAAGAACATGTCCTAAGGGTACCGCCGTGGCTGACCGGCGCGAACACCGGGTGCGCCTACGCTTGTGCACGAGCATGCGGCGCACTGAGCGACCGCGAGGGAGTCGAAGTGAGCGAGCAGGACGCCAACGCGCGCTACGTGCGCGAGGCCATCATCGAGCCCGACGAGATCGCACGTGCCCGCGCGCATGCGGTCGAGCTCGGTGCGCAGCCGGTGAGCGCCGCGATCGGTGCGCAGTGCGCGGTGCTCGCGGCGGCCACCGGGGCCCGCTCGATCGTCGAGATCGGCACCGGCGCCGGCGTCTCAGGGCTCTGGCTGCTGCGTGGTGCGCCCAAGGCCGTGCTCACGTCGATCGACAACGAGCCCGAGCACCTCGCCGCCGCCCGCAGCGCCTTCCATGACGCGCGGATCGCCCCCACCCGCGCGCGCTTCATCGCCGGTCGCGCCGCCGATGTGCTGCCCCGTATGAACGAGGCCGCCTACGACATCGTGCTCGTCGACGCGGATCCGGAGAACGTCATCGAGTATGTCGAACACGGTCTGCGCCTCGTGCGCCCCGGCGGCACCGTGCTCGTGCCGCGGGTGCTGGCCGGTGGTCGCGTCGCGGATCCGGTGCAGCGCGACGAGGTCACCGTCGCGTACCGTTCGCTCATCCAGGAGACCCAGCAGTCGCCCGCCGTGCTGGCCGCATTGTCCACGGCCGGCGAGGGCCTGCTGCAGCTGACCAGCGTGGCCGACTGAGCCGGCGCGGGAAAGACGAAAGGCCCGCCGAGGCGGGCCTTTCGAAGTTTCGGATCGTGCGTCAGGCGGCTGGCACGACGGCGCTCAGCACGTCGTGAAGCTCCTTCGCCTCGGCGTCGTTCACGGAGACGACGAGGCGCCCGCCGCCTTCGAGCGGAACGCGCACGATGATCAGCCGGCCCTCCTTCACGGCCTCCATGGGTCCGTCGCCGGTCCTCGGCTTCATCGCTGCCATCGCGGTGCTCCCTTTCCTCGGTGGTCTACAGCTCCATCTTAGTAGGTGCTGGGACACCGCTTGCCGCGCGCTGTGAGCGCCCGGTCACGAGCATCCTCATCGAGGACGTGGTTCAGGGCACGCGCCAGAAGTTGTCGGCGGAGCCGTACACGTTCGCGATCCACACCCACTGCAACGCGATGCATGCGAGGAGCACCGCGCCGCGCAGCCACCACGATCGGCGCCAGCCCACGCCGCCCCAGAGCGGGGCGAGCGGGAACATCAGGCGCAGGGTGCTGGACTGCGGGAAGAACACCGCGAGCAGGTAGAGCGCATAGCTCGCGCTGTAAAGGCGGATCTCCGGCCCCAGCCGGCGCACGCCCGGGCCGAAAAGGAGGATGGCGGCGAAAAGCAGAACGAGCACGGCCAGCGCGACCGGTCCCACCCAGCTCGGCAGGCCCATCACGCGCGCCCAATAAGGCGCGGCGGTCAGCCACCCCTCGAAGGGCGAGAATACGGGCACCTTGCCGTCCAGCGGCATCCAGAACCCGCGCCAGCTCAGCTCGGTCTCCAGGTAGGCGTTCGGCACGCCGGTCGCGATCCCCGCGATGACCTGCCACGCGAAGCCCACCGCAACGCTCAGCGCCCCCAGCGCGAGGTAGTGGGTGATCTCGCGCGAGGCGAGCGGATCCTGCCGGCGGCGTACGATACGCAGCACCAGCATGAGACCGAGCATCAGGGAGAACGCGAGCACGCCGGGACGGGTGAAGCCCATCAGCACGATGAGCGGATACAGCCGCACGTAGCGGCGCCGCTGCAGGCCGTCCAGCGCGAGCAGCAGGAACAGCAGGTTCAGCACCTCGGCGTAGCCGACCTGGAACAGTGCGCCGAGCGGGCCTGCCGAGAAGAACACGACCGTCCACACGGCCGCCATCCGTCCGATGCGCGGGCGCATCATCCGGAACAGCACCAGGCAGCACAGGTAGCCGGCGACGAGAGACACGATCAGCGCGCCCGCCCCCCAGTTCTGCAGGGGCTCGCCGATCGCGCGAGAGAGCCACGGGTACACCGGCAGGAAGGCCCACGCGTTCTGCGTGATGTGTCCGTCAGGGCCGAGGGGCAGCGTCGTCGGATATCCGCTCACGCCGATGAGCCAGTACCACTGCCCGTCCCAGCCCGTCACATAGGACGCGAGCGACGGATCCCCGGCGAACCGCGAGCCGAAGGTCGTCGCCGACAGCGTGGTGGCGAAGACGAAGAGTGCGGTCGTGATCACACGGGAGACGGTGTAGATCGCCAGGATCCCCACCCAGCGCGGCGTGCGCGAATACGTGCGCGCCGCCCACCGCGGCAGCCGGGCGAGACGGCGGCGCCGATTCCGCACGGCCGCGGCGGCGACGTCAGACACCGCTCAGCCAGGAGCGCAGACCCTGCTCCGTGGCGACGATCTGCGCGATCGGCACGCGCTCCTCGTCGTGATGGGCGAGGTGCGGATCCCCCGGGCCGTAGTTGACCGCCGGAATCCCGAGGGCGGAGAAGCGGGCGACGTCGGTCCAGCCGTACTTCGGCTTCGGCGTGGCACCCACCGCCGCGACGAACTCCTGTGCGATCGGCGCGTCCAGGCCCGGCCGGGCACCCTCGGCGACATCGGTGATCTCGACCACGAATCCGGCGAACACGTTGCGCACATGCTCCTCGGCCTCGTCGGCCGAGCGGCTCGGGGCGAACCGGTAGTTGACCTCGACCTCGCAGGCGTCGGGGATGACGTTGCCCGCCACTCCCCCGCTGATGCGGACGGCGTTCAGACCCTCGCGATAGTCCAGGCCGTCGACCGCGATCTCACGCGGCCGGTACTCGGCGAGACGCGCGAGGATCGGCGCCGCGCGATGGATCGCGTTCTCGCCCATCCAGGCGCGGGCGGAGTGCGCCCGCACGCCGCTCGTACGCACCACGGCGCGGAGGGTGCCGTTGCAGCCGCCCTCGACCTCGCCGCCGGACGGCTCGCCGAGGATCGCAAAATCGGCGGCGAGCAGATCGGGCCGGCGATCGGCGACGCGCTTGAGGCCGTTTCGCGAGGCCTCGACCTCTTCGTTGTCGTACCAGATCCAGGTGATGTCGACGGCCGGGGCGACCAGCTCCGCGGCGAGCCGCAGCTGCACGGCGACACCCGCCTTCATGTCGACGGTGCCCCGCCCCCACAGGTGCGCTTCGCCGTCGAACTGCACCTCCCGCACCGGGAGATTGCCGTTGATCGGCACGGTGTCGATGTGGCCGGCGATGACCACGCGCGAGGCCCGGCCGAGAGCCGTGCGGGCGATGATCGTGTCGCCCTCGCGGATCACCTCGAGGTGCGGGATATCCCGCACCGCCTGCTCGATGAGATCGGCGAGCGGCTTCTCGGATCCGGAGACGCTGGGGATATCGCAGATCGCGCGGGTGATATCCGCAGAGGTCGCGGTGAGATCGAGCGGCATGGGCCCAGCCTAGCGGCGCGTCACGAAGGCGAACCTGGGGGTGCGGGTTCGATAGCGTGGAGGCATGAGCGACGCCCGCACGATCTTCGGTTCCGGCCTGACCACCATCGCCGCCGACGGCACGGTCCTGGACGCCTGGTTCGCGGAGATCGGCACCGCGCCCGTGCAGCCCTCCGACCTCAGCGCCCTCACCGGTCCCGACGAGCGACGCGCGGTGACGGTCCAGGCCGTGCAGCTGTCGATCGACCTCGACGCCGCTCCGGCATCGACCGCCGACGCCTATCTTCGCCTGCACGCGCTCTCGCACCTGCTGGTGCGTCCCAATGAGCTGAACCTCGACGGCATCTTCCGTCACCTCCCGAACATCGCCTGGACCAGTGCCGGCCCGATGCTGCCGGCCGATGCGGCACGGCTGCGCCCGGCGCTGCAGCGGGCCGGGATCCAGATCTCCGGCGTCGACAAGTTCCCGCGTCTCACCGACTATGTGCTCCCCGAGGGCGTGCGCATCGCCGACGCGTCCCGCGTGCGACTCGGCGCCCACCTGGCGCCCGGCACCACCGTCATGCACGAGGGTTTCGTGAACTTCAACGCCGGCACGCTGGGCGCCTCGATGGTCGAGGGCCGCATCTCGCAGGGCGTCGTCGTGGGCGACGGCTCCGACATAGGCGGCGGCTCCTCGATCATGGGCACGCTGTCGGGCGGGGGTACGCACCGCGTCTCGATCGGCGCCCGCACTCTGCTCGGCGCGAACGCCGGCATCGGCATCTCGCTGGGTGACGACTGCATCGTCGAGGCGGGTCTCTACGTGACCGCGGGCACCAAGATCGTGCTCGCCGACGGCGCCCCGCTCGCCGACGGCGGCAGGCCTGTCGTGAAGGGTGCCGACCTGAGCGGGGAGAACGGGATCCTGTTCCGGCGCAATTCGCTCTCCGGCGCTGTCGAGGCCGTGCGCCGGGCCGGCGTCGGGGTCACCCTCAACGAGGCCCTGCACGCCTGACTCCCGGTGATCCCGGGCTGCGAGCCCCGGTGATCGTCAGGCGCGGATCGAGCCGATCGCGAGATCGATGAGTCGCTGACGCTGCGCGTCGTCGTCGACGACCACCGCGGTGACCGCCGAGACCAGCTTCACCACGTCGCCGATGCTCAGCTCGGGCTTGACCAGACCGGCCTGCTGCGCACGCTCGAGCAACGGTGCGCCCGCCGCCATCATGCTCGCGCGGCAGTCAGCGAAGACGGTCGAGGCGCCGTTCAACCCCGCCAGCAGCACGTGCTTGGTGCCGACGTAGTCGATGAAGCGGTCCAGCCAGGCGCGCAGCGCCGGCCACGGCTCGCCTCCGGCGACGTCGTGCGCGGCGCGGATGAGCTGCTCGATCTCACCGAGGTAGATCGTCTCGATGAGGTCGTCGCGCGTCGCGAAGTTGCGGTACAGGGTGCCGATGCCCACACCCGCCCTGCGCGCGATGTCCTCGAGGGAGGCCCCCGGTCCATCCACCGCGAACGCCTCGCGCCCCGCGTCGAGGAGAGCGTCGAAATTGCGCGCGGCGTCTGCGCGACGCGGGCGGCGGGCAGCCAACGTGGGCACGGGCCTCGCCTCGGCGCCGGCGGCGGTCGCCACGGTGCTCATCGCACTCCTCCAGGAAAAGTCAGATCACCTCTTGCGAAGCGGAGGGGCCCTCCGGTACTCTCAATCCGGAGGGTCCCTCCGTTCGGAGGTCCACTCCCACTTTACTCCTGCACATCCCCCGAATTCCAGGTCCGGCCGCTTCGCACGGCCCCGAAAGGGAACTCATGTCCCGTTCATCCACCGTGATCCTGGTCGCGATCGCGGTCGCGGTCTCCTCCATCGCTCTTCTGCAGAACCTCGTCATCCCGCTCGTCCCACTCGTGCAAGCCGAATTCGGCGTCACGGCCGATGCCGCGGGCTGGACGAACACGGCCTGGCTCATCGCGGCCGCCGTCGCGACTCCGACCCTCGGCCGCGTGGGCGACCTGCGCGGGCGGCGCACCACCTTCCTCGTCACGCTCGGCATCGTCGCGCTGGGCGACGTGGTCGCCGCCATCGCCCCGAACCTCACCGTGCTCATCCTCGGTCGGGTGCTGCAGGGCGTCGGCGGCGCACTGTTCCCGCTCGCATACGGGCTGCTGCGCGACGCGCTCCCCCGTGAGCGCGTCACCGGCGCCATCGGCGTGCTGAGCGCGGTGATCGGCATCGGCGGAGCGGCGGGCACCGTGCTCGCCGGCCCCCTCGCCGACCTGGTCGGCTGGCGCGGCACCTTCGCCGTGCCGTTCCTCGTCGCGCTGCTCGGCGCACTGCTCACGGTCGTGCTCGTGCGCGACAGCGGCGCCCGCGCCGTCGGCCGCGTGAACACCCGCTCCTCCCTCCTCCTGTCCGCCTGGCTGGTGGCGCTGCTGGTGCCGCTCAGCACCGGTGCACGCTGGGGCTGGAGCTCTCCCGCGACGCTCGCGTTCTTCGCACTGGCCGTCCTCGCCTTCGCCGGGTGGATCCTGTCGGAGCTGCGCTCGGCCGAGCCGCTCGTCGACCTGCGCCTCATGACGTCGCCGGCGATCTGGCCGGCGAACGCGGCCGCGCTGCTCATCGGCGCGGGGGTGTTCGCGTTCTGGGGGTACCTGCCGCAGTTCCTGGAGCTCTCCGCCTCCGCGGGCGGAACGGGCCTCTCGGTGCGTGACGCGGGGCTTGCTCTCGTTCCGATGCTGATCGGGATGAGCGGGATCGGCTTCGCGGCCGGCGCGATCAGCCGGCTGATCTCGCTGCGAGCCATGCTCGCCGCCGGTGCTGTGTTCATGGGCCTCTCCGCCGCGTCCGCCGCGCTCGCGCATGCCTCGGCCTGGCAGCTCGCCGTCGCGGGTGCAGGGTTCGGCATCGGCTGCGGGCTCGCCTATGCCGCGTCCGCCGCGATCGTCGTGCAGGGGGTTCCCGCCTCGAGCACCGGTGTCGCGACCGGCGTGAACGCGAACCTGCGCACGATCGGATCCGCGATCGGATCCGCCGCGACCGGTGCGATCGTCTTCGGGGCGACCCCGCACGGATCCGCATCCGGCTTCGCCCTGGCCTGGGCGCTGGTGGCCGCCTGCACGCTCGCCGCGGGGGTGCTCGTCTGGGCTGTGCGGATCCGCCCTCGTCCCGCGACCGAGACCCTCACCGTCCCCGAGCTCGTCGCCGCGGACTGACCATCACGAGCGGAGCGGACTGCCGGCCACGACCGGAGCACCCAGGGAAAGCCGGTACAATAGATGAGACGTCGGATCTTCCGGCATCTCGTCGCCTTCCCGGTTCCCTGGGCGCGGAGCTCCAGCTCCCCCTCGTGATCCGGTTCTGGAGCGGCGACCTCATGCGTCCATCGCGACGCCCAGACGTGGTCGGCGTTCCGGCCCTGGAGACCTCCATGCCTTCCTTCCTCGATCTCGGCGTTCCCGCCGACCTCGCCGCGGTGCTCGCCGCCGACGGCAAGACCGAAGCCTTCCCGATCCAGCAGGACACCCTGCCGGACGCGCTCGCCGGCCGGGACCTGCTCGGCCGCGGCCGCACCGGCAGCGGCAAGACCCTCGCCTTCGCGATTCCGCTCGTCACCCGCCTCACCGGCGTCAAGGCACGCCCGCAGCACCCGCGCGGTCTCGTGCTCGCCCCGACGCGCGAGCTGGCCTCCCAGATCGCCGCGACCATCAGCCCCCTCGCCAAGGCCGCCGGGCTGCGCGTGACCACGGTGTTCGGCGGTGTCAGCCAGCGCCCGCAGGAAGAGGCGCTGCGCCGCGGTGTCGACATCGTCGTGGCCTGCCCCGGCCGCCTCGAGGACCTCATGAAGCAGGGCGTCGTGCACCTCGACGAGATCGCCGTCACCGTGCTCGACGAGGCCGACCACATGGCCGACCTGGGCTTCCTGCCCGGCGTCACCCGCATCCTGAACGCGACCCCGAAGGGCGGTCAGCGGCTGCTCTTCAGTGCGACGCTCGACAACGGCATCGATGTGCTCGCGCGCCGGTTCCTGTCGAACCCGGTCAGCCACGAGGTCGACGAGGCGAGCGTGCCGGTCGGCGAGATGACGCACCGAGTGCTCGAGGTCGCCGACGCCGACGCGAAGAAGGAGCTCGTGCAGACCCTGGCCGCAGGCGTCGGTCGGCGGATCCTGTTCACCCGCACCAAGCACCAGGCCAAGAAGCTCGCCAAGGTGCTCACCACGGCCGGCATGCCGGCGGTCGACCTGCACGGCAACCTGTCGCAGGGCGCGCGTGAGCGCAACCTCGCGGCGTTCTCGGCCGACCCCGCCGACGGCGGCGTGCGGGTTCTCGTCGCGACCGACGTGGCCGCGCGCGGGGTGCACGTCGACGACGTGGACCTCGTCGTGCACGTGGATCCGCCCGCGGAGCACAAGGCGTACCTGCACCGTTCGGGGCGCACCGCCCGTGCCGGCGCCGCCGGCACGGTCGTGACCGTGCTCGTGCCCGAGCAGCGCCGCGACGTGAAGGATCTGCTGCGCAAGGCGCAGATCCGTGCCGACATCGAGCAGGTCTCGCCGACCGCGACGACCGTGGCCAAGCTCGTGGGCGAGAAGGCGCCGTACGTGAAGCCCGCGCCGAAGCCCGTGCAGCAGCAGCCGGCGAAGAAGAAGCCCGCCGCCCAGGGTCAGCGCCAGGGACAGTCCCGCCAGGGACAGCAGCGTCAGGCGCAGCCCTCGCGTCAGGGCCAGGCACAGCGCCCGATGCAGACGATCGGCGACGCGGTGGCCGCGGCTCCCGCACGCCGTCGCCGCCGCCGTTCGTCGCGCCCCCAGGGCACGCCGACCGCGCGCTGACCCTGCGTCGATCCCGCCCCTCTTCTGACCGCGAGACTTCATCAGGGCACCGAGACTGCAGGCACGCGCCGCAGTCTCGTGCCCAGGGTGGAGTCTCGTGGTCGATTCATCGCGCCGGGTGATCGCGCCGGAGACGCCACCGGGCCGCCGCCTCAGCGGCGCCGGCTCAGGGGCGCGTGAACGGACGTTCCGGCGCCCCCGTGTACAGCTGCTGCGGACGGCCGATCTTGGTCTGCGGGTCGAGGTTCAGCTCGCGCCACTGCGCCAGCCAGCCCGGCAGCCGCCCGATCGCGAACAGCACCGTGAACATGCGGGTCGGGAAGCCCATCGCCTTGTAGATGACGCCGGTGTAGAAGTCGACGTTCGGGTACAGTCGGCGCTCCTGGAAGTAGTCGTCTGCGAGGGCGATCTCCTCGAGCTCCTTTGCGAGGTCGAGCAGCGGATCCGTGACGCCGAGCTCGGAGAGTACCTTGTCGGCCGCGGCCTTGACGAGCTTGGCGCGCGGGTCGTAGTTCTTGTAGACGCGGTGGCCGAAGCCCATGAGCTTCACGCCGTCTTCCTTGTTCTTGACCCGCTCCACGAAGCGCTGCATGCTCTGGCCGGAGTCGCGGATCTGCGCGAGCATCGTCAGCACCGCCTCGTTCGCACCGCCGTGCAGCGGCCCGGAGAGGGCCTGGATCCCCGCGGAGATCGACGCGAACTGGTTCGCCCCGGTGGATCCGACCAGACGCACCGTGGAGGTGGACGCGTTCTGCTCGTGGTCCTCGTGCAGGATGAGCAGCAGCTCGAGCGCCTTGGACATGATCGGGTTGATCTCGTACGGCTCGCTGTGCACGCCGAAGTTGAGCTTGAGGAAGTTGTCCACGAAGCTCAGCGAGTTGTCCGGGTAGAGGAACGCTTGACCGACACTCTTCTTGTGCGCGTACGCCGCGATCACGGGCAGCTTGGCGAGCATGCGCACGGTGTTCAGCTCGACGTGCTCGGGGTTGTGCGGGTCCGACTCGTTCTCGTAGTAGGTGGAGAGCGCGGCCACCGCCGAGGACAGCACCGCCATGGGGTGCGCGTTGTCGGGCAGCGCCTGGAAGAAGTGCTTCAGATCCTCGTGCAGCAGGGTGTGCCGGCGGATCTTCTCATCGAACTCGGCCAGCTCGGTGGCCGTGGGCAGCTCTCCGTAGATGAGCAGCCAGGCGATCTCCAGGTAGGAGCAGGTGTTCGCGATCTGCTCGATCGGATACCCGCGATAGCGCAGGATGCCCTGGTCGCCGTCGATGAACGTGATCGCCGACTTCGTCGACGCCGTGTTCACGAATCCGTAGTCCAGCCCGGTGTGGCCGGTCTGCCTGGTCAGGGTGGAGAAGTCGATGCTGGGGTGCCCGTCGGTGCCCTGCAGGATCGGGAACTCCGCGGTCGTCTCGCCTACTGTCAGCGTCGCCTTCGTAGGCCGCTCGCCCGCTGCGCTCACGCAGACCTCCTGATGTCTGTCTCGTGTGGGGGATGCGCGTCCGCCGCCTTTCGGCCGGCGATCGCGTCGCTTATACAGCCTAGCCCGCGCGGTGACCTACTGTGACATCCGCTAAGAGTTCCCGGATCCGGCCTGGGGAAAGCTACGAGGCAGAGGAGCGCAACCGGGTCGCAGCGGCCTCGATCCGCTCGAGGGGCGCCGTCAGCGACAACCGCACGTGCTCCGCGGAGTGCGCGCCGTAGAACGGGCCGGGTCCCGCGAGGATCCCGAGTCCGGCCAGGCGGTCCATCGACTCCCAGGCATCGCGTCCCTCGGTCGCCCACAGGTACAGCCCCGCCTCGGAGCCGTCGATCCGGAAGCCGGCCTCGAGCAGTGCCGGCTTGAGCAGCGCGCGGCGCGCCCGATAGCGCTCCTTCTGCGCGGCCACGTGCTCGTCGTCGCGCAGCGCCACGGCCATCGCGTGCTGCACGGGGGCCGGCGGCATGAGACCGAGGTGCTTGCGCGCGGTGAGCACGTCGCCGACCACGCGTGCGCAGCCGGCGATGAACGCCGCACGATATCCGGCGAGATTGGACTGCTTGCTCAGCGAGTACACGCTCAGCAGTCCCGACCGGGTGCCTCCGGTGACCCGCGGATCCAGCACCGACGGCACCGGCTCGCTCTCCCATCGGCCCTCCCAGCCGAGTTCCGCATAGCACTCGTCACTGGCGAGCACAGCGCCGAGCTCGCGCGCGCGGCACACGGCCGCGGTGAGCTCGTCGACGGTCCAGGTGCGCCCGTCGGGGTTGCCGGGAGTGTTGATCCAGATGAGCTTCGCGCCCTCCGGCCAGCGCGACGGGTCGTCCTCCGACACCACGGTGGCGCCGACCACGGCGCCACCGACCGCGTAGGTCGGGTAGGCGACCTTCGGCTGCACGACGATGTCGCCGGCACCGAGGCCGAGCAGTGTCGGCAGCAGCGCGACGAGCTCCTTGGAGCCGATCGTGGGCATCACGTTGTCGACCCGCAGGTCCGGCACTCCCCGGCGACGCGCATACCATTCCACGATCGCCTCGCGCAGTGTCGGCGTTCCCACCGTCTGAGGGTAGGAGTGCGCGTCGGTCGCCTCCGCGAGGGCGCGGCGGATGATCTCCGGCGTGGGATCCACCGGGGATCCGATGGCGAGATCGACGATGCCGCCGGGATGCGCGGCGGCGCGCTCCCGGTACGGGGCGACCGCGTCCCAGGGGTAGTCGGCGAGGTCGCGGACGGACATGCCGGTTACTCGCCCTGCGGCGGGAGCGCGGCGATGATCGGGTGGTCGTGGTGGATCACGCCGACCTTGGCGGCACCGCCGGGGGATCCGATCTCGTCGAAGAACTCGACATTCGCCTTGTAGTAGTCGCTCCACTCCTCGGGCAGGTCGTCCTCGTAGTAGATCGCCTCGACCGGGCAGACCGGTTCGCAGGCGCCGCAGTCGACGCACTCGTCCGGGTGGATGTACAGCGAGCGCTCACCCTCATAGATGCAGTCCACGGGACACTCATCGACGCAGGCGCGATCCTTCACGTCGACGCAGGGCAGGGCGATCACATATGTCACGGGCCCAGTCTACGACCCGTCGCGCTCCCCTGCGCTCGGCGCCGGAGCCGGGCGAGCGGCCTGCGCCTCCTGCTGCAGCCGGCGCAGGCGGGAGAAGTCCGGCCAGGCGGCCACCAGCACGACCATGGTCGCGACCGTCCAGGTCCAGATCACACCGAGCAGATCGTTCGGCACGATCACGGATCCGCCCGGCCCCGCACCCGAGATGATCACCATCGCGGCGAGCATGCCGAGCCCGGTCGCGAGCGCCGCCCAGCGGTCGTGCAACAGCAGCCGCACGGCGAGCAGCATGCCCCCGCACGCGATCACGCCGAGCACGAGGCCCACCCACCCGGATCCGAGCACCGTGCCGAGCACCGGGATGGCGGATATCCAGCCCACCGCACCGAACGACGAGGAGTGCGTGATGGTCGTGGCGAAGCCGAACACCGCGCCCACCGCCACCAGCGCGATCCACGACAGCACCCTGCTCACGCGCGATCCGACCATGCGTCGAGCCTACGCGGCCCACCCCAGCAGCCGGAGCACAGCCGCGACCACGGCCGCGGCGATCACCACCACCAGGAACGACTGACGCAGCCACAGCAGCCCCGCCGCCACCAGCACCGCCGGCACTCGCGCGTCGACCACGATGTGCGGCCCGGAGGCGAGCGCCTGCACGGCGACCAGAGCCGCCAGCAGCGCGACCGTGAGCAGGTCGGTGATGCGGGCGGGGCGCGGCGCCTCGAGCACCGAGGCCGGGACGAGATAGCCGAGCCCCTTCAGCGCGAGGCAGCCGATCGCGGCCAGCAGCACGGCATTCCAGAGCGTCATGAGGATCCTTTCTGCACGGCGTCAGATTCCCGGAGATCGGAATCCGGGGTGGACGCCGCGGGGCGCGGCGCGAACCAGTTGAACCAGCCGACGACGATCGCCACGAGGGCGGCCACGAGCACCGGAAGTCCTGGGATGAGCACGGGCGTCAGCGCCGTCGCGACCACCGCGGCCGCGATGCCGACGGCGATCGCCTGGCGCTTGCGCAGCCGCGGCCACAGCAGGGCGAGGAACGCGGCCGCCGCCGCGGCGTCGAGGCCGTAGGTCTTGGGATCCCCCAGCACGTCTCCGAGCAGCGCGCCGAGCAGAGTCGTGAGGTTCCAGCCGACGAAGATGCCGACGCCGGTGATCCAGAATCCGATCAGCCGGGCGCGCGGCCTCGTCTGCGCGAGCGCGACGGCGGTGGACTCGTCGATCGTGAACGGCGCGGCCAGCGCGCGCTGCCCGGTGCCCCGCGGGAAGATCGGCGACAGCCGCATCCCGTAGGCGACGTTGCGCACTCCGAGCAGCAGTGCCGAGGCGATCGCCGCGGGTGCGGCGGCGAGCCCGCCGGCCCCGATCACGCCGACGAACGCGAACTGGGATCCGCCCGTGAACATCAGCAGGCTCAGCACACAGGTCTGCCAGATGTCGAATCCGCTCGCGACGGCGAGAGCGCCGAAGGAGATCCCGTAGGCGCTCGTCGCCAGCACGACCCCGAGCGCCTCTCGTCGCGCCGCGCGGACCTCCCCCGCGGAGTCGCCTTCGTCCTCCTCGACGGCGGCCGTTCGCTTCTCTAAACGCATGGCTATCATTCTGAACATACGCGATTCGTCTGTCAAGATGAACGATCGTTTGGGATACTGCCCGCATGGACGATCTCCGCATACGCATCTCCCGCTCCCTGCGCCGTGAGCGCGAGGCGGCGGGGATCTCGGTCTCCGAACTGGCGCGTCGTGCGGGTGTGTCCAAGGCGACGGTCTCGCAGCTGGAGAACGGATCGACGGGCCCGAGCGTGGAGACGCTGTGGGCGATCGCCGACGCGCTCGGCGTGCCGTTCGCGGCGTTCGTCGAGGAACGCACGAACGCGCCGACCCTCATCCGCGCCGGCGATCACGCCGGCGTACCCTCCGCGGCTGCGCCCTATGTCGCGACGCTGGTGGCCGCCTGCCCACCCGGTGCCCGCCGCGACCTCTACATCATCCAGGCGGAGCCTGGTGAGCCGCGGCGGTCGCAGCCGCACCACGTGGGCACCACCGAGCACGTCGTGCTCATCAGCGGACGTGCGCTGATCGGCCCCGCCGAATCCGCCGTCGAGCTTCGCCCGGGCGACTACCTCTCCTACCCCGGCGACGCCGGCCACGTCTTCGAGGCGCTCGAGCCCGGCACGTCCGCGGTGCTCATCTCCGAGCTGCGCTGAGCGCGGCCCGGATGCCGACGGCCCCGCCTGCCGGAGCAGAGCGGGGCCGTCGGATCCGTGACGCCTACGCGCCGGCGTCCTGGCGCTTCTGGCGCGAAGCCTCGCGGCCGCGGACGGTCGCGTCCAGGATGACCTTGCGGATGCGCACCTTCTCCGGGGTGACCTCGACGCATTCGTCGTCGCGCGCGAACTCGAGGCTCTCCTCGAGCGTCAGCAGACGCGGCGGCGTCATGGACTCGAAGTTGTCGGCCGTGGAGGAGCGCATGTTGGTGAGCTTCTTCTCCTTGGTGATGTTCACGTCCATGTCGTCGGCGCGCGAGTTCTCGCCGATGACCATGCCCTCGTAGACCTCTTCGGTGGGCTGCACGAAGAACGACATGCGCTCCTGCAGCGCGATCATCGCGAACGGCGTGACGACACCGGAGCGGTCGGCGACGATGGATCCGTTCTGACGGGTCGTGATGTGACCGGCCCACTGCTCGTAACCGTGCGAGATGGCGTTGGCGATGCCGGTGCCGCGGGTCGTGGTGAGGAACTCGCTGCGGAAGCCGATGAGGCCGCGCGACGGGACGATGAACTCCATCCGCACCCAGCCGGTGCCGTGGTTGGTCATGTTCTCCATGCGGCCCTTGCGGTTCGCGAGGAGCTGGGTGATCGCGCCGAGGTGCTCCTCGGGGGTGTCGATGGTGAGGTGCTCGAACGGCTCGTAGGTCTTGCCGTCGATCTTCTTCGTGACCACCTGCGGCTTGCCGACGGTGAGCTCGAAGCCCTCACGACGCATGTTCTCGACGAGGATCGCGAGCGCGAGCTCGCCGCGGCCCTGCACCTCCCAGGCGTCCGGACGGCCGATGTCCTCGACCTTGAGCGACACGTTGCCGATGAGCTCACGGTCGAGGCGGTCCTTCACCATGCGCGCGGTGAGCTTGTGGCCCTTGACCTTGCCCATCAGCGGCGAGGTGTTGGTGCCGATCGTCATCGAGATCGCGGGGTCGTCGACCGTGATGGCCGGCAGCGGCCGCACGTCCTCGGGATCGGCGATGGTCTCGCCGATGGTGATGTTCTCGATGCCCGCGATCGCGACGATGTCGCCCGGACCGGCGGACTCCGCCGGGAACCGATCGAGCGCCTTCGTCTTGAGCAGCTCGGTGATGCGCGCGTTGCTGGACGTGCCGTCGCCGCGCACCCAGGCCACGGTCTGCCCCTTCTTCAGCGTGCCGTTGAACACGCGCAGCAGGGCGAGACGGCCGAGGAACGGCGAGGAGTCGAGGTTGGTCACCCACGCCTGAAGCGGCGCCTCGTCGTCGTAGGAGGGAGCCGGGACGTGCTCGAGGATCGCCTCGAACAGCGGCTCAAGGTCGTCGTTGTCGGGCAGCGAGCCGTTCTCCGGGCGGTTGCGCGAGGCGGCGCCCGCGCGGCCGGACGCGTAGACCACCGGCACGTCGAGCAGCGCGTCGACGTCGAGGTCGGGCACGTCGTCGACCAGGTCGGACGCGAGGCCCAGCAGGAGGTCGTGCGCCTCCTCCTCGACCTCTGCGATGCGCGCGTCGGGGCGGTCGGTCTTGTTCACGAGCAGGATGACCGGCAGCTTGGCCTCCAGCGCCTTGCGCAGCACGAAGCGGGTCTGCGGCAGCGGGCCCTCGCTCGAGTCGACCAGAAGCACCACGCCGTCGACCATGGACAGGCCGCGCTCGACCTCACCGCCGAAGTCGGCGTGACCCGGGGTGTCGATCACGTTGATCGTGATCGGGGTGTCGGTGTGCACGCCGTTGTACGTGATCGCCGTGTTCTTGGCGAGGATCGTGATGCCCTTCTCACGCTCCAGGTCGTTCGAGTCCATCGCGCGCTCCTCGACATGCGCGTGCTCGCCGAACGAGCCGGTCTGGCGCAGCATGGCGTCCACCAGCGTGGTCTTGCCGTGGTCGACGTGCGCGACGATGGCGACGTTGCGGAGATCGGAACGGAGGGCGTGCGCCATGAAGGAGTCCTAAGCAGATGGGGGTTCGCCCGGGATTCCGGACTCTTCAGAATACATCACCGCCCTGAACGCATCCTGCGCGGCGGATCCATGGATCCTGCCCCTACTCTCGGGACATGAGGATCTCGCTGCCGGAGCCGCCGCCCGACCGTCCCTCTCGGGCGCGGATCGGCTGGGAGATCGCGATCGTGCTCGCGCTCGGACTCGGTCAGTCGGCGGTCTACGCCATCGTGCAGCTCATCGACCGCTACTCGCGCTCCACTCCCCTGGCCGACCAGACCGCGACGTTGAACCCGACGCTGAGCGACCGTCAGGTGTTCGACTTCCTCTACCAGATGCTCGGGATCGCGTTCTCGGTGGTGCCGGTGCTGCTGGTGTGCTTCCTGCTCTGGCGGCGGCAGCGTCCGCACCTGGCCGTGCTGGGCCTGGACGGGCGCCGGATCGGCCGGGACAGCGGGCGCGGGGTGGTGCTCGTGCTCGCGATCGGGATCCCCGGCCTCGCCCTCTACGTCGTCGGGAGGCTGCTGGGGTGGTTCGTGGCCGTGGATCCCGGCCCGCAGAGCGGATACTGGTGGACCGTGCCGGTCCTCCTGCTGTCGGCCGCGCGCGCCGCGGTGCAGGAGGAGTTCGTCGTGCTCGGCTACCTCTTCGCGAGGCTGCGCCAGCTGGGCTGGGGACCGTGGACGATCCTCGTCACCACGTCAGTGCTGCGCGCCAGTTACCACCTGTATCAGGGCCCGGGCGCCTTCGTCGGCAACCTCGGGATGGGGCTGCTGTTCGGCTTCCTGTTCCTGCGCACGGGCCGGCTGCTCCCCTTCCTCGTCGCGCACTTCCTCATCGACGCCGCAGTCTTCGTCGGCTACCCCTGGGTCGCCTCCCTGTGGCCCGCGCTGTTCGGCCTCCCCGCGCACTGAGCGCGTGCACGCCTGCACCCTGACCGCGAGACTCCAACTGAGTAACGAGACTGCAGTCCTGGCGCGCAGTCTCGAGGCGGAGATGAAGTCTCGCGGTCACACCCGGCAGGGTCTGTGATCGGTCCGCACAGCGACCTGACTCCGGAAGTTGTGCACCGACTGCGGTGTGCGCACTGCACGGGGCGTCGGGTGTCGGCAAGATCGGCACATGCTGAACACTGGAATCATCACCCCGATCGCCGCGACGCCGATCGAGCTGCTGCGCACGCACGAGACCATGACCTCAGCGACTCTCCAGCGAGCCTGGCGCCGCGGCGACCTCACCCGCGTTGTTCCCGGTGTCTTCGCGGAAACGACAGGATGGGACGCGCTTGCGCCGTGGGATCGCTACCTGGCTCGCGCGCACGCGGTTGCACTCTCTCAACCCGGCATCGTGTTCTGCGGGATCACAGCCGCCGCGCTGCGCGGCGTCTTCCTCGGGCGCCAGGGGGATCCGATCCTGGTCATGGATCCCGACCGCACCAGCCGGATCTCCGGAGCGGTGCGCGTCCTCACCTCCACCGACACCCGCGCAATCGATGAAATCGACGGGATACTTCTCACCTCCGCCGGCGACACCATCGTCGACCTCGCCCGCACCGTTTCACCTGGCGCGGGGCTGGCGTACGCCGACGCGCTCCTGCGCCGCTCACCCGATATCGTTCCCGCACAGCTCCCCGCCATCAACGAGTCGCGGCTGTCATCGCGAAATCGGCGCCGCGCGCGATGGGCACTCGATCGGGTGACAGGAATCCCGGAAAGTGTGATGGAATCGCTCAGTCTCGCCGCGATCGAGTTCGCCGGTTTCGAACGACCGGAGCTCCAGGTGACGTTCACGACCGATGAGGTCGAAGATCGCGCCGACTTCTATTGGCGATCTCGCGATCTCATCGGTGAGGCTGACGGCGACGCGAAGTACTCAGGCGAGTTCGGCGATCCGACCGAGGCGATCCTGAAGGAGAAGCGGCGCGAGGCACGACTCCAGCGCCACGTCACCGGACGCATCCGCTGGGGGTGGAGCGAGCTGCGTGACCTGGATCCTCTCATCGACATCCTGCGCACTGCACGTGTCCCTCGCGTCGCACCTGCCGATCAGTTCATGCTGGCCTCGCTCCGCGACGCGCTCCCGCCGCGTCGCTGATATCCGCGAGACTGCATCAGGGTCTCGAGACTGCAGCTCCGAACCGCACTCTCGCTACGGAGATTCGGTCTCGCGGTCACATGGAGCGGACGAAGCGAACGGATGTCGGGGTCAGCGGGTGACGGCGACGGCGATCGCGGCCCAGACCGCGATGACGGCGAGGGCTCCGATGGCGGGCCAGTCCCAGGTGCGCCGGATGGGGGCGTCGATCGCCTCGTCCGCGCCGACCGGACGCTCCAGCGCCTTCTCCCAGCGCGCCCGCACTTCGGTGAGGGTGCGCAGGCTGGTCGGGACCTTGACCTCGCCGTCGCGGCTCATCTTCGGGGGCTGGATCCGGCCCGGCCCACCCCAGCAGGACAGCTTGCCGCCGTCGTCGAGCGTGAAGTCGAGCTGCCAGCGCAGGTCGACTTCGGTGACGCGTCGCCACCCGAAGGCCGTGCGGCGCAGGAAGTTCTGCACGGTCGCGCCGCCGTCGTCCACGCGGACCATCGACACGACGCTCACCACATACACGAGCCACAGCACCAGCAGCACCCACGGCGCGTACAGCAGCATGGCGCCGAAGCCGCTGCGGATGGCCGCGTCGCCGAGCAGGAACACCGCAAGCGCCGCGCACACCACCAGGATGACGATGCCCGTGGAGGCGCGGTACGTCCGCGCCCCCACGGGCAGATCCTCGATCGAGCTCACGCGGCCGATCCGCCACCGAGCGGAATCGAGACACCGGGGATCGCCTGCAGCAGGCGCTCGGTGTACTCCTCCTTCGGGTTGGCGAAGATCTCGTCGACCGTGCCCTGCTCGACCAGCTTGCCCTTCTCCATCACGCACACCAGGTCGGCGGCGACGCGCACCACCGCGAGGTCGTGCGTGATGAACAGGTACGTCAGGTCCAGCTCGTTCTGCAGCTCCGCGAGAAGCTGCAGGATCTGGTCCTGCACCAGCACGTCGAGGGCGGAGACCGCCTCGTCGAGCACCACGATGTCGGGCTTCAGTGCGAGCGCACGGGCGATCGCCACGCGCTGACGCTGACCACCGGACAGCTCGTTCGGGTACCGCGTGGCCAGTTCCCGCGGGAGCGAGACCTGGTCGAGCAGCTCCAGAACGCGGTCGTGGCGCGATCCCGCGTCGCCGACCTTGTGGATGTCCAACGGCTCCGAGATGGTGTTGCCGATGTTGCGCAGCGGATCCATGGAGCCGTACGGATCCTGGAACACCGGCTGCATGCGGCGACGCAGCGCGAGGGTCTCGCGGTTCGACAGCGCCGACACGTCGTTGCCGTCGATGTGGATCGACCCCGAGGTCGGCGCCTCGAGCTTGAGCACCATCTTGGCGACCGTCGACTTGCCCGAACCGGACTCGCCCACGAGAGCCAGCGTCTTGCCCTTCGGGATGTCGAAGGACACGGCATCGACGGCACGGAACGGCACACTGCGGAACGAGCCCTGACGAATCTTGTAATCCTTGGTCAGTTCACGCACGCTGACCGCCGGCGGGATCCCGGCGATGTCGTCGCTCGTCTCGATGCCGCGCTTCTCCGCGACGGCCTGGATCCGCTGGGACGCGATGCTCGGAGCGGCTGCCACGAGCTTCTTCGTGTACGGGTGCAGCGGGTTCTCGAGGATCTCGCGGCTCGGGCCTGCCTCGACGATCTCGCCGTTCTGCATGACGATGATCTTCTCCGCGCGCTCGGCGGCAAGCCCCAGGTCGTGCGTGATCAGCAGCACCGCGGTGCCCTTCTCACGCGTCAGCGAGGCGAGGTGATCGAGGATCACCCGCTGCACGGTCACGTCGAGCGCCGAGGTGGGCTCGTCCGCGATCAGCAGCTTCGGGTCGGCCGCCAGTCCGATGCCGATCAGCGCGCGCTGCCGCATGCCGCCGGAGAACTGGTGCGGGTACTGATGCAGACGCTTCGCGGCGTCGGCGAGACCCGCCTGCTGCAGCACCTCGACGGCCCGCGCCTCGATCTCCTTGCGTCCGGTGGCGAGCCCGTTCGCACGGATCGCCTCCTTGACCTGGAAGCCGATCGACCACACCGGGTTGAGGTTGGACATCGGATCCTGGGGCACGTAGCCGATCTCGCGCCCGCGGATCTTCTCCATCTGGCCCGGCGTCAGCCCGGTCAGCTCCTGACCGTCGAGCGTGATGCTGCCCGAGGTCACGTGCCCGGTGCCGGGCAGGAGGTTGATGATCGCGGAGGCGGTCGTCGACTTGCCCGATCCGGACTCGCCGACGATGGCCAGCGTCTCGCCGGCGTACAGCTCGAGGTTGACCCCGTGCAGCACCTCCCGCGAGCTCTTCTGGGTGTCGAACGCGACGCGGAGGTCGCTGATCCGCAGCAGCGGGGTGTCGGCAGTCGTGCTCATCGGCGAGCCCTCGCTCTCGGGTCGAGGGCGTCTCGCACGAGTTCGCCCAGCATGATGAACGCGAGCACCGTCACGGTCAGCGCGATCGAGGGGTAGATGAGCGCCATCGGCGCCACGCGCAGCGACTGCTGTGCCTGGCTGATGTCATTGCCCCAGCTCATCGTCCCGGAGCCGAGGCCGACGCCCAGGAACGACAGCGTGGCCTCGGCCACGATGGCCGCGGCGAGGCTCAGCGTCGTCACCACCAGCAGCGGCGCCATGGCGTTCGGGACCACGTGCGACATGAGCGTGCCGAAGCGCGACTTGCCGAGCGCCTGCGACGCCATGACGAAGTCGGCCTGTCGCACGCGCAGCACTTCGGCTCGCACCACTCGGGCCGTGGAGGCCCACGCGAACCCGCCGATCGCGAACGCCAGGGTGAAGACGTTGCGGAACTGCGCGAACACGCTCATCACGACGACGGCCGCGAGGATGTAGGGGATCGAGAAGAAGATGTCGCCGACGCGGGACAGCAGCGAGTCGAGCCAGCCGCCGTAGAAGCCCGCGAGGGCTCCCATGACGAGGCCGATGACGGAGCCGATCAGCGTGGCGAGCAGGCCGACGGAGAGCGACGTGCGCGCGCCCCACACGGTGCGTGCGTAGATGTCACAGCCCTGGAACGTGAAGCCCAGCGGGTGACCCGCGGTCGGGCCTCCGTTGGAGTTCGACAGCTGGCAGTTGCTGTTCGGCGGCGTGTGCGTGAACAGCGTCGGAGCGATCGCCATGACCAGCACGATCAGGACGATGACCACCGAGATCCAGAACATCGGCCGGCGGCGCATGTCCGCCCAGGCATCGCGCCACAGGTTCGACGGCTTCTCGGCGATCTTGACGACGTCGACGGCGATGGTCTCGTCGGGGATGGGAGCGACGTAGTGCGTCGCGCTGCGGTCAGACATAGCGGATCCTCGGGTCGAGCAGGCCGTACAGCAGATCGACGACCAGGTTGACGAGCACGTAGATGATCACGAACACCGTCACGAAGGACACGATGGTCGGTCCCTCGTGCTGCAGCACCGCATGGAACAGGGTGTTGCCGACGCCGGGGACGTTGAAGATGCCCTCGGTCACGGTCGCGCCGACCAGCAGCACGCCGAAGTTGGTCGCGGAGTTGGTGATCACGGGGATCAGCGAGTTGCGCAGCACGTGCACGGGGATGACGCGTCGTCGCGACATTCCCTTGCTGTACGCCGTGCGCACCCAGTCCTGGTTGAGCGTGTCGATGACGGATCCGCGCATGAGCCGCATGCTCGTGGCATACAGGCTGACACCGAGGGTGATCGCGGGCAGCCACAGGCCGCCCCAGCCGTTCTCCGCGCCCACGGTCGGACTGAACCATTGCAGCTTGACCGCGAGGAAGTACTGCGCGAGGAACGCGAGCACGAACACCGGCAGCGAGATGAAGATCAGCGAGACGACCAGCATGCTGTTGTCGAAGATCTTGCCCTTGCGCAGCGCCGAGAACGTGCCGATGAGGATCGCGAGCGTGAACTCGATGCCGATCGCCATGACGGCCAGACGTCCGGTGACCGGCAGCGTCGCCGCGAGAACGTCGTTGACCGACCGTCCGGAGAACGTGGTGCCCATGTTCCCCTGGAAGATGCCGACCAGGTAGTACCAGTACTGCACGATGAACGGCTGGTCCAGGTGGTACTGGGCCGTGAGCGCCGCGTGCAGCTGCGGGCTCGGCTGCTTGTCGCCGAACAGCGCGGCGATGGGGTCGCCTGGCATGGCGAACACCAGGAAATAGATGAGCAGGGTGGCCCCGAGGAACACGGGGATCACCTGCAAGAGGCGTTTGAGGATGTAACCGACCATTCGCCCTCCCTCCAGATGAGGAGGCGCCCCGGGTGTCCGGCACGGTCTGTACCGGTGCGGCGCCTCACAGAGAATCGTGTCACGTGTTCGACGCGCACGACACCGTGGATTTTCGCACTGTCGTCGACAGCGCGCGAGGCGGTGACGTATCCGTCACCGCCTCGCGGGTGTGATCACTGAGGCGGGTCAGCCCTTGGTGATCTCGTAGTACAGCGGAACCGAGTTCCAACCGAACTGGACGTTGTTGACGCCCTTGGCGAAGCCGCCGTTCACGTTGGAGTACCACAGCGGGATGGCCGGCAGGTCCTTCAGGAGGAGCTCCTGCGCCTGCGCGTAGTCCTTGGTGGCCGCGGCCTGGTCGGTGGCCGACGCGCCCTGAGCGAGCAGCTTGTCGAACTCGGGGTTGGAGTAGTCGGTGTCGTTCGACGACGCCTTGGTGCCGTACAGCGGCTGCAGGAAGTTGTACTGCGCCGGGTAGTCGGCCTGCCAGCCGGTGCGGAACGCGGTCTTGATGGTGCGCGCGTTCACGTCCTTGCGGAGCGAGGCGAAGTCGACGTACGGGTTGCCCGACGCGTCGATGCCGAGGTTGTTCTTCAGCTGGTTCGCCACAGCGTCGACCCAGGCCTGGTGGCCACCGTCGGAGTTGTAGGCGATCTGGAAGCTGCCGCTCCACGGCGAGATCTTGTCGGCCTGAGCCCACAGGTCCTTCGCCTTCTTGGCGTCGAACTTCAGCACGTCGGCGCCCTTGAGGGAGTCGGACCAGCCTGCGATGACCGGCGAGGTGAAGTCGCTGGCCGGGGTGCGGGTGTTGTTGAAGATCGTCTTCGTGATCGCGGCGCGGTCGATGGCCATCGAGATGGCCTCACGACGCAGCTTGCCCTCGTCACCCGTGAAGTGCTCGAGGTTGCCCGGGAGGGAGAACGACTGGAAGATCGCGGCCGGCTGGTTGACGGCACGGTCGCCCAGGTCGGACTCGAAGGTCTGCTGAGCCGAGGACGGGATCTGGTCGATCACGTCGATCTTGTTGCTGAGCAGGTCGGCGTAGGCCGCGTCGGGGGTCGCCTCGAAGACGAAGGTCACGCCGCCGTTCTTGGCCTGACGCGCGCCCTTGTAGTCGTCGTTCTTCACGAGGTCGATCTCGACCGAGTGCTGCCAGGCGCCTTCCTTGGCCAGCTTGTACGGGCCGTTGCCCACCGGGTTCTCACCGGCGGCCTTGATGTCCTTGAGGGACGAGGACGGCAGCGGGTAGTACGCCGAGTAGCCGAGGCGCTGCGAGAAGTCCGCGGCGACCGGGTTGGCCAGCTTGATGCTGAACGAGTAGTCGTCGATCTTCTTCAGACCGGTCAGCGGGGAGTCTGCGTCCGCGCTGAAGCCCTCGATGTCCGAGAACCAGGAGCTGTTGAGCTGCTTGTTCGAGAACAGGGCGCCGTACTGCCAGGCGTTGATGAAGCTGTCAGAGGTGACCTTCTCGCCGTTCGAGAAGGTGTTGCCCTGCTTCAGCTTGATGGTCAGGTCACTGGCGTCATCGACCTTGATCGATTCGGCCATGTCGTTGACGAGCTTGCCCTTGGCGTCGTAGTACGCCAGGCCCGCGAAGAGGGAGTCGAGGATCTTTCCGCCGCCCACCTCGTTGGTGTTCGTCGGGATCAGCGGGTTCTCGGGCTCGCTGCCGAGGGCACGGATCACGGCCTTCGAGTCACCGCCGACCGAGGCGGTGGCGTTGCCACCACCGCTGTTGCTCGAGCATCCGGCGAGGGCGAGTGCACCCACGACGAAGAGCCCGGCGCCCGCGAGGGCGATCTTGTTGCGCTTCACTTTTATGTCCTCCTGTGGACAGTTGACAGCATTCTGCACACTCGTCGTCGAGCGTGTAGGGATACTCGAGACTAACCGCCGCGACGCGCATCGGACGAATGCATCGCGTTAACCGTTACTCACTGGTGACCTGGACGACGAGATGCCCCGAGGCATCCTCGGGGCATCTCGTCGCTGCGGATCCGGAGCGGACCGCGGCCTCGTCGTCAGAGCGCGAACGCCTCGACGGGCGGGCACGCGCAGACCAGATTGCGGTCGCCGTACGCGTTGTCGATGCGCCGCACCGGAGGCCAGTACTTGCCCGCGATGAGTGCGTGCGTGGGGTATGCAGCCTGCTCGCGGGTGTATGCGTGCTGCCACTCCCCCCGCAGCAGCGCGGCCGCGGTGTGCGGCGCGTTCACCAGCGGGTTGTCGTCTGCCGGCCAGACGCCCGCGGCGACCTCGGCGGCCTCCGCCTTGATCTGGATCATCGCCTCGACGAAGCGCTCCAGCTCGCCCAGGTCCTCCGACTCGGTCGGCTCGACCATGAGCGTGCCCGCCACCGGGAACGACATGGTCGGCGCGTGGAAGCCGTAGTCGATGAGGCGCTTGGCTACATCGTCCACCGTGACGCCGGTCGCCTCCTTGAGCGGGCGCAGGTCGAGGATGCACTCGTGCGCGACCCGCCCGCTCTCCCCGGTGTACAGCACCGGATAGTGCTCGGCGAGGCGGGCGGCGACGTAGTTCGCCGCGAGCACCGCGGCCGCCGTCGCGTCGCGGAGGCCGTCCGCGCCCATCATCCGCACATATGCCCAGGAGATCGGCAGGACGCCGGCGGATCCGTAGGGCGCTGCCGAGACCGGGCCGCCATCGAAGACGAAGCCACCCGCATGCGTGGTGCGCTGCGCCTGCGGATGCCCCGGCAGGAACGGCGCGAGATGCGCCTTCGCCCCCACCGGACCCACGCCGGGGCCGCCGCCGCCGTGCGGGATGGCGAACGTCTTGTGCAGGTTGAGATGGGAGACGTCACCGCCGAGATCGCCGAAGCGGGAGTAGCCGAGCAGCGCGTTGAGGTTCGCACCGTCGATGTACACCTGGCCCCCGGCCGCGTGCACTGCCGCGGTGATCTCGAGCACCTCATGCTCGTACACGCCGTGCGTGGACGGGTAGGTGATCATGAGCGCCGCGATGTCATCGGCGTGCTGCGCGATCTTCGCGCGCAGATCGTCGAGGTCGACGTTGCCGAGCTCGTCGGTGGCCACCACGACCACCTTCATGCCCGCCAGCACCGCGGAGGCGGCGTTGGTGCCGTGCGCCGACGACGGGATCAGGCAGACGGTGCGGTGCTCGTCGCCGTTCGCGAGATGGTAGCCGCGGATCGCCAGCAGCCCGGCGAGCTCGCCCTGCGAGCCGGCGTTGGGCTGCAGGGACACCGCGTCGTAGCCGGTGACGTCGGCGAGCCACGTCTCGAGCTGGTCGATCAGCTCGAGCGAGCCCTGCACGTCGGCCTCGGGGGCGAACGGATGCAGCTGCGCGAACTCGGGCCAGCTGATGGCCGCCATCTCGGTCGCCGCGTTGAGCTTCATCGTGCAGGATCCGAGCGGGATCATGCCGCGATCGAGCGCGTAGTCGCGGTCGGCGAGAGACTTCAGGTACCGCATCATGGCGGTCTCCGAGCGGTGCGCATGGAAGACCGGGTGCGTGAGGTAGGCGTCCTGGCGCGCCAGGGGCGCAGGCAGGCTGGCCACCGGGATGTACGCGAAGGATCCCTCCCCCGCGCCGAACACCGTCGCGACCGCGAGGATGTCCTCGTAGGTCGTGGTCTCATCCGTGGAGATGCTCAGGGTGTCGGCGTCGATCGGGTTCAGCAGGATGCCGGCCGCATGGGCGTCGGCGACGATCGCCTCGGCCCTGCCCGGCATCCGCACGGTGATCGTGTCGAAGTAGTTCGCGTGCACGATCTCGGCGCCGGCCTTCTCCAGCTGGGTGGCGAGGAAGCGCGCCTTGGAGGCGACGCCCGCTGCGATCTCCCGCAGCCCCTCCGGGCCGTGGTACACCGCGTACATCGACGCCATCACTGCCAGCAGCACCTGCGCGGTGCAGATGTTCGAGGTGGCCTTCTCGCGGCGGATGTGCTGTTCGCGGGTCTGCAGGGCGAGACGGTAGGCCGGGTGCCCGTCGGCATCCTGCGAGACGCCCACGAGCCGGCCGGGAAGCTGGCGCTCCAGACCGCTGCGGACGGCCATGTAGCCCGCGTGCGGGCCGCCGAAGCCCATCGGCACGCCGAAGCGCTGCGTGGTGCCCACGGCGACGTCCGCGCCGAGCGAGCCCGGCGAGGCGATCAGGGTGAGCGCCAGCAGGTCGGCTGCGACGACCGCGAGCGCGCCGGCGAGATGCGCGGCATCGATGACGGCGGACGGATCCCATATCCGACCCGACGCACCGGGATACTGCACGAACACGCCGAACAGCTCCTCGGGCAGCGTCTCACCGCCGGCGAGGTCGCGCTCGACGAGCTCGATGCCGACGGCGACGGCGCGGGTCTTCAGCAGCGCCTTGGTCTGCGGCAGCGCGTCGGCGTCGACGACGAACACGTCGGTCTTCGCCTTCGAGGCGCGGCGGGCGAGCAGCATGCCCTCCGCGACCGCCGTGGACTCGTCCAGCATCGACGCGTTGGCCGTGTCGAGGCCGGTGAGGTCCGTGACCATGGTCTGGAAGTTGATCAGGGCCTCCAGCCGGCCCTGCGAGATCTCGGGCTGGTACGGCGTGTAGGCCGTGTACCAGGACGGGTTCTCCAGCACGTTGCGCTGGATCACGCTCGGCGTGAACGTGCCGTAGTACCCGAGCCCGATCATGGGGCGGTTGACCGTGTTGCGGTCGGCGAGCGCCCGCAGCTCGGCGAGCGCCTCCGGCTCGCTCGCGGCGGCCGGCAGCGCGCTCACCCGGCCGGGTGCCGTGCGGATCGCGGCCGGGACCGCTTCGCGCATGAGCGCGTCGACGGGCCGCTCGTCGGCGTCGTACCCGATGCCGATCGCGTCGAGCATCTGCCGCTGCGCGGCGTCGGTGGTGCCGATATGGCGGTCTCCGAACGCGGTCACGCTCAGCCCTCCGTGTGGGCGACGTAGGCGTCGCGGGCGAGGAGTCCGTCGACCGCGCCGGCGGCGATGGAGACCTTGACGAGCCATCCGCCCTCGAAGGGCGCGGAGTTCACGAGCGACGGGTCGTCGACCACGGCGTCATTGACCTCGACGACGGTGCCGTCGACGGGTGCGTAGAGCTCGGAGACGGACTTCGTCGACTCGGCCTCGCCGAAGACGTCGCCGCGGCTGAACGAGGCGCCGACGGCCGGCAGCTCGACGAAGACGATGTCGCCGAGGGCGTCAGCGGCGAAGTCGGTGATGCCGATGGTGGCGACCTCGCCGTCGACGGCGACCCACTCGTGCTCTTCGCTGTAACGCAGGATGTTCAGATCGGTCATTTCTTCCTCCGGTAGAAAGGCAGGGCGGTGATGGTGGCGGGGATCTTGGTGCCGCGGACGTCGAGGAACAGGGGAACGGATCCGTCGGCGACGGCGGGGTCGACGAAGGCCATCGCGATCGGGTGGCCGAGCGTCGGGCTGAGAGCGCCGCTGGTGATCTCACCCACGGCGGCGCCGTCCTCGGTCACGACGGCGTATTCGGCGCGCCCGGCGCGGCGACCCTCGGCGGCGAGACCGACCAGCACGCGCGCGCCCTCGGCGGGGGTGACGGCGCCCTTGCCGACGAAATCGTCCTTGTCGGCGACGACCACACGGCCCAGGCCCGACTGGGCGGGCTTGGTGTCACGGGTCAGCTCGTGCCCGTACAGCGGCATCCCGGCCTCGAGTCGCAGCGTGTCGCGAGCGGCGAGCCCGGCCGGAACCAGCCCGTGCGCGGCGCCCGCAGCGAGCGCCGCGTCCCACAGCGCGGCCGCGTCCGCGGCGGCGACGAGCAGCTCGAAGCCGTCCTCGCCGGTGTAGCCGGTGCGGGCCAGCAGCAGCGGCCTGCCGTTGTACCCGGCCCGCGCCCAGGCGTAGTACTTCTGCTCCGCCCACGGCACCGAGACCTCCTCGATGCCATCGATCGCGGCGACGATCGCCTCCGCGTTCGGGCCCTGCACGGCGATGAGCGCATAGGCGTCGGAGACGTCCTCGACGGCGACGTCGTAGCCGTTCGTGCGCTCCTGCAGCGCCGCGCCCACCGCGTCGCGGTTGCCGGCGTTGCTGATGATGAGGAAGTCGTCGTCGCCGAGGCGGTACACGATCACGTCGTCGATGATGCCGCCGTCTGCGGCCAGAAGCAGGGAGTACTTCGCCTTGCCCACAGCCAGGGCGGAGAGACGCCCTGCGAGCGCGTAGTCGAGGTACCCGGCCGCGCCGGCGCCGATGATCGTGAACTCGGCCATGTGCGAGATGTCGAAGATCCCGGCGGCCTGACGCACCGCGTGGTGCTCGGCGAGATCGGATGTGTAGCGGACCGGCATCTGCCAGCCGCCGAAGTCGGTGAACGATGCTCCGAGCGCCTCGTGACGCTCTCGGAGCGGGGTGTAGCGGGCCGGTGAAGGTGGAGACTGTGTCATGGAGCTCTCCCGTGCGGATCGGTGAGGATCCGCACGGCGCGCGGATCCGAGAACTCCCCCTCTGTCATGAACCTGAGAGCTTCGCCCCGGCTCCGTGCAGGAGCAGGGCTTTCACCGTCGGCGGATCCTCGTCGACGGACGTGAGGATCGCTTTCCAGAGCGGCCGGGTCTGCGCGGTGCGGTTACCTGAGAGATTGGCGGGGAGGCTTGCTCCTTCGGTGCCCGGCTGCGATCACCGGGCTCTCCCGCACGGACCATGTGGCCACGTGTTCAGTTGTGCGCGCCTATCCTACCGTGACCGGCCCCGCCGCCGTCAGCCCTTCACCGCTCCCGAGACGAGCCCGCTGGTCATCCGCCCCTGCACGATGACGAAGAAGATGATGACGGGTATCGCGACGATGGTCGAGGCTGCCATCACCTGCCCCCAGTTGATCGCATGCGAGGCGCTCTGCTGCACGAAGCCGCGCAGCCACAGCGGCAGGGTGCGGTTGTTCTCCATGATCACCAGCGCGACGGTGAACTCGTTCCAGCACTGCAGGAACGCGAACACACCGGAGGCCACGAGGCCCGGCGCCAGCAGCGGCAGTGTGATGCGCGTGAACGCCTGGGTGCGGCTGAGCCCGTCGATCATCGCGGCCTCCTCCAGCTCCGCGGGCACGCCGACGACGAAGCCGCGGAGCATCCAGATCGTGAACGGCACGACGCTGGCGACGTAGAGGATGCTGAGCCCGAGCACGTTGCTGAGCAGGCCGAGGCTGGACATCATCTTGTACTGCGCGATGAACAGGCCCTCCGCGGGCAGCATCTGGATGATCAGGATCGCGACGATGAAGCTCACCCTGCCGCGGAAGCGGAACCGGCTGATCGCGATCGATGCGAGGAAGGCGAACACCAGGCACACGGCGACCGAGAGCAGCGTCACCGAGACGCTGATCCCGAGCGCGGAGAAGAAGGACGGCGTGAGCACCTGGGTGAAGTTGAGGAAGGATCCGCCGAACGGCACGAAGGTGGGCGTCGCGGATTCCAGCGCCGAGGTGGGCAGCAGCGACGAGTTGATCATCCAGTACACCGGGAACACCCAGATCACGGCGAGGACGATCGCCAGCGCGCTGAGCAGGCCCTTGCCCACGCGCAGGCCACGACGGCGGACCGGGATCACGGTTCCGTCGGCGCTGATGGCGCCCTTGCGGGGGCGGGTCGCCGGTCGGATGTTCGAAGTCGCGGCGGTCATGCCGACTCCTCCTTCACGAGGTTGCGCACGTAGAACCAGCTGAGGGCGATCGTCAGGGCGAGCACGAAGATCGACATCGCCGCCCCCGCCCCGAAGTCGAGCCCGGCCACGCCGGTCTTGTAGATGTAAGTGCCGAGCAGGTCGTAGTCCGTGGACTGCGGTCCTGCGTCCTGCAGCAGGGTGATCTGCGCGAAGACGCGCAGATCCCAGATCAGGTTGAGCAGCAGCACGATCGCGATGACCGGCTTGAGCACAGGGAAGATGATGAAGCGGAAGCGCTGCCAGCCGGTGGCGCCGTCCAGCTGGCTGGCCTCGAGCACTTCACCGCCGACCTGGGTGAGTCCCGCGTACGCGGAGAAGGCAACGAACGGCACGGACATCCAGGTCACGATGATCGAGGCGACCAGGAAGAAGAGGATCGGGCTGGATCCGATCCAGTTGAACTGGCCGATGTCGACACCGGGGATCAGGTTGAGCAGGTAGTTGACCACACCGCGGCGGCGATCGAACAGCCAGATCCAGACCGTCATCGCGGCGATGACCGGCATCGCCCAGGCCAGCAGCAGCGCGAGCTGCAGGATGAGTCGCGCGAAGCCGTGCGTCTTGGTCATCAGCAGGGCAAGCAGCATTCCGAGGACCACCGTGATGAACGCGGTGATCAGGCAGAACGCCACCGATCGCGCCGTGACCGCCCAGAACGTGCCGTCCGTGGCGATCTTGATGTAGTTCTCGAACCACACGAAGTCGGGCGCCTTGCCGCCGAGCTGCTGCATCGCGCCGTACTTCTGGAACGATGTGATCACCTGCCAGATGACCGGGTATCCCATGCCGCCGAGCAGGACGAGCACCGCGCCGGTCAGGAGGAGATACGGCGCGAGCTGCGCACGTCGCGCCGGACCCGAACTGCGGCCGGACGGGACGGATCCGCGACGGGCGGGTCCGGTGGACGTCGTCGGCGCTGTGCGCGGCGACTCGGAAACGGTGGTCATTGACGCTGCTCCTGCATTTCGTGCGAATACGGGGTGCGGGGGCCGAGGATGTCCCCGGCCCCCGCTGATCGGTCGATCAGCCGTTGATGATGGCGTCGATCTTGGTGTCGTACTCCTTCGCGAGCGCCGGCACGTCGCAGCCCGCGGAGATCTTGCCGAAGAACTCCTCGAGGATCTTCTTGCCCTCGACGGCCGCCCAGCCCGGGGCCGCCGGGGTGAGCTTCGAGTTCAGCGCGGAATCCACCAGCGCCTTCGCGAACTGGTCGGAGCCCAGGTCACCGACGAAGTCGGTGTTGGCCGGGCCCAGGCCGTTCTTGGCGAGAAGCTTCTGGTAGCCGTCGGAGAAGACGATGCGCAGCAGCTCCTTGGCACCGGCCTGGTTCTTGCTCTTGGCCGAGATCGCGATGTTGGACCCGCCGGCGAACACCGGTGCGACCTCACCGGCCTTGACGCCGGGCAGCGGGAACACGCCGAAGGTGGCGTCGTTCCACTCGCGCTTCTCGCCGCCCTTGCCGTCGTCGCCCTTGAAGTCGCCGATCGACCAGTGCGCCCAGCCGGGGGCGATGATCGTCGCCGCGGTCGGGGCCGCGCCGGTCTTGTCGTTGTTGATGTTCACCCACGGAGTCGAGTCGTTCTCGGTCACCGGGGCGTTCGAGGCGCCCTTGAAGACGTCCTGGAACTGCGTGAGGCCCTTGACGGTCGCGGCATCGGACAGCGTGGACTTCCACTTGTCGCCGTCCTTCTTCGCCAGCTCACCGCCGTTCGCGAAGACCCAGGAGATGCCGTTGCGCCAGTCCTGGCCGCCGATGTAGAAGCCCGACTGGTTGGCGGTCTTGAGCTTCTTCACCGCGGCATCGAACTCGTCGAGGGTCTTCGGCTCCGAAACGTTCGCCGCCGCCCAGATGTCCTTGCGGTAGGTGATGTAGCGCGAGCCGAAGTAGTAGGGCAGCGCGTACTGCTTGCCGTCGACCGTGCCGACGTCGACGAAGGACTTCAGCAGCTTGTCGCCGCCGAGATCCTTGAAGATCGCGCTCAGGTCGGTGAAGGCGCCGGCCGTCGTGAAGGTGGGCGACCAGGTGTTGCCGATCTCGGTGACGTCGGGGGTGTTCTTCGCGTCGGGCAGCTGGTTGGTGAGCTTGGTGAGCGCGTCGCCCCAGTCCTGCTGCTGGATGGTGAGCGTGCCGCCGGTCGCCTTCTTGTACTCGTCGACGAGATACTGGCGTGCTTCGTCGGGGGTGTCGCCGCCCATGACCCAGAAGGTGATGTTCTGGTTCTTGGCGCCGGCCTTGTCGAAGCCGCTTGCTGCCGCGGCACCGCCGCTGGTGCCGCCGGAGCATCCGGTGAGCCCCAGGGCGAGGACGGAGGCCCCGGCGATGGCGGTGAGCGCGAGAGCGCGCTTGCCGTTACGGATCATTGTGTTTCTTCCTCTCGGTGCTGCGTTGCAGGAGGCGGAGCGCTCCCCATCGAGGCGACCCCTTGTCGGGATCTGAGTTTGTTAGGACAGCAACCTAACAAAGGTATCAGCGCCCCACAAGCCGATCGGCACCGCCGTCGATAACGTTTCGGACTCGGCCGCCATCGTCATGTGCACCTGTTCAGGTCGAGGTGACTATAAGATGGGCGCCGGAGGTTAATGTCATGTCGACCAGAAGCGCCGATCGGGGCGACGGGATCCGCGTCGCCGTGTCGACCGTCATCCTCACGCTGCGCCGCGAGGGCACGGCGGCGCCGCGCATCGCGCTCCCCCTCGTGCGCCGCACGCGCGATCCCCACGAGGACGCGTGGGCGCTGCCGGGCGGGTGGCTGGATCCGACCGAGGGCCTCACCGCGGCCGCGGCACGCACGCTCGCGGAGACCACGGGACTCGCGCCGAGCTGGCTCGAGCAGCTGTACGCCTTCGGCGCGGTGGACCGTTCCCCCAGCCGCGTGATCTCGGTCGTGTACTGGGCGCTGCTGCGGGAGGAGGACGCGGTCGACGCTGTCGGATCCGACCCGGAGAATGTCGCCTGGTTCGATGCGGAGCAGCTTCCCGCCCTCGCCTTCGATCACGCGCGCATCATCGAGTACGCGCTGTGGCGGCTGCGCAACAAGGTCGGCTACAGCCGGGTCGCGCAGGGATTCCTGCCGCCCGAGTTCACGCTCGCCGACCTGCGCGAGGCGTACGAGACCATCCTCGGGCGCCGGCTCGACCCGGCGAACTTCCGCCGCCAGGTCGACGCCACCCGCACGCTCATCCCCACCAACGCGTTCCGCACGGGCAGCCATCGGCCGGCCCGGCTGTACCGCGACGCGACCGACGTGGAGCTCGCCGACCGCGGCCCGCTCTCACCCGAAGAGACCAGCACCGAGGAGACGAGAATCCCATGACCGTCATCGATCCGTCCGTCGACCACGCCCTTCGCCTGATCGTCACCGGCTCCTCCACCGAGGAGACCTGCGCCACCGACCTCGCCGCGGGGCCATGGAACTTCGACACCGTCCCCGGCTACGGTCCCGGATCCTCGATGGGCGACGTGATCCCGACCGGATCACCGCGTCAGGGCGAACTCCCGGCCGTGTACCGCGAGGCCTCCGAGGAGGAGCTGCACGACCGGATCCGCGCCGCCAAGGAGACTCTCGGCGACCGCGCGGTGATCCTGGGGCACTTCTACCAGCGCGAGGAGGTCGTGCAGCACGCCGACTACGTCGGCGACTCGTTCCAGCTCGCCGGCTTCGCGAGGCAGCATCCCGAGGCCGAGGCGATCGTGTTCTGCGGCGTGCACTTCATGGCCGAGACCGCCGATCTGCTCTCCGGCGCCGATCAGGCCGTGATCCTGCCGAACCTCGCCGCCGGCTGCTCGATGGCGGACATGGCCTCGATCGATCAGGTCGAGGAGTGCTGGGAGCAGCTCGCCGAGGTCTTCGGCCCGCTCGACCAGCCGGATGGCGACGGCCTCGTGCCCGTGATCCCGGTCACCTACATGAACTCCTCCGCCGCCATCAAGGGCTTCGTCGGGCGGCACGGCGGGATCGTGTGCACCTCGTCGAATGCGCGCACCGTGCTGGAGTGGGCCTTCGCCCGCGGGCGTCGGGTGCTGTTCTTCCCCGACCAGCACCTCGGCCGCAACACCGCGAAGGCGATGGGTGTGCCGCTCACGCAGATGCCGATGTGGAACCCGCGCGCCTCGCTGGGTGGCTCGACCGCCGATGAGCTGGAGCAGTCGCGCGTCATCCTGTGGCACGGATTCTGCTCGGTGCACCGCCGCTTCACGGTCGCGCAGATCGATCAGGCCCGCGCCGCTCATCCCGGAGTGCGCGTGATCGTGCATCCGGAGTGCCCGATGGAGGTCGTCGACGCCGCGGACGAGGCCGGATCCACCGACTACATCCGCAAGGCCATCGATGCCGCGCCCACGCCTGCGACCTTCGCGATCGGCACTGAGATCAACCTCGTCCGCCGCCTGGCCGCGCAGTATCCGCAGCACGAGATCTTCTGCCTCGATCCCGTCGTCTGCCCCTGCTCGACGATGTACCGGATCCACCCCGGCTACCTCGCCTGGGTGCTCGAGGAGCTCGTCGCCGGCCGCACCCCGAACCGCATCACGGTGTCGGCGGACGTGGCCGATCCGGCGCGTGTGGCACTCGAGCGGATGCTCGCGGCCAGGCCCGCGTCCTCCCCCGCCGGAGCCGGGACGGTCGGCTGATGGACGTCCTCGTCGTCGGCGGCGGCATCGCGGGTCTCACCGCGGCGCTGCACGCACACGAGGCGGGGCATCGCGTCGAGCTCGTCGTCAAGGACGTGCTCGGCGACGGCGCCACCGCGCTCGCCCAGGGCGGTATCGCAGGCGTGTACGGCCCAGGCGACTCCCCCGCCAAGCACGCCGAGGACACGCTCATCGCGGGGGCCGGGCTCTCGGATCCGTCGACGGTGGCGGTGCTGGTGGCGGGCGCGGACGAGCGCATCGCCGAGCTCGTCGCGCGCGGGGTGCCGTTCGACCGCGATCCGGACGGGCGGCTGCTGCGCGGGCTGGAGGCAGCGCACTCCGCCGCACGGATCGCGCACGCCGGTGGTGACGCCACCGGGGCTGCGATCTCCGCGGCGCTCGTGCGCGCCGTGCGTGACAGCGGGATCGGGGTGCACGAGCACACGACGCTGGTGGATCTGCTCGTCTCGCGTTCCCCGTCCGGGCGGGCGGTGCGCGGTGCCCGGGTGCTCACAGACGGCCGGATGACCGATCTCGAGGCCGATGCGGTGATCCTCGCCACCGGCGGGGCGGGGCAGCTGTTCCGGCATACGACCGCGCCCGCCGTGTGCACGGGCGACGGGATCGCCGCGGCGCTGCGGGCGGGTGCGGCGGTCGCGGACCTGGAGTTCGTGCAGTTCCATCCGACGATCCTGGACGCACCCGGATCCGCCTTCCTGATCTCCGAGGCGGTACGCGGCGAGGGGGCGATCCTCATCGACGACGAGGGCCGCCGTTTCGCCTTCGATGCCCACCCCGACGGCGAGCTCGCGCCGCGCGACGTCGTCACCCGCGCGGTCGTCCGGTGCGCGCGGGAGCAGGGATCCCCCGTGCGACTCGACGCGAGCGTGCTGTGCACGCGGCCGGGATGGAGCCCGGAGCGTCTCGCCCGGCGCTTTCCGACGATCGACCGGGTCACTCACGAGCGCGGCTTCGACTGGGCCCGCGAGCCGATCCCGGTCACGCCCGCCGCGCACTACCTGATGGGCGGCATCGTCACCGACGCCGACGGACGCAGCTCGCTGCCCGGTCTGTACGCGGTCGGCGAGACCGCCCGCACCGGGGTGCACGGCGCGAACCGCCTCGCCTCCAACTCGCTCCTCGAGGGTGTGGTGTTCGGCGCGCGCGCGGCCGCCGCGCTGCTCCTGCCCTGGCCTGTCGCACCCCGGATCACCGGCCCAACGGCGCCCATCTTCGGAGCTGGACCGCGACACGCCGCCACCGGCTCCGCCGAACCCGGCGTGTCGCCCGCCGGCTCCGAAGTTGGGGCGCCTCGGCCGTTCACCCGCGCCGCGCTGCAGGAGCTCCTGTGGGACCGCGTCGGGCCGGTCCGCACCGTCGAGGGTCTCACCGAGGCGCGCGCGATCGTGCGGGCATGGCGGGCGGATCCGGCTGTCCTGGATCCCGGCCTGCACCTCTCCGACCTCGAGGACCGCAATCTGCTGGAGGTCGCCGAGGCGATGATCACCGCCACCCTCGCCCGCCCGGTCTCGATCGGCGCCCACCATCTCGAATCCCCCGCCCTGATCGGAGTCTGATGCTCACCCCCGCCGTCCTGAACCGCGTCGTCACGGCCGCCCTCGAGGAGGATGCGCCCTGGGGCGATCTGACCAGCACCGCACTGCTGCCGGCGGACGCCACCGCGACCGCTGATCTCGTCGCCCGCGAGGCGGGCGTGCTCGCCGGCAGCGACGTGTTCGCCGCGGCGTTCGCGCTCACGGATCCGCAGATCGTCGTCGACCTGCACGTCGCGGACGGTGACGCGTTCGCCTCCGGCGACGTGCTCGCGACGGTGACCGGCCCCGCCCGCGGCGTGCTCACCGCCGAGCGCGTGGCCCTCAACTTCACCCAGCGGCTGAGCGGCATCGCGACCCTCACCGCCGCCTACGTGGCCGCCATCGACGGCGCCGGTCCCGACGGCAAGCGCGTCCGCATCGCCGACACCCGCAAGACGACACCCGGGCTGCGTGCCTTCGAGCGGCATGCCGTGACGGCAGGCGGCGGGCGCAACCACCGGTTCTCGCTCTCGGACGCGGTGATGGCGAAGGACAACCACCTGGCCGTGCTCACCCGCGGAGGTCAGGACGTGGCCACGGCGCTGCGTGCGGCGATCGCCACGCTCCCGCACACGACGCACGTCGTCGTCGAGGTCGACCGGCTCGATCAGATCCCGGCCGTGCTCGACGGCGGTGCGCACACCGTGCTGCTGGACAACTTCTCCCTCGATGACCTGCGCGCGGGCGTCGCGCTGATCGACGGACGTGCGACGGCCGAGGCCTCCGGCGGCGTGAACCTCGACACCGTGCGCGACATCGCCGCGACGGGGGTCGACGTGATCTCCGTCGGCGCACTCACGCACTCCGCGCGGGCGCTCGATCTCGGCCTGGACGTGCGGATCGACTGACGTGTCCGGCCTGCTCTATCTCGACCACGCGGCGACGACGCCGGTGCGGCCCGAGGTGCTCGAGGCGATGGCCCCGTACCTCACGCGCACGTTCGGCAACCCGTCCAGCCACCACACCGCCGGCGAGGCCGCGTCCGCCGCCCTCGAGGACGCCCGTGCCCGGGTGGCCGGGGTGCTCGGAATGCGCACGAGTGATGTCGTCTTCACCGCCGGCGGCACCGAGGCCGACAACCTCGCGGTGAAGGGGATCGTGCTCGCCGCGCTCGCCGGCGGCCGACGCCACGTGATCACCACGCCGATCGAGCACGAGGCGATCCTGGAGTCGGTCGCGTACCTGGAACGCTTCCACGGCGTGCAGGCGACGCGGGTGCCGGTGGATGCCTCCGGCCGGGTGGATCCGGCGG
>JAFDWM010000159.1 GCA_018268455.1 Actinomycetota bacterium | reverse complement strand
CGAGGGTGCGAACTGGTCGGTCTCGTCGATCAGAGCCGGCGTGTACGTCAACGCGCGCCGCACCGCCGCCGCGCGCCCCGCGGTGACGAGCTCGAGCACCGTCGGCTCCAGGCGTCGCCACGACGCGTCGAAGTCGTCACCCATCTGCGACCACGCCTGGTCGACGGCCGCCGCGGTCGTGCCGGCAATCGCCTGCTGCGCCTGGTACTCGCTACTGGCCGCCTGCGGGAACATCGTTCAGAGCCCTCATCGCGTCGGTGAGCTGCGGACTGCGCTGCGCCTCGGCATCCCAGTCGGCCATGCGCCCCTGCTGCCCCTCGGTGTACCCGAGGTCCTCGCGGGCCTGCTCGATCGGGAGCAGGGAACGCCCGGTGGCGTCCTTCGCCTGGACGAGCTTCACGATCGCGTCGGCCTTCTGCGCGATCGTCGGTGTCGATGGGTCCCGCCACAGCGTCTCGATCATCCGCGGCTTCGCGTCCTGGTCGCGGCCGAGCTCGAGCAGCACGAGCCGCTGCACTGTCTCCCACCCGGTCGAGAGAGTCGCCTGCTTCCGCTCGGCGCGCTTGACGAGCTGCGCCTCCGACGCACGAATCGCATCCGCCGACGGCGGGTTGTCGCCCTGGAACAGCAGGTAGCTGCCCGGGAGACCGAGCTGCATCGCGACGATCTGCATGAGCAGCTTCATCGTGTTGTGGAAGTTCGAGAGGTCTGCCTCGGGGAACTGCCCGAACTTCGCCTTGTCGCTGGTGGTGCCCCACATGCGCCCGGCGATCATCGAGAACGTGTCGAGCGCCTCACCGGTCTTCTCGTCGATGAAGTCGTCCTCGGTGAGGCCCGTCCCCCAGCGGCGCGGCAGGGCGTGGAACTCGCCGGACACCATCATGTCCGAGGCCATCTTGTTGAGCGCGTCGAGCGGGCTGATGATCGGGTGGAACACCGACCGGCCGAGGCGCTGGTCGAACTTCCCGGGGAGGGCGCGACCGAGCAGGCGGGCGTCGTTGATGAGCGGCACCAGCGAGCAGATCCCGAAGTCGTGGGTGTCAGACTCCGACTCCTTCCACTCGTTCCCCTTGCGGAACCAGGTGACCGACCCGTCCTGGTGGCAGTACGTCATCCACCGCGTCTTGTCGAGGTCGGTCCACGTCTTGATGCCGTGCTTGACCTTCTTCGTCTTGGGGTCGTTCTCGTGGATCGCGTCGAAGGGCGACTCGATCGTGATCGGCGGGGCGTCATCCTCGCTCTCCGCGGGGCCGACCATCGCGTACGCGCGGGACAGCGCGAGCCCCTCCCGGTGCGCCTGCTGCGAGATGAACCCGCCGAGGTTCTCCTCCCAGACGTCCTCGACGTCGTTGTCGGCGGCGCGGTCCTTGCGGTTCGCGCCGATCCGGAACCCCTCGATGTCGAGGCGGTTGTCGTAGACGTCGACCGCGAACAGGGCGAGGTTCAGCACGATCGGCGAGAGCCGGAAGCCGAGCTCCTTCTCCAGCACCGGGGCGATGAACCGGAGAGGCTGCACACCCTCGAAGTACTGGTCGTTCTTCTCCAGCGGCTTCTTCTCCCGGCTGAGCGCCCGAAGGAGTCGCTGCGCCTCGTCGAGCTCGGTCACGCCGGCCTCCTAACTGCTGCGCCAGACGCGCACCTTCGCTCGTGGTTTCGGGGCCGACCAGCCGGCGGCGATCGCATCGCGCACGGCGGCGTTCGCGAGGGTCGAGCACATCGCGAGGTCGATCTTCTGGTTCTCGTTCGGCTTCGCGAGGATGTACTTCTGGCCGGGCTTGCCGACCTTCTTCGCGTTGCCCATGTGCGCCGTCGTGATCGGGCACCCGTCGTGCGTGATCAGCCCCTCGCGCAGGTCAGCCTCGAAGCGGCGGATCTCCGGGTACATGCGCGCGACCTGGTTCGTCGGCCACTCGATGACCTTCTCCTCGCCGAACTTCGCCGCCCACCGCTCGATGTCGGTGGTCCAGTCCTCCGGGTCTGCATAGAACCGTGCGATCACGAACCGGTCGAAGATCTCGTCGAGCGCGGCGTCGACCTCGCTGTGCGGGATCCGGTCGCCGTGCTCCCGCGGGTTCCAGATCGTCGGCGTGTCCGGTGTCGGCCCCCACCGCGGCGTGAAGCTGTACCCGGTCATCGTCTGCGCGCGGATCCCGGTCCAGTCGTTGTTCACGCTGCCGTCGAACCCGAGACAGATCGCCGTGCCGTCAGGCGGGTTGGGCAGCCAGGGGCGGACACCAGTCATCGCTGACGACCCCCTCGCGCCGTAGCCGTTCGACGTGTCTCGGAAGCCACTCGTCTAGCAGGCTGTCTCGCTTGCTGCTGTTGCAGCTGATACAGGCAGGCGCCAGGTTCGCAAGCTCGTGCGCACCGCCGCGCTTGAGCGGTATGACGTGGTCGATGGACTCGAACTCACCGGGGCAGTATGAGCATCCGGTGAGGCCCCGGCTCTCCCAATCCCGCAACATCTCTTCGGCGGTGAACGCCGCGCATGACGTGGCCTCGGCGAGGAGAGCGCGCCGCCTCTGATGCTGGAGCCTTCGGGCCGGACGATTCCCGTTCCGCCACGCGCGGTTCCACTCTCGCTGCGCGCCCGGGTTGCTCGCGTAGGCATCCCGCTTGCGCGCGTTGATCGTGACCCGCTCGCGCTCGCGGTACGCGACCAGTGCGGCGCTGCGGCATGCCTTGCACTGGGGATGCCTGCCGTCCGCGCTCTGCGCATTTCGGTAGAACGCGTCGAGAGGCTTCGTCGCGCCGCACTTCGTGCACGTCTTGGATCCGGCGGCGGATTCGTTAGGCAACCAGGGCCGCTGGAGTTGCATACGCGCCCTCCCACAGCCCATCCGGCATCCACGACCCCATGCCGAGGACGAGCTTG
>JAFDWM010000158.1 GCA_018268455.1 Actinomycetota bacterium | reverse complement strand
TCCACCGGCTCCGCATCCGACGATGACGAGGTCGACCTCGTCCTGGTCCCGGAAGGTGCGCATGTTCTCCCGCAGCCCCGGCGCCAGATTCCCTCCGTCGGGGCTCAGCAGCCATGCGGACTCGTTGCGCTGACGGACGGCGCTCACCGGTCGCCTCGCGGCTCGTCATCTGTCTGCGTCGGATCGTCGTTCGGGTGGGTGTCGTGCATCTCGAACGACTCCAGCTTGCCGACCCCGAGGTTCTTGTAACCGCGCGGGTAGGCCGGCCCGTCGAATCCGATCTCGTTCCACGCCCACGGGTGGGAGTAGAACGCCGTGCAGGCGTAGCGCGTCCACAGGCTCCAGACCTGGATCGCGATCATCCCGTGCCACCGGGCAGCTTCGAGATCATGGATCGCCTGGAGCATCGCCTGCTGCTGCGCCCATGGGCACCGCATGAAGGTCAGTCCGTGCGCCGCCCTGGCATCCGCATCCAGTCCCGCCAGAGAGTCTCGCCATGCCTGACCATCGGTGGGCATCGAACTGTAGTGCCAGCCGTCGGTCTGGTTCTCGGCTAGCCGCACATCCACCATCTGCACCACGGGCACGCGCGGCTCGATGCGCTGGTAGAGAAGTTGATCGAACAGAGCGCACGCGGCTGCCTCCTCGGCTTCGGTGAAGAATCGCATGGCCGGTTGTCGGCCGAGGCGGCCTTCGACGACCGAGCGCGTCGCATCATCCCAGTGATGTGCGTATTCGGTCACATCGAAGCCCGGGTAGCGCCCGCCGCCATCGCGGGCCTCGAGGGGGAGCGCGCTCATCGCTCGCGCCTCAGGATCGCCGCCAGCAATCCCATCCCGCCGACCAGAACGACGAGCAGCGGGGCGATCAGCGGAGGCCCCATCTCCATGTTGTAGCGGAAGTTCCGCCATCCTCCCGGCTTCTGCGCGATCCCCCGTCCATGCAGCCAGAGGCCTTGCAGTCCATTTGCGACGATCGTCGCGGAGGCGAGCGGCAGCAGCGTCTTCGCGGCGCGCCAGCTGAACACCCCGGCGACTCCGGCAACGGCGCCGATCGGTGCCACAGCGATCGGCGCCCACATCCATCGGTTGCCGAAGCTGGCCTTGTCGTGCTCGAAGAAGATCTCGACCGTCGTGACGACAGCCCCTGCTGCGGTCAGCGCCGCAAGACTCCGCTCGAAACGACCCGCACGAACATTCCGCACGAATCTGTCGACTCCATAGACGGCCTCTTCGATCGGGGTGGCCGGGCGCTGTCGTGGAGACATGGATTCCTCGCAATCCTGGATCCCGAATCTTTGGGGTGACGTTGAGCGTGCGCGTTGCGAGAGCGTTCGACAAGGGGGTGGTCAATGAATCGCGGGAGGTGTACGCCTTCATCCACACCCGCGAGGAGTTGTCGATGTCATCTGGACGACGCCGTCGATTTCGTCGCACAACGTCTCCTGGAGGATGGGCACCCAGCTGCGACCCGCGTACACGATCGAACTCGATGTGTTCGGCGAGGCGCTCTTGCGCGCGGCGCCGATCCGATCATGCGGCTGGCAACTCCACCGCGATCGGGCTCGTCATGTGCGCGCCCATGTCCGGGTCGTGCCAGCCGTCACGAAGACTTGCGATATCCGGAGTCCGCAGTCGTTTCAGCGCGCTCAGTTCGATCTGGCGTGCACGCTGCTTGGTGACGCCGAGCATCGCGCCGATGCGCTCCAACGTCATGGGCTCGCGTCCGTCGAACCCGAATCGATTGAGCACCACCATCCGCTCTCGGGGAGGCAAGTCGCGCACGTGACGCCGAACGATGGCACGCGTCGCGCCCGCCTCTACGATGTCCAGGGTCGAGGAGCAGTCCGCATCGACGAGCTGCTCGCCCACCGTCGGAGAGCCATCGCAATTGACATCGGCGATGTCCAGCGACACGGGCGCGCGGTCCACGGCGAGCAGACGGTCCACCTCTGAACGAGCCATGTCGGCCTTCTCCGCGAGTTCCGCGGTGGACGGTGCTCGCCCGAGTTCTGTGCGGAGCGCTCCATCCAACCGGTGGAGACGGTTGATGGCTTCCATGGAGTGCACAGGAACCCTGATCGCTCGAGCTCCACTTGCAAGGCCCTGCCAGATCGACTGGCGTATCCACCACACGGCGCATGTGGAGAACCTCAGGCCTCGCGTGTAGTCGAACTGCTTGACGGCACGGTCCAGCCCGACATTCCCGTGCTGGATGAGGTCAGAGAGCACGAGCCCTCGTCCGGTGTAGCGTTTGGCGACACTGACCACCAACCTGAGGTTGCCGCGCATGAAGCGGTTGTAGGCATCCCGACCTGACCGCACGAGGTACGCCAGGTCTGCGAAGCCGTCGCTGTCTCGCGCTGTTGCGGACAGCCGATCTGCAGCGAAGAGGCCGATTTCGATGCGCTTCGCGTAGTCCAGCTCCTCAGAAGGGGAGAGCGTCGCGATGCGGCTGATCTCTCTGAGGTAGTCCTCGAGGGCATTGCTGGAACAGTCTCCGGTCATGCTCGTTCTCCGCATCCGATCGCCACCACTCGCGATGTGCGGTGCGTGGTCGTCGCGCGTACTCCGAGGTCTGGAGAGCCGTGCTGTACTGTCTCAGGCTACACCCCGCCATCGACACTCGGGCACCGAGACCATGACGGCTGACCGGACGGCTTTCGCGCGGCTCCAGGCGCATGCGTTCGCGTCCGGGCAATCGCTAGAATATGTCGCAGGCGAGGTCATAGCACGGCGGCTCGATCGCGGCTGTGAGGACGTGAGGTGACGTGATGGGTGAGCTCACGCGGGAGGTGCGCCTCAATTCTGCGTTCGTGAAATTGGCCGACACGTTGGTCGATGAATACGACGTCGTCGACCTCTTGCACACGTTGATGCAGGAGTGCATCG
>JAFDWM010000157.1 GCA_018268455.1 Actinomycetota bacterium | reverse complement strand
GCGCAGCACGATCCCGACCGTGAAGATCACCGGCACGATCATCAGCCGCAAGGGAGAGCCGACCCACCGGCAGGACCATCCGAAGACCTCGCGCTCGGTGCGGAAGATCGCGCTGCCGGCGTTCGCGGTGAAGGCGATCAAAGCACGATTGCGGAAGCGGCTCTCGATCGACCCCGACGCGCTGCTGTTCTGCAACCGCAGCGGCGGCGCTCTGACGACGAACAACGTCCGCCGCCGCCTGCGCGACGTGATGGCGAAGGCCGGCCTGACCGGCGTAACGCCGCACCGCTTCCGCCGCACCGGGGCAACCGCGATCAACGACGCCGGAGGCATCGATCTCGCCGCTGAACTCCTCGGACACACTGACCCCCGGATCACGGCGCAGCACTACATCGTGCGCGACGACCTCGTGAACCCGGCCACCGCCCGCATGCTTGAAGAGCGATACGGAGGAACGGTGTAGCGGCAGTCGGCGAGAGAGGGCGGGATGAAACGTAGATCCGAGGAGAACGACTCGCGCCGCTCGTTGCGCATCGATGAGCTATTCGCGTGCGTTGTCGGTGACCGTCGATCCGGCTACTCGGGTAGGCCGAAGTCCGGCGACGCTGCCACACGGCTCGCCCTGAACACCTGGGCGAGCGTCGAGAGCGCCTCGAAGACCCCGAGGGTCTCGCCGAGGAAGTCGAGGTAGGTCATCCCGTCGGGGTCTTTGTCGCTGACCACTCGACCGGTTTGAAGGTCGTGGTGCGCGGTGGCGTGTCCGAGGGTGTTGCGCCGACGGTTATCGAGCAGGGTGCCGAGTGACTCCCATCCAGGGACTTGCGCGACGTAGGCGATCTTGTATGCGCTGGGGAGACCGTCGAACTTCTTGAGGCTCGTGGGGCGCTTGCCGAGCGGCACGACGGTGATGTCCGGGTGGACGTCACCGAAGTCGTCCGGGTCGTTCCGCTTGACAGTGTTCTGCGCCGCGACCAGAGGCCAGAGGCACTTGCACGCGAGCTCGAAGCCGTGTTGGTACAGGTCGCGCACGGTGGAGAACTCGTCGCGAAAGAGGACGAGCTCGTCGAAGGCAGCCTTCTCTTCCGGGCCGACGAACCTGCCGAGGAGACCCATCTCCCACGACTCGTGGTGCTCGACGAAGCGATTGAGCTCGGTGAAAAGATCTCGCTCCAGCGCACTCGAAGCCTGGCCTCGACTACGGAACGCCTGCAGGTGGCGAGGGTCGCGGTTCATGGCGGCGCTGTGCTTCCGAGCGAACCGGTCGATCACCCTGGCGCTGCCGGTCCCGGTGCTGCCCGTGATCCTCGCGGCGGCCATGCCCAGAGCGTGGTACGCAACGCTTGTTCGCTCGTGGCTCGTGGTCGGCTCCCACTCGAGACCGAAGCGTTCCTGAGCGATGCGGCTGAACATCTTTGCGTTGCCTTGGAGGTAGTACTCGAAGAGCTTGCGGACTTGCGGCCACATCTCCTCGCCTGCCTCGAGTGCCTGATGCCGTTCCGCCTCGAACTCGATGAAGACGTCGTCCCCGAGGATCCGCGCAAGCGTGAGTGTCGGCATTGCGCCGACGGGCGCGAACGAATCCGCCGTGTAGAGGGACGGCACGAAGGGGTTGATCGTCACCACCGGCGTATCCTCTGGGGGATCATCTCCTCTGGGGGATCATCGCGGCTACTCACGACCTCACACTCGAACGCGACCCTGTGGGTTGGAAGCTCCGAGCCAGACATTGATCCCTTGATGGGCAGCTGACAGTGCGGGCACGGCAGATAGAAGCGCGTCCCGCGTGTCGGTTCGAGGCCCAGCCGCACCACGAACAGGTCCTCGCAGCCGTGACACTTCAGCTGGTATCGGGTGATCACTGAGTCAGGTTATCGGCGGCAGCTAGTTCGGATGCGCGTGCAGCGCGCATGTAAGTCGCGGGTTCAGGAAGCTTCATCCGTCCGCCTGGTAGGAAGGGCGGGTGATACCGAAGCTTGATGACCTTGAGACGTGGATTCGTGACTGCGTAGCGCACCTTCGCGACATACACGGGTACGACGTGACTCGAGCACATGAGAACGAGTTCTACCTGCTGTTCGGTGTGATCGTGCGGACCATGCGCTACGCCGACGCGTTCCTTGACCTCATGGAGTCAAGGAAAGAACCTGAAGCAGTGCCACTGGCTCGGGCCGCACTTGAGCACGCGATCACACTGCAATGGGTCTTCGTCTCGGACGGCGGAATCAACCGGTTCAGCCGGGAAGTCGCGCACGACCGGATCAGCCATTACACGAATCTTGCGACGTGGCTAGGCAACACAGAGCTTGCGGGGGTGGTCGCACAGCTTGACGCGCCGCCAGAGGGGAAACGTCTTGCCCCATTCGGAAATCTGCTTGCAGATCTCGATCAGGAGAAGTTCCTCGCGACCAGCTACCACATCTTGTCTCAGCAGGTGCACGTCACGCATGCAGGCGTGGCTGCCGCACTCGTGCAGGGGCCGGAAGAACTGCACATCACGTACGAGCAGACCTACCCCTACCGCACGGAGGCTACTTATGCAGTAGCCGCGGCCTGCATGCTCGCCCGATGGGTTCTCGCAAAGCTCACCAACGACGAGGTACTCCTTGAGAGACTTGACAAGGTCTCGGACGAGCTTCATCTCCCGATGACGCTCGTCGAGAGCCTCCCGAAGAAGAAGCGACGACGCGGTTTGTCGTGAGCTCTCGGCAGTGTCGTTGCTCCCTCGTAGGGTGATGGCGTGAGCTCAACCTCTCGACTTCAGGAATTGCTGGCGCAGGCGCTGGATCAGTTTGACGCGCCGTCCGCGACGGTCGCAGCGAGCGTCCGCCGCGCCAGTCGAATCGCGGCGCTCCGTAAGGACTACGTCAACCAACTTTGGCTCCAGTGGGAGATGACAGACCTCGCAGG
>JAFDWM010000156.1 GCA_018268455.1 Actinomycetota bacterium | reverse complement strand
GTGTCGGTGCCGAGCCCGGCAGGAGCGGATGCCGATGCGGCATCTCGCGGATCCGCCCCGCGCACGGGCCCGCGATCCCCGCCTTCGGTGTCGGTGCCGAGCCCGGCAGGAGCGGATGCCGATGCGGCATCTCGCGGATCCGCCCCGCGCACGGGCCCGCGATCCCCGCCTGCGGTGTCGAGCGCCGCGGTGTCGAGCGCCGCAGCGGTGGGCGCAGATGCGGCGTCGCGGACGGCCGTCGGATCCGCGTCCGCGGAGTCCGAGCGAGCCGAGGCCTCGGCTGCGTGCTCAGGATCCGCCCCGCGCCCGCGCCGCGCTGCCAGCACGATCACGACGACCGCGAGCACGGCGGCGACGGACACGAGCCACCACGGCAGGAACCAGGATCCGGCCAGGGTCTGCAGCTTTTCGCCGATCGTCGTGGGGGCGCCCTTCTGCCCGCCGCTCAGCACAAACTCCTTCATCAGGCGCGCGTGCACCTCATAGCCGGAGAACCCGAGCGTGACGAGAGCGGCGAGCTCCATCAGCAGCGTGGGGACGGCGACCATCACGAGTGGCACGATGCTGCGGCGCAGGGTCGCCAGCAGGCTCGGACCGAACCGTCCGCGCGGGGCGAGCAGGAACAGCGCGACGGCGAACGCGGGCAGCGCCAGCAGTGCGATGAGCTTCGCCTGCACGGCGAGGCCCAGCAGCAGCCCCGCAAGCCAGGCGCGACGCGGCAGCACGATCATGGCCCACACGACGAGCGCGGCGGCGGCGATCTCGCCGAGCAGATCCGCCGGACCCTGGATCGGCGACACGCCCTCGGCCGTGTTGAAAGCGAGTGGCAGCGCGACGGCGACGAGCGCGCCCCAGCGTCCGGCGAGCCGGCGGCCCAGCACGGCGAGTCCGACCAGCAGCAGCACCCAGTACGCGAGTGGCACGAGACGCGCGCCGATCACCGGATCCGCCCCCAGCGCCAGCACCCCGGCGACCGGCAGCAGCACGGTCGGGCCGGTGGAGATCCGCGGATCGAACGGGGTCAGGTGCGAGCCCGACAGTGTGCCGTCGCTCGTGTAGCCGAGGCCCGCGAGCAGGTTGCGCGGCACGGTGAGGTTGAACGCCTCGTCCTCCCAGAACCGCAGCACGGTCAGGCTGTGCCACATCACGATCGCGTTCGCGATGACGAGCAGCGCGAGCAGGATCCAGAAGCCGGTTCCGGCGAGGCGACGGGTCATGCGGATCCGGATCCCCGGTCCCGGGTATCGGGAGCATCGGGCGCGGCTGCGGGGTTTGGGGTGCCGGGTCCCGGGGCGCCGGGTCCGTCGGCGGATCCGCCCGCCTCGACCGGTCCTGGAGCGCCGAGCCCGTTGGCGGGGTCTGCTGCGCCGGATGCGCGGGCGTCCGCATGATCCGGAGCGCCGGATCCGTTGGCGGGGTCTGCTGCGCCGGATACGCCGTCGGTGCCGGCGGCCCCGGATGCACCAGCGGTGCCGGGCGCCACCGCGGGGCCCGCGTCGGCGGGTCCACCCGCCTCGACCGGATCCGGACCCTCGAGCGAGAGCGCGCGCAGCGGAGCACCGGGGCGCAGCGACCAGCGCCACACCTCGACCAGCGCGTCGCGCGCGAACAACACGAGCTTCTTCGGCGGCAGCGACGGCCGGGCGACCTTGCCCCACATCGTGCCGGTGCTCGACGCGCCGCGGCGCGGAATGCTGCGCACGTGCAGGTACCGCACGTCGAGCCTGGCGCGCACCTCGGCGAGCGAGAAATGCACATGCGGCACGAGCGCGTCGGAGGGGACGGCGTTCACGAGCAGCCGCACGGCTTCGGGGCGGTACACGCGCAGGGGGGTGTTCACGTCGGGCACGCCGCGTCCGACGGTGACGGCGATGAGGAGCCGTACGCAGGCCGTGAGCACCCGGCGGTACCAGGCGTCAGTGCGGCCGCGGCGCACGCCGTGCACCACGTCGGCGCCGGTGCGGGCGAGGGCGCGCACGGCGCCGGCGATCTCGGATCCGACGAATTGCCCGTCGCCGTCGACGTGCACGAGGGCGTCGGGGGAGAGGGCGAGTCCGGCGCGGTATGCGGCCAGCGCGGTGGGGCCGTGGCCGCGGTTGGCGGGCTGGGTCTCGACGAGCACGTCGTCGACGCCGGCGAGGGCCGCGGCCGTGCCGTCGGTGGAGCGATCGTCGGCGATGACGAACGTCACGCGCTCGGCGAGCGGGGCGACCGCATCGCGGATCTCGTCGATGAAGCCGCCGATGCCCTCGGCCTCGTTGTAGGCCGGCATGACGATGGCCAGATGGGCGTACTGCACTGGAACCTCGGGCTTCAACGGGATCGGTCTGGGCGACCGGGGGCCGGACCCGGCGGGCCTCAGCAGACGGCGCGGTTCAGGCGGCGCCTTCTCCCGGGTATTCTAGTCGGGCTATGGATCGCCGCTCACGGTTGCGCCGTCTCGCGGGCGTCGGCTCCCGCTTCCTCATCATCGGCGGCATCAGCACGCTCATCGAGGTCGGCTCGTTCAACCTCTTCGTGTACGTGTTCGGGTGGGATCTGGTCGTGAGCAAGGTCGCCGCGAGTCTGGTCGCGCTCGTGAACGCGTACGTCGGCAACCGCGAGTGGACCTTCAAGGACCGCGGCCGCCGCGGCCGGGTCGCCGAGATCGTGCTGTTCCTGATCGTGAATCTGGTCTGCACCGTCCTCGGAGCCGGGATCGTCTGGCTGGGGGCCGTTCTCGTGCAGGACTTCACCGGGCACGAACCGGGCCCGGCGCTCGTGAACCTCGTGAATCTCGCGAGCATCGCCGTGATCGTCGTCGTGCGGTTCCTGCTGTACCACTTCATCGTGTTCCGCCCGGCGAAAGACCGCGTCCAGGCATAGGCCAGGCAGATCCGCGGTGCGCTCTCGCGCGGATCTGCGGTGCGCTCTCGCGCGGATC
>JAFDWM010000155.1 GCA_018268455.1 Actinomycetota bacterium | reverse complement strand
CCACGCGCTCGCGTCCTCGGTCGCGACGGTGACGTCGTTCTGTCCGAGCCAGGTCGTCACGGCGCCCGGAAGCGCCGTGGCGGTGCTGACGGTCACGCGGGAGCGGGCACGGCGTCCGGCGGCGGCGACGCGGAGCAGCTCGGCGACGCGGTCGCCCTCGAACCGGATCGTGACAGGCACGGCCTGGTAGCGCAGCGCGTTCTGCTCGGTGGTGAGGCCGGTCGCGTCGCGCACGACGCCGAACTCGTCGGCCCAGGCGTCGATGTCGGTCGCCAGCGCGGCGCGCAGCCAGGCGATGTCGGCGTCGGCTCCGGCCGCGGCGAGCGCGCCCACCGCACCGGTCGCGAGGGCGTCGAGCGCGGTGGCCGAGGCGACGGGAGCGTCGGTCCATTCCGAGAGGCCCACGAGGTAGTTCGGGCCGCCGGCCTTGGATCCGGCGCCGACGGCGGCCTTCTTCCAGCCGCCGAACGGCTGACGCTGCACGATCGCGCCGGTGGTGCCGCGGTTGACGTAGACGTTGCCGGCCTGGATGGCGGCGAGCCACGTCTGCACCTCGTCCTCGTCGAGGGAGTGCAGCCCCGAGGTGAGTCCGTAGTCGATGTCGTTGACGACGTCGATCGCCTCGTCCAGGGAGTCGGCGGTCATGATGCCGAGCACCGGGCCGAAGTACTCCACGCGGTGGAACTCGCTTCCGCGCTTGACCCCGTCGCGGATGCCCGGGCGCCACAGCTGGCCGGCGTCGTCGAGCTTCTCCGGCTGCAGCAGCCAGCTCTCACCGGCGTGCAGCGTGGTCAGGGCGCCCAGCAGCTTGCCCTCGGCCGGGCCGATCAGCGGGCCGATGCGGTTGGAGCCGTCCACCGGCGAGCCCACGTCGTAGGCGCGCACGGCGTCGACGAGCTGGCGGCGGAACCGCTCGGAGCGCGCAGCGGATCCGACGAGCACGACCAGCGACGCCGCCGAGCACTTCTGACCGGCGTGGCCGAACGCGGCGTACGCGACGTCCTTCGCGGCCAGGTCGAGGTCGGCCGACGGCGTGACGATGATGGCGTTCTTGCCGCTGGTCTCCGCGAGCAGCGGCAGGTCCTGCCGGAAGCCGCGGAACAGCTCGGCCGTCTCGAAGCCGCCGGTGAGGATGACGCGGCCCACGGCCTCATCGCTCACGAGCTTCGCGCCCAGGTCACGGCCGTCGAGCTGCACGTACTGCAGCACCTCACGCGGCACGCCGGCCTCCCACAGCGCCTCGACCATGACCGCGCCGGAGCGGCGGGCCTGGCGGGCGGGCTTGATGATGACCGGGGATCCGGTCGCCAGAGCCGAGAGGGTGGATCCGGCCGGGATGGCGACAGGGAAGTTCCACGGCGGGGTCACGACGGTGAGGCCCACCGGGTGCATCTCGGCGCCGTCGACGCCGGCGAGCTTCTTGGCGCTCTCGGCGTAGTAGTGCGCGAAGTCGATCGCCTCGGACACCTCGGGGTCGCCCTGCTCGATGACCTTGCCGGCCTCGGATCCCATGACCTCGAGCAGGTCGGCACGACGCGCCTCGAGCACATCGCCCGCCCTGTGCAGGATCGCGGCACGTCCCTCGGCGCCGAGCGCGCGCCACGCCTCGCCGGCGGCGACAGCGGTCGCGATGGCGGCGTCGACCTGCGCGGGCGTGGACAGGGTGTTCGCGGCGACGGTGTCATCGCCGAGCGTGGAGTCGGCCATGCGGCCGCGGATCGCGTCGCCCCAGGCGCGGTTCGCCGCGAGCGACGGGTCGGTGTCGGGGGTGTTCTCGAAGCCGTCCTGCGCCGCGGGCGCGGGTGCGACGGAGCGGTCCTGCACGCGGTTCGTGCCGGGGATCTCGGCCGGCACCGCGCGCACGGAGGCCAGGAAGCGCTGCTTCTCGCGTTCGAAGAGCTTCGGATCCGCGTCGAGGTCGAAGACCGCCGACATGAAGTTCTCCTGAGAGGCACCCTCCTCGAGGCGGCGGATCAGGTACGCGATCGCGACGTCGAACTCGTCGGGGTGCACGACCGGCGTGTAGAGCAACAGGGATCCGACCGTGCGCTTGACGACCTGCGCCTGGGCCGAGGCCATGCCGAGCAGCATCTCGAACTCGATGCCGTCGGTCACGCCGCGCTTCTCCGCGAGCAGCCACGCCATGGCGATGTCGAACAGGTTGTGGCCGGCGACGCCGATCCGCAGGTTCTGCACGTGCTCGGGGCGCAGCGCGTACTCGAGCACGGCCTTGTAGGACGCGTCGGACTGCTGCTTGGTCGACCAGGTGGCGAGCGGCCAGCCGTGCGACTCGGCGTCGACGGTCTCCATGGGCAGGTTGGCGCCCTTGACGACGCGCACCTTGATCGGCGCGCCGCCGTCGGCCACGCGCTTGGCCGCCCACTCCTGCAGGCGGATCATGGCGCCGAGGGCGTCGGGCAGGTAGGCCTGCAGCACGATGCCGGCCTCGAGGGTCTTGAACTCGGGACGGTCGAGGATGTTCGTGAACACCGCGATCGTGAGGTCGAGGTCCTTGAACTCCTCCATGTCGAGGTTGATGAACTTCGCGGATCCGTCGGGCATGCCCTTCAAAGCGATGCGGTACAGCGGCAGCAGCGCCTCGGCGGCGTCGGCCACGGCGGCGTCGAACGCCCACGGGCTGTGCGGGGCGACCGTCGAGGACACCTTGATCGAGACGTAGTCGACGTCGTCGCGCTCGAGCAGGCGGCGGGTGCCCTCCAGGCGGCGTGCGGCCTCCTCGCGGCCGAGGATCGCCTCGCCGAGCAGGTTGATGTTGAGCTTGACACCCTGCGTGTCGCGGATGTGCGCGATGGCCTTGCCGAGCTTCTCGTCACGGGCGTCGACGATGAGGTGGCGCACCATCTGGCGCAACACCGTGCGGGCCGCGGGCACGACGATGCCGGGGACCATGCCGGCGGTCGCGCCGCCGAGTCCGATCGCGGCCTTCATCGGCG
>JAFDWM010000154.1 GCA_018268455.1 Actinomycetota bacterium | reverse complement strand
GGGTCGAGTTCCACCCCGGTCATCCGCGCCGCCTCGGGGGCGAGGCCGATGAACGTGCCGGACCCGCTGCCCGGTTCCAGCACGGTGCCGCCGTCGAAGCCGAGGCTCTGGAGGAGTCGCCACATCTGGGTCGCGATCTGCGGGTCGGTGTAGTGCGCGTTGATCGTCGTCCGCGCGGCCGCATCCCATTCCGTCTCCGACAACAGGTCCCGCAGTTCGGCACGTTCCCGGTCCCAGTCCGGTTTCGTCGGGTCGAACACGGCGGGGATCGCTCCCCACGACGACCAGCGTGCGAGGACCGCTTGCTCGGCAGCGGTCGCGACCCGTCCTTCGTCGGCGAGGGTGCGGGCGAGGCGGATCGCGGTCACGTTCGCCTGGAACCGGGCCTTCGCCCCGGACGGGACGAGCGTGTCCGCCTCTCCGGGGACGAACCGCGGTGTCGGTTCCGGCGTGGGTGGGGTTAGCGGAGTTCGCGGAGGAAGCGGATCGTCGCCGCCTCCTGCAGCTCCGCCGCGTGCTGGCGCAGGTACTCCCGCGGCGGCTCCGTCGCCACCAGCCCTTCCAGGAACTCGGTGGATAGCGCCCACGTGGTCGCCATCTCCTCCAGTTCCTCGGAGGAGGGCATCGAATCCGGGAAGTCCTGCATCCGCTCCGCCCAGACCACCAGGTTCTCGTCGGAGGGCCGGGTCTGGTCCCACTCCTCGCGGGCCTGACTCAGCGGCAGGGCCGGGTCGCTGATCCACACGAGCTGCGCCATCACGACCTCCTCGGCCTGCTTCCGGGCGGTCGCCAGCCGGGCGACCTTCTCCAGGTAAGTCTCCTCCCGCCGGTCCGATCCTGCCAGCATCGACGCGAGGCGCGTGATCTCCGCCTCGATCTCCCGTCCCAGGCTTGTGAAGAACTCCTCCGGATCCGTCAGCACCGCTACCCGTCCCGGGGCGTGCCGCTCCCAGTGGGCCATCGCCCGGTGCCCGTACGCGTTCATCAGTGTGTCCTTCGGTCGTCGTCGTAGGGTCTGCGAGGTCATGGCTGAGCGCGAGGGTCGCGTCCGCGGAGGTCTCGTCCATGCCCCACAGATCGAACGCAAGCTGCGTCTCCGGCACCCGCGGGCCGCGCCTGCGCCGTGCGGCCATCACCGCACCGTCCCTGAGAAGGCACGCCGGGTCAGGTCAGCAGCGGTCGCGCGAACGTTCACAGCAATACCTCCCCAGGTCGTCGTCTCACCGGTCAGGTGCGCTCCACCGGATACGCGGCGTCAGCGACGTGGTGCCGGAGGCCGACGTACGGCGGTGGTGACGGCGCGGGCCGATGTCGTGTCGTGGCTGATACGGCGCGCCCACCGGTCGGCGGTTGTGAGGAGCGCGGAGTAGTCCGCGGAATCGACCTCCCCGAACGCCTCAGCAGTCCAGGCGTGGCGGCCATCGGGTCGCCTCGTGATGTGTTCCGCTCGCCACAGCCACGACGTCGGCACCCGGTCGGGATCTGACCAGCCGATACCGGGCGCGTACTGCTCTTCGATCGCGAACCGAGCCTGTGCATGCCCGCTCGGATAGAACACGTAGTGCCCCGCACCAAACGTCTCCGGATCCTCCTCAAGCAGGACCACCGACCTGCCGTACTTCTCCGCGACCCGGTACAAGCCCTCATCGAGCTGCCGCATCCGCTTCACTGGTTGCTCGTCGTCAGGTATTGCAGATCATCTCCTTCTCGGTAGAGGGGCGGACGGATAGTCTGGGCCCCTTTGGGTTATCGGGCGGACGGACCGTCGTCACGGCCCTGCGTGCTGGACGCCTGGTCGGGGCCTGTCGGGGCAGGTCGGCGGAGCTGTGCTTCGACCGCCGCACGAGCGTCAGCGAGGTGCCGTGCGTCGCGGCGTTCGGTCCAGCGGCGCAGCCGGGCGACGATCGGCGGCGCCGAGCGCAGCAGCACGAGCCCGGTGCCGAACGGGAGCCGGCGGATCGTGTCGGGCGGCATGATCGGCACGCGCCGGATCGACCGCTGGGCCGACCGCGACCCGTGCTCGCCGACCGTGGTCGAGTCGGTGATCTCGTCGCGTTCGCCGATGAGCGTGGACAAGTCCTGGAGGTCCCGCGAGTTGGATGCGCCGCCGAGGACGACCTTCACGATCGCGGCGTCCCAGATCGCGGACGCCGCATGCTCTGACCATCGTTCTCTCGCCTGGGCGAGTGACTGCGCGACGGGCATGGTGGTGATCCCGGTGCCGCCCCCTTCGGCCATCAGCGTCGGCAGCGACGGCAACGGGCTGAGGTTCGCGATCTCGTCGAGCGCGAGCAGCAGCGGCGGGTCGAGCCTCGCGCCGGGGCTCCGGGCGGCGAGTCGCCGGGCGGCTTCCACCACGTCTTCGATGAGGGCCGCGACCAGCGGCGCGCTGTTGTTCGCGCCGGCTGCGGTCGCGAGCAGATACAGGGTGCCCTTCTGCTGCAGGAACGCCTCCGGGTCGAACACCTCGCCCGGGCCTGGGGTGACCGCGTCCAGCACCCGCGGATCGGCGAGGGCGGACAGGGCGAGGGACACGCCTTGCCAGATCGAGTCCCGCGTGCGCGGATCGGACTCGAGCATCGACTGCAGTGACTCCGCCCACCCTCCGGCCGCCCGTGGGTGCGCGGCGAGGATCGAGACGGCATCGCCCGCGGCGGCCGGATCGAGCGTCCACCGGAACAGGTCGACGGGCTGACGGTCATCGAGCGCCGCGGCATGGAGCAGGCATTGCAGCGCGACACGGGTCTTCGCTTCCCAGAAGTCACCACCCTCGGTGCCGCCTTTGCCGAGCCCGGTCGCCGCGGCCAGCCCACCCGCCCGGATCATCGCGGTCAGCGGGTCCCCGCAGCCGCGGACGGGCGACCAGCGGAGCCCCGCGGGGATGCCTTCGGCGAGGCGTTGCGGATCAAACACCGCCACCGGACCGACCCGCTCCCGGGCGGTGATCGTGGCGGTCAC
>JAFDWM010000153.1 GCA_018268455.1 Actinomycetota bacterium | reverse complement strand
GAAGCGTTCTACGAGAGCGTCCGCACTCGCGCAGCGGGGATCGACGATGCGGCGGCGAAGCAAACGATCGTCAAAGACCTGTACGAGAAGTTCTTCTCGACCGCGTTCTCCAAGACGAGCGAGAAGCTCGGAATCGTCTACACCCCTAACGAGATCGTGGACTTCATCATCCACAGCGTCAACGACATTCTCAAGGACGAGTTCGACACGTCTCTCTCCGATGAAGGTGTGCATGTCCTCGACCCGTTCACCGGGACGGGGACGTTCATCGTTCGTTTGCTCCAGTCGGGGTTCATCAAGCCTCACGATCTTGCACGGAAGTACCGCTACGAGCTTCACGCGAATGAGATCGTGCTGCTCGCGTACTACGTTGCCGCGATCAACATCGAAGAGACCTATCACTCGCTCCGGGGCGGTGAGTACGTCCCGTTCGACGGGATCGTCCTCACTGACACGTTCCAGATGTTCGAGGACGACGACGAACTCGATGATATGGGCATCTTCCAGGCGAACAACGATCGTGTGGTCGCTCAGAAGGAGCGCGACATCCGGGTCATCATCGGCAACCCGCCGTACTCGAAAGGACAGACCTCCGGCAACGACAACAACGCGAACAACGCCTATCCGACGCTAGATGGCAAGATTCGCGACACGTATGCGAAGAGATCGACCGCGACGAACAAGAACAACCTCTACGACTCGTACATCCGCGCAATCCGCTGGGCGTCCGATCGAATCGGTGAAGAGGGGGTCGTCGCCTACGTCTCGAACGGCGGCTACATTGACGGCAACACCGCAGATGGGCTGCGCCTGAGCCTGGTCGATGAGTTCACGAGCGTCTACATCTTCAACCTGCGCGGGAACACTCGCAACTCGGGCGAGAAGGCTCGGCGTGAAGGTGGTCAGATTTTCGGTTCTGGATCAAGAGCGACGATCGCGATCGCAGTCTTCGTGAAGAACCCGAAGCAAGCGACTCCCGGAAACCTCTACTACTACGACATCGGCGACTATCTCGATACGAAGCAGAAGCTCGCCAAGATCGCCGGGTTCCGTTCACTGGCTGCGCTCCCGTGGAAGCAGATCGAGCCGTCGCCTGAGGGGGACTGGACGGGTAAGCGAAACGCCGAGTTCGCCCGCTTCACTCCGATCGGAGAGAAAGACAAGAGCAAGGCACGAGAAGCGAGAGTTTTCGCTGTCTATGGTCGCGGCTTGGAAACGAGTCGAGATGCATGGGTGTACAGCTATTCGAGTGTCGAACTCGCATCCGATGTGCAGCGTCTCGTTGCTGGCTACAACGCGGAGGTCGATCGATGGGTTTCCGCTGGGAAACCGACCCCGGTCGAGAAGTTTGTTTCTACGGACGAGACCTACGTCAAGTGGAGCCGCAGTCTTCGGGGACATCTCAGCAAAGCTCGCAAGGCTGAGTTTCAGGATCGACATGTCACGACCGGTATGTATCGTCCGTTCTCGAAACAACACGTCTACTTTGATGCCGTTCTCAATCACGAGCGTTCGCAGATGCCCTCCGTTTTCCCAAACAGCGATCTTGCAAATTTGGGGATCTACTACGTGGGCGCTGGCTCGGCGGTGCCGTTCTCAGCCCTAATGCTCGACTGCCTCCCTGACCTTCACGTCACCGGTGCCGGTAGTGGCGGTCAGTTCTTTCCGCGCTACACGTATCGTGCGACGGAGAACGACCCGTCAACTCTGTTCCCGGAGGACGGCACGCTTGGTGTGTTCGACGAGATGGATGGCAAGCTCACCGCCCCGGCTGTGAAGGGCTTCGAGCGCATCGACAACATAACCGATGAGGTTCTGACCGACTACCGGCAATCGTTCGGGAAGGGTGTCTCGAAAGACGACATCTTCTTCTACGTCTACGGGCTGCTTCACTCGCGCGAGTATCGGGCGGAGTTCGAAGCTGACCTCAAGAAGATGCTCCCGCGCATCCCGAAGGTGAAGGCGTTCAGAGAGTTCGTGAAGGCGGGGCGCGCGCTCTCTGAGCTTCACCTCGGCTACGAGACCGTCGAGCCGTACCCGCTCATCGAGAACGCCACGCCGAACGCCTCGCTGCGCGTCACCAAGATGCGATACGCGAAGGAAGGTCGGCAGGACAACAAGACGACGATCATCTACAACGACGGCATCACGCTGACGGGCATTCCAGAAGAAGCGCAAGAGTACATGCTCGGCTCGCGCTCGGCGCTGGACTGGATCATCGAGCGGTATCGGGTGAAGCTTGACAAGGCCTCCGGCATCGTCAACGACCCGAACGCGTGGGGAGAGGAGCACGGTGACCCGCGCTACATCCTCGACCTCATCAAGCGGATCACGACGGTGAGCGTGGAGACGGTCAAGATCGTAAACGAGTTGCCGTCGCTGGAGGTCATCGGTGCTTGATGCGCTGACCGTCTCGGGCATGGCGTGCTTCGGCACTACACCGCTGCCGGTGAAGCCATTCGGGATTGCCACTTTCGTGTTCGGCCCAAACGGCTCAGGGAAAACTTCGATCAGCCGTGCGCTTGCAGACCCATCGCGTTTCCCCGGCACGAGGCATCATTGGAAGGGCGATGCGCCATTTGACGTGAAGGTCTACAACAAGGACTTCGTCGAGAAGGTGATCGAGCAGTATTCGCGCCTGGAGGGCGTGTTCCTTCTCGGAGAAGAGAACGTCGAGACCCGTGCCGCGCTAGAGGCGATAGTTGGTGAGAACGGCGAGAAGCCCAAGGCGGAGGCGAAGAAGAAGCGCGCCGCATCGAACCTCGCGAAGCATAAGGACGAGCTGGCATCCGCAAAGCGACGATTGACTGACGATGTGTGGGGCAAGCGGAGTGACCTCGCCCCTGAGCTGACGACCGCCTTCGAAGGGTTCAACGGTTCGAAGGAGCGGTTTGTCACGAGATTGCTCGAAGCGGCATCGGCTGTCTCAGACACCACCGACGCCGACGAGGCGGTGTTGAT
>JAFDWM010000152.1 GCA_018268455.1 Actinomycetota bacterium | reverse complement strand
GCCTCCGTCGCCGAACGATCGAGGCGGAGCTTCTCTCCGTCGGCACGTTTCGGCCACGGATGCAGATCGGTGATGATTGGCGCCGCCGATCGGAGCAGAATCACGCCGGTGCCGAAGGGGAGCGTCCGAATCCGATCGGGCGGCAGAATCGGGACTCTGCGGATGGACCGCTGATTGGAGCGTGAGCCGTAGTCGCCGAGCGTGACCGACTCAGTGAACTCATCGCGCTCGCCGATGAGGGTGGAGAGGTCCTGCAGATCGCGAGAGTTCGACGCGCCGCCGAGGATGATCTTCGCGATGCTTGCGTCCCAGATCGCAGCCGCCTGATTCTCAGACCACTTGTTGCGTGCTTGGGCGAGCGATTGGAGCACAGGCATGGTCGTTATGCCAGTGCCTCCGCCTTCGGCCATGAGTGTCGGCAGCGAAGGGAGTGGCGCGAGGTTGCCGATCTCGTCAAGCGCGATAAGGAGCGGGGGATCGAGTCGTGCACCGGGTGATCGTGCAGCCATGCGACGGGCAGTCTCAACGAGGTCTTCGACGAAGGCGGCGACCAACGCCGCGCTATTTCCTGCACCGGCTCCGGTTGCCAGTAGATACAGTGTGCCGCGGCTGCAAATGAACTGCTCCGGGTCGAAGCGCTCGCCTTCCGACGGGCTGACCGCATCCAAGACCCGCGGGTCGGCAAGTGCAGCTAGAGCGAGCGACACACCTTGCCAGATGCTGTCGCGAGTTCGTGGGTCGGAGTCGAGCATCGCTTCCAACGATTCGGCCCATCCCGTTGCAGCGAGGGGCGAGCCGGTGAGGATCGCAACAGCCTCGGCAGCGGCCGCAGGGTCGAGCGTCCACCGGAAGAGTTCCGCCGGGGTCCTGTGATCAAGAGCGGCAGCGTGGAGGAGAGCTTGCAGCGCGACCCGAGTCTTGCCCTCCCAGAAGCCGCCGCCTTCGACGCCACCCGAGGATAGCTCGGTGGCCGCTGCGAGACCGGTCGCCCGGATCATCGCGGTGAGCGGATCTTCGCAGCCTCGGATCGGCGACCATCGCAACCCGACGGGAATGCCTTCGGCCAGGTGCTGCGGATCGAACACCGCGACAGGGCCAAGTCGCTCTCGCGCCTTGAGCGTCACCGTAAGGTTGTCGGGCCGAGTGGACGTTGTGACGACTGCGCCTGGCGCGTCAAGGATCGCCGGAATCACGATATGCAGACCCTTACCTGAGCGCGGCGGACCGATCAACAGGATCGAATCTTCGATGCTCGCCCAGATCTGCTTGCCGTGCGAGCGACCAAGCAAGAAGCCCACATCCTCCGGCTTCGGGTGCTCAAGCGAAGGACGCAGCGTCGCGGCACGACGAAGGAGCGCCTTCGAGGAGGCGCTGGATGCGACGTCGTACCCGCTCGCGGTCCCTTGAAGCTTGCGGGGGTCGGAAGTGACGGCCCGAGTATGGCGTCGTATCCGAGCCCACACCCACACAATCGCGGTGGTGAGCAAACCGAGAAGAAGGGTTGCTACGACCCAGTAGACAGCTGTATTGAGGCCGGGTGCCCCGAGAGCAGCGGCGGGATCAGCAGGGGCAAAGATCACGTTGACGCCACCGGCGAAACCGACCTCCGGTTGTTCAGCACCAGTCAGAAAGGCTGCGATCGAACCGGCCCCGCGGAGCACGGCAGCGATAGCGAAAAGTGCGAAGAGGCTAATCATGAGGGCGTTGGTCAGCTCATCCCCAAGACCGCGGCTATAAGACTGGGCGCTGGTCATGCTGGCAACCGCTCAGCGACGATGACGCCAGATACGCGCCCGATCAGCAGGAACTCTGCGTTCCCATCCGCAACCTGACTGAGATCGATAACTGCACGAGCTGTGCCGTCAGCGGCACCTTCCGCGCTGGAGACCGAGAGAGCGACCGTCACGTCTTCGCCGGGAATGAAACCGGCACCACGAACCTCGATCAGCTCATGTGTTGGCCGATGGCGCGCTCGCCGCGTGGCATCGGGTACCGGAGGCTCTGCTGCCATGCGCTCGCGCCGCGTGGCGTGGACAATGTCGGTGAACACGGAGCCGTCGTACTCCCGCACCTCGACACGAACGGTTCGCGTGCGGTGCGCGGAAAGTGCGTCGAGCAGTTCACCGAACCGAGCCCTATCCCACTCGGACGCCGGACCCGTAGGCGGGAGCTCTCTGCCATCGAGGGAGACGCGCATCGCACCGCGTTCATCGACGTGGATGCTGGCGATCGGAAGGTTGATGGAGGACTCTGGCGACGAATCTCTGGTGTTGCGTTTGCTCATACCGCGTAGGTGCGTAAGAGCCTCCGCGCGCACTCAGCCCACCATACGACCTGTCGTGTCGAAGAGTTCCAGCTCGTCGGGGTGCAGTTGGTGCTGGCAGACGAACGAGCGATCCTTGATGCGCCAGAGACCCTGGCCAACGCCGAGGCCGGGTAGTAGCTTCTGCTCGGTTCCCGTGAGCCCGAGCGCTCCAGCGGTAGCTCCGAGCTGGTCGGATTCCTGCCGATAGATGATTCTCGTCTCGGCGTTGGCCAACAGACTGTTGGCAAGCGAGCGCATTGCGGAACCTTGGTCGCCGACGTTCTCCAGGTCGGTCAGCTTGTGAAAGATCAGCATGTTCGCGATCCCATAGTGACGAGCGAGCCTCCAGTGGGCATCCATCCGTCGTAGCAGTGCTGGGTGGGACATGAGCCGCCAGGCTTCGTCATAGATGCACCAGCGTTGGCCGCCGTTGGGGTCGAGCAGTGCAGACTCCATCCATGCTGAGGAGCAGGTCATGAGCACCGAGATCAGCGTGGAGTTCTCCGTCACCCGTGAAAGGTCGAGTGAGATCATCGGCAACGTCGGATCGAACCTCACGGTTGATGGGCCGTCGAAGAGCCCGGCGAGATCTCCCGCGACAAGCCTTCGGAGTGCGTGCCCGACGAGCCGCCCGTCTTCGGTGAGTCTCCCGTCGGGGTCTGCGTGCTGAGCGGGCGCGAGGATGTGCTCGA
>JAFDWM010000151.1 GCA_018268455.1 Actinomycetota bacterium | reverse complement strand
TCTTCAACTTCGGCATACTCCTCATCCTTCCGGGATGTCAGGAGCCTCCATCAAACCAAGGGCGAGACATCCTCCCGAGCGCGAGAACTCCTCCCCAACGCGAGGGAGACGGCGCGGATCCGGGCTGCCTGCCACACACTCGCAGCCCGGACGTCGACCGCAACCCCACCCGCTCGGCAGGAGAACTCGCATTGCGGAGGACAGATCCGCAGGGAATCTCCTCCCCAGCGCGAGAACTCCTCCCCAGCACGAGGGAGACGGCGCGGATCCGGGTCCGAGAGGTGCCAGGATCCGCGGGCGCGCGCAGTGCCGAACCCGCTGGGCGCGCCGTGCCGTATCTGCGGGCGCGTGACCTCAGACCCTATGAGGGTGGGGTTCTGATGTTGGTCTTGTAGGCCAGGGCCCCACGGTGCAGATTCGTGGATCATCTCCAGATGGGCTGGGGATGCCGACATGCAGCGGAGGCCCTGGTGTTCGATCAGCGTACGGCGATTGGTTTGGATGTGCACGCGCGGAGCGTGCGGGCGGCGGCGTTGGACACGTCGACCGGGGAAGTGGTCGTGGCGAAGCTGCCGCCCGGCAACGACCAGGTCGTCCGATGGGTGACGGGAATCGCCGAGACGCATGGGCCGGTCGCGGCGGCATATGAGGCCGGGCCGACCGGGTTCGGGCTCGCGCGGGCACTGACCGCAACTGGCACGCCGGTGACGGTCGCGGCACCATCGAAGCTGATCCGCCCGGCCGGGGACAGGGTCAAGACCGACGCGCGGGATGCTGTGCTGCTGGCCCGGCTGCTGCGGATGGACGAGCTGGTCGCGGTGCGGGTCCCGACCATCGCGGAGGAATCCGCCCGCGACCTCGTCCGGGCACGCGATGACGTCCGGGTTGAGCTGATGGCCGCGCGGCATCGTCTGTCCAAGCTGTTGCTGCGGCGCGGGATCGTCTACGACGCTGGGAAGGACGCCTGGACCGGGGCGCACGACGCGTGGCTGCGTCAGTCCCGCCAGCGCGGGCTCGCTGACGCCGGGGCGGGGACGCTGGCCGCGTTCGACGCGGGCTACGACACCGTCACGCAGGTCCTCGCCCGCCGGAACCGCCTCGACGCGCAGATCCTCGAGCTGGCGGCCGATTCGGAGTTCGCTGCGATCACGAATCGGCTGGCCTGCCTGCGCGGGATCTCCACGCTGACTGCCTTCGCCCTCGCCGTCGAGATCGGCGACTGGGACCGGTTCACCGGCCGCACCATCGCCGCGTATCTCGGGCTGGTGCCCTCTGAGCACTCTTCCGGCGGAACTCGAAGCCTCGGGGCGATCACGAAGACCGGGAACACCCACGCGCGGCGGCTGTTGATCGAGGCGGCCTGGCATCACAAGGCCGACTACCGCCCGGGGAAGGTCATGAAGGATCGATGGGCTGTCGCGCCTGCTGCCGCGGCGGCGCGCGGCGATGCCGGCAACCGGCGGCTGCACCGCCGCTGGCAGGTCCTGACCGCTCACAAGAAGAAGCACACCGTCGCGAACACCGCCATCGCCCGCGAACTCGCCGGCTGGTGCTGGTCCCTGGCCGTCATGAGCTGATCCCCGAAGACTCGTTCACGACCCGCACCGTCGGGGAACGCATGCAGCGTGAGGAGCGCATCAGCGATACGACTGTGAGTAACCATCTCCGGATGGCCACGCTCGACCTCAGACAAGCTGGCTGCTCTCACCGAAACAGGGTCATGCGGTAACCAACCCGCGCATATCAGACTGACCACGCGTCACCAGACACGCCGCAACCCCCCACGCCCCCTCGCCGCGAACGAACGAAGCGCCGCCGGACAGGCCAGCCCGGCGGCGCTTCACCCTGCCCTCTTGACAAGACTCAGCACATATCAGTCGTCGCTGTCGCGGCGGTTGCGGGTCTGCTCGGCGCGCGCGGCGAGCAGGTCGTCGGCCGGGTAGCCGACCTCGGTGAGAGTGAGCCCGCGCGCGGCGAGCACCTTGAACGCACTCGTGCGGGTCAGCTCGTCACGCAGCCGTGCCAGATCCGACACCTCCAGCCGGCCCTCGCCGACCGCCGCGCACGCACCCACCAGCGCGCGCACCATCGAGTGGCAGAACGCGTCGGCCCTGATCTCGGCGACGAGCACGCCCGAGGGGTCGCGCGTCCAGCCGTAGTCGAGCAACGTACGGATCGTCGTCGCCTCGTCGCGCGGCTTGCAGTACGCGGCGAAGTCGTGCAGTCCGATCAGCGTCTGCGCCGCGGCATGCATCGCGTGCTCGTCGAGCGCGGCCCGGATCGTCGTCGTGTCGTGTCGCAGCAGCGGGTCGTACCCGCTGCGGGTGTCGGCGAGGCGATACCGGTACCGGCGCCACACCGCGGAGAACCGTGCGTCGAACCCGTCCGGCGCGACCGCCGTGCGTGACACCGTCACGTCGGGGTACTGTCCGAGCACCCCGCGGATCCGCTGCGCGAGCGACGCCGCCGGATCCGGCGCGGTTCGGGTGTGTGGCGTCTCGGGCGGCGCGGCGGGGGGCTTCGCGGTGCCGCGTTCCGGTGCGCCGGGGCCGTTGGAGTCAGCGGGGCCGGCAGGGCGAGGCTCCTCCCCGCCGAGACCGGCGACTGCCGGGGGCACAGGCCGATCCGCCGTGCGGGATCCGCCGCCGCGCGGCCGGCGCGAGGCGACCCGCGCCCACTGCCGCTCGTCGAGGTCGACGTGCGCCACCTGTCCGGTGGCGTGCACCCCGGCGTCGGTGCGTCCGGCGACGACGAGGCGGGGACCGGAACCGTCCTCCCCGGCGCCGACGAGGCGCAGCAGCGCGGCCTCGATCGTGCCCTGCACCGTGCGCAGCCCGGGCTGCCGCGCCCAGCCCCGGAAATGGGTGCCGTCGTAGGCGATGTCGAGACGGATGCGCACGGATCCAGGCTACCCGGGGCGCGGACTCGGACCGGCACGGGGCCGGGCCGGCGCCCGGCGGAGCGCGTGGGCGCCGCCGCCGGACCAGCCCGCGGGATCCGGCCGCCGCAGGAGCCGCCCCGCCACCGAACCAGCCCCGCGGGATCCGCCCGGCCCGCGGGATGCGCGGCCCCG
>JAFDWM010000150.1 GCA_018268455.1 Actinomycetota bacterium | reverse complement strand
CATTCGCATCCAGTTCTTCAATGAGGCCGTCCTACTAGCGATGCTCGGGGGCGTCCTGGGTGTTGCAGCTACCGCAATACACGCCACCGCCCGCGGCTGGATAGTGGTCGTCCCCCCGATCGCCTGGGGCGGAGGGCTCGCGGCCACAATCGTAATCGGCGCGATCGCCGGCATCATCTCCGCGCTCAGAGCCGCCCGGCTATCCCCGACCGAGGCGCTATGGACAAGCTGACAAGCCGTGGAATGGAAGGGGATCCGCTTAACCTGCATCTCACCGCGCAGATCAGCGACCGCTGACACCCCGGCCCTGTCACTCACCGGTAGGTCAGGACTTATCCTGCTCCCCCGCAAGACGACGTCCGCGGCGGTTGGCAGCCCGGCAACGAGGTAGCACACATTAGGCAGCCAGAGCGGACTCAACCCATCGCCGGCTGCTCAGTTTCCGCAGCCGGAGGATGGATCTCATTGATTCACCAGACGCTGTATAGTCATCCCATGCTGACTATTGCCTCGCGCCTCGATGTGATGAACCGTTTGGGTCGAGCGATGGCTGATCCAACTCGCTCCCGCATCCTGCTTTCGCTTCTGGATCGCCCGGGCTATCCGGCAGAGCTAGCTCGGGATCTTGACTTGACTCGCACGAATGTGTCGAACCATCTGGCATGTCTGCGCGGGTGCGGGTTGATCGCCGCAACCCCCGAAGGTCGTCGCACCCGGTATGAGATCACCGATCCGCACTTGACGCGAGGGCTGGCACAGCTCCTGGAAGCCGTGATCGCAGTCGATGAGGGCGCGCCATGCATCGACGAGAAGTGCGAGTGCTGCGCATGAGCGCCGCGGGGCGGCCCAGGACAGCTATCGGTTGCACGCTCAACACCGCTGGGGGCATCTCACAGAGAGCGCGTTGGCGTGAGTTCAATGACGACTATCTCCTTGAGCTCGACCGAGTGCCGGGTTGTCTCACGGCGCACTACGCACGCGTCGATGATTCCGTCCCGCGTCTGGCTGAGCTCGTGCGCATGGAAAAGGTGTGCTGTGCGTTCGCCGCTTGGACCGTCAGCGCGGGTCGCTCCCGCCTCCGCCTGGAGGTCACTGGCGCCGACCGTGATCTGGCGATGCTGACCTTCCTCGATGAAGCGCCCCTAGTGCTGAGGGGAGTCGTCCAGTGAGCGAGGAGTGCTGTGGACCGGATGAGCCACGCCGGATGCTCGCGATCCGACGGTTCGAGCCGGCTCGTCCACTTCCTGACGGGGATGCTTGCTGTGCCGTTGAGTCACCTCCCACGGGTGCCGCTCGGACTGCTTCATCCGACGAAGGCGACGCTTGCTGCGGGCCCGATCTGGCCGCTCCCGCAGACGCCGAGGATGCAGAAGTCCGACCGTCGTGGTGGCGCGACGTCGCGTTGCTCCCTTCCGCTCTTGCCGGATCGTTCCTGCTGGTGGCTTACATCCTTGGGTGGGGCGGACTGGCTATACCCGCGCTGGTGCTGCAGTCGGCGGCTTTGCTCGCTGGCGCCTACACGTTCGTGCCTGGTGCGGTTCGGCGGCTGATGCGCGGTCGCCTCGGGGTGGGCCTGTTGATGACGACCGCCGCGGTCGGGGCGGTCCTGCTCGGACGTGTGGGCGAAGCCGCGGCTTTGGCGTTCTTGTTCTCACTCGCCGAGGCGCTTGAGGACAGGGCGATGGACAGAGCCAAGGAAAGCCTGCGCGCGCTTCTATCGTTGATCCCTGACACGGTGCGGCTGTCTCGGCTCGGTGGCGACATCTCAGTCCCCGCCAGCGAGGTTCGCGAGCTCGACATCCTCGTCGTCGGTGCCGGCGAGCGGGTCGCGACCGATGGCGTGGTCGTGGAGGGCCGCTCCAGTCTGGACACATCCGCGATCACCGGCGAGTCCATTCCCGTCGAGATCGGTCCCGGCGATTCGGTGGCTGCGGGCTCGATCAATGGTTCGGCAACCTTGCACATCGAAGCGACAGCCGACGGGCGGGACAACTCCCTCACCCAGATCGTCACGTTGGTGGAGCGAGCACACGCCCGCAAGGGGACCCGGGCGCGACTTGCCGATCGCATCGCCCGCCCGCTGGTACCGGCGGTGCTGATCGTCTCCGCACTGGTGGCGCTGTTCGGGGTGATCGTCGGCGACCCGTGGACCTGGCTCGAGCGCGCCCTCGTTGTTCTGGTCGCCGCGTCCCCATGCGCGCTGGCGATCGCGGTCCCGGTAACGGTGATCAGTGCGATTGGTGCAGCATCAAAGGTCGGAGTCGTGATCAAGTCCGGCGAGGCGTTCGAGCAACTGGGCACGATCAAGTCAGTGGCGCTGGACAAGACCGGCACACTCACCCGCAATGAACCAGTCGTTGTCGACGTCCAACCCACAGCAGGAACCTCCCGTTCGGATCTCCTTGCCTGGGCGGCGGCGGTCGAGGCGTCGAGCACGCACCCGCTCGCCGCGGCCATCATCGCTGCTGCCCCAGGCGTCGAGGCGGCCAGCAACATCATCGAGGAGGCCGGTCACGGCATCACCGGGACGGTCAATGACACCGTGGTGCGCGTGGGGAACGCTCGCTGGCTCGACCCAGTCGATCTGAGCGACGCAGCGTCAACGATGGCCGAGAAGGGGATGACTGTGGTTGTTGTTGAAGCCGACGGAGCGATCGCCGGGCTGATTGGCATCCGCGACGAGCTGCGAGCCGAATCTGCCGAGATGGTTCGGATGCTTCACGCCCAGGGCATCGACACGGTCATGCTGACTGGCGACAACGCTCACACGGCCGGCGCGATCGCCCAGGAGGCGGGCATCGTCGATGTCCGCGCCGAACAGCTGCCCACCGACAAGGCAGCGGCTATCGACGAGCTCGTGCGAACTCAGCCGACGGCAATGGTTGGCGACGGAGTCAACGATGCGCCGGCGTTGGCGACTGCGACAGTCGGGATCGCGATGGGCGTGACGGGATCCGCGGCCGCGGTGGAGTCGGCCGACGTTGCGTTCACCGGCCATGACCTTCGCCTCATCCCTGTCGCGCTTGCCCACGCTCGTCGGGGCAGGCGAATCATGACGGCGAATATCGCTCTCGCGTTGGTGATCATCGT
>JAFDWM010000014.1 GCA_018268455.1 Actinomycetota bacterium | reverse complement strand
AGGCAACGCGCCCGACGGGCGACCTGTACGGACTCAACGACGCTCACGGTGGCCGTATCGTCGTGTTCCCCGGGGGCATTCCGCTGGTCCGCGACGGCGTCATCGTCGGAGCCATCGGAGTGTCCACCGGTAGCATCGAGGAAGACCAGACTGTGGCTGAGGCCGGAGCCGCCGCACTCTGACTTCGGACCGCACGAGCTGGCGCCGATCCCTGATGAGCGGTGTCCGATCTCACGAGAACCTCAACTCCACCCAGCCGTCAGCACAAGACGGCCAGCAACGCTAGTCAATCGGGGTAGCGACGGTCGCCTCCCACAGCTCGCCAGCCGGGAGTACGGCGTCTTCCAACGGTGCCGCCCGCACGCCCACGAACCCCGCGCCTGCATCGACACCGACTAGACGCTATGAGTGGTTGAGCCTGGGGCCTCCACTCGCGTAGACCGTGGGTTGCGGGCCGGTGTTCCGGCTTGCCGAGCCACATACGTGAGGGAGGCCCCAGTTGATATCTGAGCGTACGAGTGTCGGGCTGGATGTGCACGCGCGAAGCGTGGTCGCAGCCGCGATCGATGAGCGAACCGGGGAGCTCGTGCAGCGACGCATGGGTTCCGACGTCGAGGAGATCGTCGCCTGGGTGACGGGTCTTCCGGGGCCGGTCGCTGCGACCTACGAGGCGGGGCCGACCGGATTCGGGTTGGCGCGCGCTCTCACGGCTGCCGGAGCGCGGTGCGTGGTCGCGGCTCCGTCGAAGCTGCAGCGCCCGGTGGGCGACCGGGTGAAGACCGACGCGCGGGATGCGGTGCATCTGGCTCGGCTGCTGCGGTTGGGCGAGGTCGTCGAGGTGGTGGTCCCGAGCATCGAGGCGGAGTCGGCCCGGGATCTGGTGCGGGCTCGGGAGGATGCCCGCGGGGATCTGATGTCCGCCCGTCACCGGGTCAGCAAGCTGCTGCTGCGGCAGGGAATCCAGTACTCGGGCGGGAAGGCATGGACCGTCGCGCACGACGGGTGGCTGCGATCCCAGCGGTTTGAGCTGGTCGGGTTGCAGGCCGCGTTCGACGCTGCCTACGAGGCGATGATCCAGGCCGTCGACCGCCGTGACCGACTCGACGCGGCGATCGCACGCATGGCCGCGGACAGCGAGTTCACCGACGTCGTGAACAGGCTCTGCTGCCTGCGCGGAGTGTCCACGCTGACCGGCTTCGCTCTCGCGGTCGAGATCGGCGACTGGACCCGGCTGGACGGGCACCGCATCGGCGCCTATGTCGGGCTGACCCCGTCAGAGTCCTCCTCCGGCGCGTCTCGCGCACTGGGCGGGATCACCAAGACCGGCAACAGCCACGCCCGTCGCCTGCTGATCGAAGCGGCCTGGCATCACCGCCCCGTCTACCGTCCCACCTCACCGGTCATGCGCGCCCGCTGGGACCGGGCCAGCGCCCAGGCGAGAGCCCGCGGGCATGCCGGCAACCAGCGTCTGCACGACCGGTGGGTCAGGTTCCAGGCGCGCAGGAAGCGCAGCGTCGTCGCCAACGCCGCGATCGCCCGCGAGCTGGCCGGCTGGTGCTGGTCCCTGGCCGTCATGACCTGACCCCGGCCCTGAGCTTCCGGCCGCCGACGGTGGTGACGGCAGCGTCCGGGCGACTCGCGACACGCCCTATGAGCAACCCGCCCAGCAGGCCACGCTCGATCTCTAGACTCGCGTGAACGCCCCGCCGAACAAGCCGTCATGCGGTAACCAACCCGCGCATATCAGAGTGACAACGCGTCGAACACGACACGCGCGTCACCACCCGACACGACCGGAACGAGCGGACGCCGCAGCCGACGGGCACGGCGTCCGCTCACCCCTGCCCCTTGACAAACCCCACTCCCATATCAGGGCGTGTCTGACATTGCCTTTGTCCAGGCGATGACGGCGTTGAGGACCACGGCAGCGCGGTAGATGACGGCGTGTTTGTCGAAGCGGGTGGCGAGGCCGCGCCATTGCTTGGTGTGGCAATAGCGGCGCTCGATCACATTGCGGTTCTTGTAGTCGGCGGCGTCAAGCCCGACCGGCCTGCCGCCGCGTGACCCGCGACGCTTGCGATGCCCCTTCTGATCGTCGGGTTCGGGGATCACCGCCTTGATCCCGCGAGAGCGGAGGTGCCCGCGGATCGCGCGTGATGAGTACGCCTTGTCACCGCGGACCGCGTCCGGACGAGTTCGCGGCCGGCCAACGTCCCGGTCAACGCGCAGCTGCGCCATGAGCGGCAGGAACATCGGGGAGTCGCCGGCCTGCCCCGGCGTGATCAGCGTGACCAGTGGCAGCCCGTTGCCGTCGACGAGTTGATGGATCTTCGTCGACAGCCCGCCGCGGGAGCGGCCGATGCCATGATCAGGCGGCTCGATCAGCAGATTCGTGTAGTTCGACCCAGCCCCCTGTGGTGCGAGTCGTGTTCGTCGCGTGCTGATGCGCGCGGGCGACGGTCGAGTCCACCGACAGCGACCAATCGATCAACCCCGCCGCGTCGGCCGCGGCGGTCAGCTTCGCCTGCACCTTGTCCCAGGTACCGGCGGCGGCCATCCGGTGATGCCACGTCCACACCGTCTGCCACGGCCCGAACACCTCGGGTAAGTCCCGCCACGCGATCCCGCACCGGTACCGGTAGATGATCGCCTCGACCATCAGCCTCGCGTCAGAGAACTTCCGCCCCGGCCGCCCGGTCGGACGCGGCAACATGTCCTCGATCAACGACCACTGAGCATCCGAGAGCAACCGAAACCTAGACACGCGTCGAGACTCTCAGCCTGAGCCGTCAACCTTTGTCAGACACGCCCTAGTCGCTCCGGGCCGCGTGAGACCGCTCGGCCCACAGGCTGGCCATCATCTCCGCCTGACGCCTGGCAGCCTCCGGGTCCACCCCTCGAGCGCCGATCGGCGCTTCGGGGAACGGGGCACCCCCGTTGTACTTCTCCTCGAGTCGCGTGGCCTCCTCGGTGAGCAAGGCGGCGACCATCGACGACATCGACGGATAGCCGGCATCGCGATCGCGCGTTGCCCACCAGGCCGCTTTCGCTCGGGCGTGCACGGCATCGGGGAGGAAGTAGCTGTGGTTGCGTTGCTCGCCGTCGCCGAGCGCGCGGCCGCGAGCTCCTTCGGGAGCGGCGGGGAAGGGCTCACCGTCGTTGTATCGATCTTCGAGGCGGCCGGCGCCGGCAAGGAGCAGCTGCGCCACGAGCGAGGCGAGGGTCGGAGCGGCGTCAGCAGTGTCTCGGGTCCCCCACCAGGCGGCCTTGATGCGCGCGTGAAGGCCCACGGGGAGGAAGTAGCCGCGGAGCCTGTTGCCTGTGGCGGGGGAAGGTGTAGTGGAGGGCACTGAGGGACGCCTCGTCGTCCAGGGCGCGGAGTCTTGGTCGATCAAGACTCCGGAGCGCTTTTCGTCTTTTTCGGTCGGGTGTCGCTGAGTCTACCGGGCGGTGTTTTTCGAGGTGGGGAGCCGATGTGTCCAGCGGTGCCGTGTCATCGTGTCGCGGTGCTTCTCGCGGACCGGGCGGCGGCGCGACGGACCGCGAAGACGACCAGAGCGAGCAGCAGCAGCACACCACCGGCAGCGATCACCATGCGGCCGAGGTCGAGGCCGGCCGCGTCGGAAAGGGGAAGGATGACGTTCTCTGTGGTGAGGACGTGCACGTCGACGAGGAAGGACGCCGCCTGCGGGATGAGGCGGGCGGCGAGGGTGGGGCCGAACAGCATCAGCGAGAACGCTCCGATCAAGACCAGGGTCAGAGTGTCGTCGGACAGTTCCGAGTTGCGGTTCTCGCTCATGGGTGTCTCCTTCGTGTGTGGTCAGGGCCGCCGGCAGCTGTCCGGTGGGCAGATCTCGATGCCGTAGAGGCGGAGGAACTCTTCTGGGTTGACATAGCCGGCATACTGGGCCGGCGCGCCGAGCGCAGGTGCCTCCTGCAGTCCGGCGACGGCGGGGTTGGTGGTGCCGTTCTTGTTGATCCGCAAGTCCAGGTGGCAACCGCCCGAGGGAGGGACGTTCCCGGTCACGCCGATCTGCTGGCCTGCGGTGATCTGATCGCCCACGTCGACGAGGCGCTGGCTCTTGTACATGTGCAGGTAGCTGACGATGAACCCGTCCGGGTGTTTGACCGACAGCCACAAGTCGCTGCTGAGGACGACGGTGCCGGGGAGGATTGCGTAGACGGGGTCGCCGCAGGGGTTCGGCCAGTGCTGCAGGTCGATTGCGACGTGCCAGGTTGAGGCGTTGGGGACGTCGATGTCGCGCGGCCCATACCCCGAGGTCATGTTGAAGCCGGGCGAGAGTGGGTACGCGGCCTGCCCCACCAGGACGCTGCTGTCGCAGCTGACCGAGCCGCCGACCGAGGAGATGATCTGCTGGGCGGCGCCCTCCCACTTGTCGTAGGCGTCGGGAAAGGCGGACACCTGTACGGTCTGCGCCGCCTCGCCCAGGCTCATGCTCTCCCACCCCGGGATGTCGAGCAGACCGCGGGGGCTGCCCTCGTTCGGCCCGTCAGGTCCACCGAAGAACGCTCTGGCGGCGTAGGTGGGGTCCATCAGGTCCTTGACCGAGCCCCACCCGGACACGCGCTGCTGGAAGAAGTTGACCGAGTCGTGGTCGCTGCCGACCGCGTCGTGCGGGTAGTCCAGGGATGCCGGCACGCTGCTGTTCGCGTACATCTTCAAGCCCGACTCCTGCAGGGCCGTCATCATCGCGATCTGCTGCCCTCGCTCGGAGACGCCAAGCGAGCGTGCCACAGCGAGGATCGTCGCCGCGTGGCCGAGCTCGGTGGCGGTCAGCGTCCGAGACGATCCGCCGCTGGTCGTGACGGTGAGCTCGGTGGAGACTCCGCCGGCGCTCACGGTGCAGCTCGACGCGGATCCGCCGCCGCTGCCAAGCATCGACATCAGGAACATCGTGTAGGCGGCGAAGACCATGATCGGCACAAGGATCACGGCGATCCCCGCGACCACCCACTTCCAGCGGCCGGTACGGGTCTCCTCGTCAACGGGGTCGGTGAGCGGCGACGTTTCGGCGGGTCGCTCGAGCAGATCGGTCACGATCGCGGATCACCTCTGCTCGAGCGCCAGGCGCTCCCGCAGCTCGACCGACCGGGGAGAGCGCGGCGCACGCGGCGGCAACGACGAGATATCGACCCCGGACTCCGACGACCGAGTCTGAATGTGCCCCACCCCGGCACCGTCCACGACGATGCGCCGCGGCCGGGAAGGAGCTCGTGTCGCCTCCACGACCCGCACAGGAGCAGAGGACTGCGCCGCCGACGCGGACGGCTGCTCCCCGCGTCGCGTGCCGTGCTCGATCGCTTTCGAGGCGCCCTTGCTGGCTGCCCGACCGCCGACCTCGAGCGCAGCGGCGCCGACCCCGCCGGCGACACCACCCGCAGCGACGCCCTTCCCGATGCGGACGCCGGTGAACACCAGATCTGCCGTCTTTCCGGCCGCCGCGCCGCCGCCTGAGCCCGTTCGCGGGCTAGGGAGGGCCGGACGTCCACCTGAACCGCCGGAGGGCCGGGGAGGCGCTGGTGGAGCTGCTGGCGCCCGCGTGGCGGCAAGTGTGCCGATGTCGGCGGTCGCGCCGCCGGCGCCCTGCCCGACCAGGGTGAGGGAGCGCGCGTCGACGGTGTTGTCGGGTCGCCGCAGCGCCGCGGCGGCGACCGTGGAGACGGCGCTCATGGCGGCGATCGTCTTCACGCCATCGCGTTCGGCGCGGCCGCCCTTGGTGAACCCGTACTGGGACAGCTGCTGCGCGAGCGATCGGCCGGCCTTCTTCGCCATCCGCTTCGCACGGATGACGAGGAAGATCAGGACGCACATGACCAGAGACGCAAAGGTCATCTGCGCCATCAGCGGGACGCCGAGGGCGCTGAGACCCGTGATCGCTGCGACGGTCAGTTTCAGCGTCGCGGCCATCACCACCGCCATGAACACGATCGCCACCAATCCCATGAAGGTGTCGGCGAGGGACTTCCACAGGGGGTACCGGTCGATCGGCAGGATGCCGAGGTACACGTTCCACATCGTCTTGAGCGCGGCGATCAGGAAGCCGAGCACGGTGACGAGGAAGAGCACCCCGAACGTGAGGGGGATCACAAACAGCACCAGAGCGCCGGGCGTCATCAGCGCGGCGGTGGCGACCATGCCGAAGTTCGGGTTCTGGTTGTACTTCTTCGCGGCCTCGTCGCAGTTGTTGACCGCGTCACGGACCTCGTTGCCGCCGGTGTTGATCGGCGGCGAGGAGATCATCTGGTCGGTGAAGGCCGTGGCGCACTCCCCCTCCAGGGCGTGACCGAACGCGACAGTCTGCGCGGGGATCTTCACGAAGATGTCCACCAGCTGCGAGGTGACTGCTGCGGACAGCATGTTGTCCGAGTCCAGGGTGGTGTTGTTGAGGTCCTCGCTGACGACCGCGGCCGCGATCTCTCCCCCGTACTGCTGGGCGGTATCCATCGCGCCGCCGGCCGCGGTGAGCGTGGCGATCGGGTTGGCGAGCATCCCGGTCGCCAGCACGGCGCATGTTGCGGAGATGAAGATCTCCGACCAGCCGCGCGCATGCCGGCCGACCATGATCGCGAGGCCTGCGACGCCGCCGGCGATCGCCAGCGCGAAGGGGATCCAGTTGATCTTCTCGAGGAACTGCTGCAGAAGGTCCGCCAGAGCTCCGAACGGGGCGCTGACCACGCTGACCCATTCGAAAGACAGCAGCCAGTTGCAGAACCAGATCATCCACGACAGCAGCCCGAGGTGTCCGGTCCAGATCGGATCCAGCCACGACGCGATGAACACCTTCCCCCAGTTGGCGGGGTTCCAGTCGCCACGGTCGATCGGGAGCATCGAGTAGGACGACAGCGGCACTCCCCCGCTGTCGGTGATGTCGCCGCCGAGGATGTACGGGGCTGCGCCGCCGCCGTCCGCGAACGCCCAGTACGTGTTGCCGAAGCACACCAGGAAGACGTCGATCAGGATGACGGCGATGATCCGGCTCCACCACGGGTGCTCCTTGACCCAGAACCGGACGCGCCAGAACGCGCCGCCGAGGCTTTCGAAGGTGTGCCGGTAGAAGACGATCACGGCGTCACCAGGGAGGGCGTCGACAGCACGGCTTCACGCCGGTCCGGGCGCTCGGGGAGGGTGCGACGGAACTTCCCGATCCGGCCGCGCTGGTCGCGGATCAGCCCCTCGCCGCGGCGATCGGGGGCGACTCTCCCGTCAGAGCCCAGCGGGGAGAGGTCCTCGGTGACGACCTTCACCATGTGCGCGTCGGCCGGTTCCCCTGTCAGCCACTCGATCGCGCGGCGGGCGAGATCCTTGTCGGTCTGTCGCATGACGTATCGGGTCTTGAGCAGACCGCGGGTCTGGGTCTCGCCGAAGTCCTCGGGGTCGTGGGACCCGAGAGCGAAGAACGCGCGGTGCTTGCGGCCGTCGCGGATGCCGATGCGCAGATCGCGCTCTCCCTCGGGGGAGGCGGTGATGTGGTGGCATTCGTCGAAGTAGGCGCCGGCGAGCTCGCCGGGATTCATGAAGCACACCTCGCGCGTGACGCCCATGAGCATCGCGTACATGGCGCGGCCGTAGATCTTCTCGAGCGGCATCTCCTCGAACAGGTGAGCGTGCTCGAGCTCGGTCTTGTCGGGGAGCGAGAGACCGTGGGTGAGGAAGACCAGCGCACGCGATTTCAGGTCGACGGCGGGCAGCGTGTCGTTGAAGAGGACCTCGCCGATGTCCTTCGACGCGACCAGGTCGATCAGGCCGGACAGCTCGTCACTCTCGGCCGAAGTGATGGTCTTCAAGTGCGCGCGGAGCCGGCCGAGGCTGGTGACGTCGTGCGCGGCGACGTACTCCGGCTCCATGAGCCGGGACAAGGCGACCCCGCGGGCGTCGCGGGCGCGGATGCCGAGCATCACCGCGAAGAGGGACTGCACCATGCGGGCACCGACGAGCGGACCGAACATGCGCAGTGGATCCAGCGAGTACTCCGGCGCCATCAGGTCGACGATCGTCGTGGTGTCAGGGCGCAGGCTCTTCGCGAACGCCGCGTACTCCTTCGCCTCGGTGCGGTCGATCGCCACGACGCGGCCGTTGCGGTCGACCGTGTCGCCCATGTCGCACTTGAGGAGCACGCTCTTGCCGGCGCCGAGCTCGGCGACGACCCCGAAGCTGGCGCTGGTGTCGGCCTGGATGCTGCCGTCAGCGTCGCGGAGGATCGGCGTGTGACGCGCGGTGGAGATGTTCTCCCCGAAACGCGCGCCGCGCTCATCGCCCAGCTCGTTGCTGGCCAGCGGGACCCCGGTGGCGAACTCCCTGCCGGTAGTGATCTGGGTGAGCTCGCGGGAGAGGCGGCTTGTCGCGGTGCCGGGGATCATCGACCACCACAGGTCTTCCTGCCCACCCAGCGGCGCCTCGAGGATGAAGTCCGAGCTCTTGTACTCCTCGGCGACGAAGCGGGCTCTGGCCTGCGCGAGCTCGGCGGTGTCAGCGCCCACCGCGAACAGCACAGTGCCCTGCACCTCGACCTCCTTGTCGGAACGGTTGAGGGAGGCGTGGTAGGCCGCGAGGGTCTCAGCGATCTCGCCCAGGTCGGATCCGCCGCCGGTGATCGTCGCGGTTCCTTCCTGGTGCTTGTACTGCTCCTCGAGCGCCGACTCAGCCTTCTTGTTGCGGCGCTTGACCTCCTCCGCGCCTGTGACGGTGAACCGCACCGCCCAATCGACGTCGACGGGGAACTGGTCGACGTGCGAGAGCCACTCGACACCTGGTGACACCCAGCCCATCTTGGGCGTGGCGACGAGGGACTGGACCACCTGGTAGGACGAGGCGTCCGCGTACGGGCTGTGGATCTTCACGTAGCGGCGCTTGAACGGGACGAACTGCTGACCCTTGGAGAGGTCGCTCTGGCCGCCCTCGTCGATCCACGGGTTGGGCATCGCGGACGGCATCTGGAAGTGGGCGAGATCGTCGGGGGCTGCGCCCTTGGCCGGAGGAACGGGCGCGGCCATGTCGGCTGCGAGTCCGCGCTGCTGGGAGTGCAGCGCGATCCAGATCTGCTCGGCGGGAGTCGCGCGCGTCGGCTGGAACGCGGCTGGGATGCGCACCTCGATCTCCTTGGCTGCCCGGGCGGCCGCGGCGATCTCGCCGTCGCTGGGCAGCTGGCGGGGCAGTGCGAGCGTGTCGCGGAGCTTCGTGTCAGCTGCGCGCAGCGCGGACATCGCGCGGGCCTTCCACGCGCCAGCGGCGAGGGGAACCGCGAGCCAGAAGGCGCGGGTACCCAACCGGATTTGCTCGAGCGAGTCCAAGGTCAGCTCGATCTCTTCTGCCAGGTCGGGGCAGTCGCTGATCCGGATGCCGTCCAGCATCCTTTCGACGACCGCGACCGGGTCGAGATCCGCGCACAGGCCGAGGAGGAGGCCCTCGCCGCGGTGAGCCTGGAAGAGCGCCTGGTGGTGCGCCTTGACGAGCTTCTGGTTGGTGTCGCTGCTGTAGGCGTACGGCAGCGGCTGCAGCCGCCACGTCGCCCAGACCACACCCGAGCGCGTCCACATCAGGTTGCTCGTCATTGCCGTTGCGGGGATCTGCATGATCAGTTGCCTCCTCGTGCTTGCTGCAGCAGTCGCTCGACGCCGCTGACCGCGTGGGCGGGCGTGCGAGTGGCCAGCGGCGCCGAGCGCTGCTGCGTGGCCGGCTGCACCGCTGCGGGTGCTTCCGGCGTTGGGGTCGGGATCGCGACCTCGGGTCGCGGCAGGGCGTCGACGATGGTGTCGGCGATCGTCGTCTTTCCGCCGGCGTAGTGCGGGGGTCGGATCTTCATGGTGGTGCCGCGGTACTTGCCGGTGGCGGGTTTGGTCATGGCTGACAGTCCGCCGGCCAGGACGTTCAGCATGTTGCGGCGGGTCGCCGGGATCCTGCCCGCTCCCCACGCCGCCGCCCAGGAGAAGGCAATGGCGAGAGGGAAGTCGACGAGCGGAGAGCCGGTCCCCCACATCCGCTGCGTGAGCAGCGCGCCGATCAGGACGATCGCGAGAACGATGCCCTGGGTCAGCGTGTAGGGGCCCCCGGGGATCTTCGTGCCGTCGTGGAGACGGCCGATGAACTTCGGGAACCGGCGGCTGCGCGTGTAGAACCGCGCAACCTCTCTGTCTTCGTCGCGTTCGGCCACGGTGGACCCCCTACGCGGCGAGCTGATAGACCGTGGCGCCGAGGGCGTTGACGGTCTCGCCCTGGATGAGGGTCATGACCCATTCGCCGCCGCCGAGGGCGAGGAACATCACGAACCCGCACAGCAGGCCTGTGATGACCGTCGTCGCGACGGCGAACTTCACCTTTGCGGCGACGACGAAGAACACGATCGCCGAGACGAGCACGACGAGTCCGCGGAATGCGGTCGTGCCGTCTGAGACGATCCCGTTGATCCAGTCGAAGAATCCCATGATGGGTGTTTCCTTTCGTTAGTTGCCGGTGCCGGACGGCGACGGCGCGGGGGTTGCCGACTTCTTCTCAGAGGTCGCTTGCGGTGCAAGATCGATCGCACTGACCTCCCACCGGCCGGCGCGGGCGGTGAGAGTCAGGGAGTAGGTGGAGGTGAGCTGCTGCTCGAGCGGGCTGAGCAGCGACACCGTGGCGAGGACCTTGACGACGTCGCCGTCCCCCGGCGTCTTGGCCGGCGCGACGTCGGCGCGCAGGTCGAAGACGCTGACGTTCACGTAGGGGGCAGGCGAGAGTGCGGTGAAGTCGGTACCCGGGGAGCTGAATCTCGCGAGTTCCCCCGAGCCGGCCAGGTAGGCGCCGAGGAACGCGGACACGGTCTCCGCGGCTGGGTCGCTCGAGCTGATCGTCTGCGCGTACGCCAGGGAGGTCGTCTTCCCCTCCACCGGCGCCGCAACCGGGGCAGGCAGCCCCACGACCCGGAGGGCGTCTCCCTCGGCCGACACCGCCACCTGGAAGTAGCGGCGCGGCCAGGTCGTCGAGCTCGTGTCGCTGGAGTCGCTGACGGTCAGCTCCTTCACATTGCCGGCGACGACGACGTTGATGAAGCTCGTCTCGTCGACGGGGGTGATGGACACCACGGCGAGGTTGCGGTACTCCCAGGGCTGCTCGGAGAGCTGACGGAGCGTAGCCAGGTCGATGTAGTCGCCGAGGTCGCCGGGCGCCTCCTTGCTCGCGCCCAGCCAGGACCCCACGTAACCCAGCGCGTACCCGCCTGCGGACTGCTGCTGGACGCTCAGCCCTGCCTCCTGCGTCTGCGCAGGCGCGGAAGCGATCGCGGCTGGTCGGGCCGCGGCCGCGAACAGTGCGATCGGGCCACACGCGATCGCCGCGAACAGAAGCCCCGACAGCAGCCGGCCGCTCATCTGCCGACCGTGCGTCCAGCTGCTGCCCTTGGCCTCGGGCGACTTCTGATCCTTCGGAGCCTTGAGCTCCTTCTCACGCTTGCTGAACAGTCCCATCGTTCACACCCCCTCGGCGGCGATCTGCAGCCGCGCGACACGGCTGGCGGCCTGCCCCGCCTGCGCCAGTCGGGAGGGCTCGAGGGTGCGGCGCATCCGCTCCTGCGCGTTCGGGTCGAGCGCGCTCTCGTACAGCCCGGCCGCCGCGTGCTGGATGTCGTCAATGGCCCGCAGGGCGTGAGCTGCGTCGCTCACGAAGCCCTCGGGAAACTCGTCTGCCGCTGATGCCTGAGCCACCGAACCGACCCTTTCTGTCGCCGTCTAGCACCGGCGGACTCCGGCGCTCACAAGACATTGGTCTTGATTGACCGCCGGATCGGACAGGTCTCCCCCATCTTTTTTTCGTCTTTTTCAGATTTCGTCTTTTTCCATCGCGATCTGGCATTTTCACGCGCGTTCTGCGCGAGGCAGCGATGTGTCGCGGGAGAACGGACCGAAACGACCAAGAGTCTGAGCAAGACCCGCTGAGGAACGTCGCTCGTGTTCACCCCCGACACGAGAGGCCGAAACTCATGTCCACAACCTCGCTCACCTCACGAGCACCCGGACTCCTCACCGCGCTACGCGACGAATGGGATCGCAGCTACACGCAGCTCCCCCATCACATCGCCGGCATTGGCGACGTCGTCTGCGGTGAGCTCACCGCTCAGATCCGAGCTGCTGGCGAAGACGAGCGCGACCGCCTGCTTCACGCGCTGCTCGTCGCGGCGCACGACGGCGACCACGTTGCCGAGCGGGTCCTCCTGCACCACATGCTCCCCAAGGCGGTCCACTACGCACGTACGTGCCGGGCGCTGCGGTCCATCTCCTCGACCGGACACGACTCCGTCGACGCGGTCGCCACGGCGATCGGAGCGATGTGGCAGTCGATCTCCACCTACCGGCTCACCAACGCCCACCACGTCCAGGGCAACCTCGGCCTGAACGCGCTGAACATCATCAACGGCTCACTCGACGCCGGCTCCCAGGATCTCCCCGTCGACGACGACTACCTGACTCAGGCCGTGCACGACAACGGCGGCAGCCACGACATCGAGCCCGAATGGGGCGAAGACTCCCTGCACGACCTCGTGACCCTTCTGTCCTGGGCGATCGACACCGACACCCTCTCCCCCGACCAGGTCCGCCTCCTCGCCCGGCACGACCTCGCCGAACGGGACGAGCGCGAGACGGTTCGCGACACCCTCGCCGAGGAGCTCGGCATCGCCCGAGGAAGCCTCACCCGTCGCGTCCACAGAATCCGCCTCAAGCTCGTCGAAGCAGTCCAGGCCCACGTCCGTACCCACGGCGCCTGGTAATCGCGTGAGAACGGCGCAGAACGCCCGCTAGACGGGTTTCCATCTCTCAGCGCCCCTCGGGATCGGCCCCCGAGGGGGCGCTGAGTCGTCCATCGAGGGCAGAAGTGCCCCCCTGGCCGCTCGACCTGCACTCCCCCCGTCCCCGCTTGCCCTGTTGCCAACCGACGTTGCATCCTCGTTGCAATGTCATGACGGTGCTTGTTGCATCTACCTGTCACGTGCATGCATATGCTCTGCATATGTTTCTTGCACATTGCTATCGGTGTGGTTGCGGTTTGCTATCTGCTAGTTAGTTATTAGTTCCGCATGTGTTGCGCCTACCTACTAGCACCTTTGCTTGTACATAGACATGCGACGTTGCCTGTCACACTCGTTGCACACTGCATGTCGCCTCTCAGCAATATTGCTTGTAGTTTCTATCTCATATGCGTTAGAATTTCGGCCATGCAGCAGACACCTTCGCGTAGGTATGGCATCGGGCGGATGCCATGCTGAGCGCAGACAAGAGATCACGACTCCGGCGAGTGATCGCCGTGATGAACCGCAAGGGCGGCGTGGGGAAGACCTCCATCACCTCGAACCTGGCGGGTGTGCTGGCGCAGGCCGGCTACAAAGTGCTTGCGATCGATCTTGATCAGCAGGGGAACCTGGGCGACGACCTCGGGTACCGGCACACGGACTACAACGACCACGGTGCAGCGCTGTTCTTCGCCTTGAACAGCGGGAATCCGCTGGCACCGGCGAAGGGCATCCGCGAGAACCTCGACGTCGTGCCGGCGGGGGAGCAGACAGCTCTCCTCGCGGACACCCTGACAGGGCGGCAACGCCGCAACGAAGATCCCAGCTTCGGCCTGGCGGACAAGCTGGCCGAGATCGCGGACCAGTACGACATTGTGCTGATCGACTGCCCGCCGGGGGATACCGCGATCCAGACCCAGGCGCTGGTAGCAGCCCGCTGGATCTTGATCCCTACGCAGCCTGACTCCGGCAGCCTCAACGGGCTCGAGCAGCTGGCGCGTGAAGTGATCGCCACCCAGCCCAAGAACCCGACCATCATGCCCCTCGGTGCGGTGCTGTTCCCCATCGACAGCCGCGCCAAGCGGATGAAGGCTCGCAAGCACGAAGAGATCAGGGAGATCATGGGCGATCTCGCTCCGGTCTTCACCACGTCTATCCGGTTCTCCCAGACCTCCGGCGTCGACAGTCGCGATCGCGGCCAGCTGGCGATCGAGTTGGCGCGCGACGCTGAGGAGCAGGACCCGTTCGCCTGGGCGAAGGCCCTCAAGGCACGCAAGGCGGGGGAGACCGTCGATGAGACCCCGAGTCAGCGGATCAGCGACAGCGCAGGGTCGCTCGCCGAGGACTACGTCGAGCTCACAGGAGAGATCCTGCAGGCACTCGCGGCACATGAGAGCTCACCGGCGGGGGAGGTGGCGTGATGTCGGATCTCGGTCAGCCCCGCAAGGCGCAGCACAAGGCATCCGCGTTCGCCGGTCTCCTCAAGCCCGTGGCGGAGCTCGCCCCTGAAACGGTTCCCGACCCGGCGCCGGAACAGGTACCCGCTGAGCCCGTAGCGATCGTGGAGCCTTCCTCGAAGCCGGCGGATGTCGCGCCGTCGACGACGACGACGAAGAGCAAGCGGCGAGCCAAGAGCACGACTGCCCCCCGCGTGCCCGAGCCGACGTCGACGCTGACACCGGCCGAGGAGACCACCTCAGACGGAGAGAGGGACCTGGTGAATCAGCCTGTGAACGTCACCCTGCGCGAGAGCTTGATGAACAAGCTCAACGCCTACAAGGAGGAGACGGGGCTCAGCCACCCGATCATCCTCTTCACGGCGATCGAGACGCACATCGACGAGCTACCCGACCGCCTGCGTCGCAGCGTGGCCGGGGCGACCGCGCCCGAGGGCGGACGGTCCCTGTTCGACATGCCTCGTGTCGTCGCGCACAAGACGGACGGGGAGCGAACTGAGACGTTCATCATCCGCGTCAACAAGAAGAACAAGGCCATCCTCGACGGTCTGTGGAAAGAGCTCGGCGCACCCAGTCGCAACGCTCTGTTCGTAGCCGCCTACGAGGCGTTCCTGTCCACGAAGTAACCAAGGAGTCCGCACATGGTGACCGAAACCGAGCCGAAGCGTCGGCAGAAGCCCGAGCCGGCAGAGAAGAAGCCGAAGGGGGAGCAGCTGACGCCGCCTCCCACACGGTCACGACGTCGACCCGCAGTGATCGCTGCAGGAGTCGCGCTCGTCATCGTGGGCGCGCTGGGCAGCTGGTGGTACGCATCCTCGGCCCGCGTCACCACCACCGTGTTCGTCACCTCCGGGGAGATCACTCGCGGCGAGACGATCGAGAGTCAGGACCTCACCACGCTCGAGCTCGACGGGCGGCAGAACACCGACGCCTACACCGTCGAACAGTCAACCGACGTCATCGGGAAGATCGCGACGGTCGATCTTCCCGCCGGCTCTTTGATCACCCCCCGCGTCCTGGGCAGCACCCTGGCGATCGAGGACGGGCAGTCACTGGTCGGATTCACCCTCACGGGCGCGCAGATGCCCTCCTATCCGCTTGCCGCCGGCGACCAGGTCCGCATCGTCGACACCCCAGTCGCCCAGGGCGACCCTCCCGCCGACACACCGCAGACGTTCCCCGCAACGGTGTTCTCGGTCGTCCGCGACGCCGACAACCAGCAATGGGTCGTGAACGTCATCGTCCCCAGAGCGCAGGCCGCGGATCTTGCCGCCCGAGCCGCAACCGGGCGCGTGGCTCTGGTTCTCGACGGAGGGCAGTGACATGGCGGTGATCGCTCTGGCGAGCTTCTCCGGCGCCCCCGGGGTGACCACCACGGCGCTGGCGATGACCTTCGCCTGGCACCGCCCGGCGTTGCTGGTCGAAGTCGACACGGCGAAGACCTCGAGCATCCTCCCTGGATACCTTCGTGGACAGTTCGGCCGAGACCGCGGACTGACCGCGCTCGCGATCGCGCAGCAGAACAACGCCCTGACCGCCGCGGAGGTGATGGAGCAGCGGATCGAGCTCGCACCCGACCGCAGCGTGATCCTCGGGCTGTCCAGCATCGTCGCCGCCCAGTCGACGACCGCTTTGTGGAGCGAACTGGGCGCCACGCTCAGCACTCTCGACAGTGCCGGCATGGACGTGATCCTCGACGTCGGCCGGGTCTCCGTACGCGACGCGCGATCGTCCCTGCTGCAGATCGCCGACAGCGTCCAGGTGCTCCTGCGGCCGACCCTTCCCGACATCTACACCACCGCAGCGCAGCTGACCGAGCTGCGTGACCTCCTCGCCCAGGCAGGTCACCGGGAGTACCTCGAGCTGCTGCTCGTTGACACCCCGCTGGAGACATGGCCGCGGGCCGACATCGTCAAGCTGACGAACGTCGACGTCTCGGCCGAGATCGTCCACGACCCGCGCTCGGCCGCCGTCTACTACGCCGGTGCCGAGCCGAGCAGGAAGCTGACCCGCAACCCGTACACGCGCTCGATCACCACCGCGGCGGATCTGATACGCGCCCGCATCCTCAAGCGTCAGGAACTGATCGGCGCGCGCCCCACTCGACAGGAGACTCTCGGATGACGAATCCTGAACAGCCCACCCCACAGCAGCCATCGCTCACCGATCTGCCGATGTTCCTCACGCAGCCCGACCCGGCAGCGATCCCGGAGACACCACCCCCAGTGCGCGGCGCCGCCGGGCATCTGCTCGCAGACGCGGGCGGACCCCAGTACTCCCGTCGAGGCGCCGCGCAGGCGCCGCAGCCCGCACCGTCACCGAGTCCCGCGCCGGCGCCACAGGCTCCCCGCTACGAGGACGACGACGAGCAGGTTGACTGGACCCTGCTGCAAAGCCTCCGCAAAGAAGTCGCCGAGCTGCTCGACCGTTCGGTCGCGATCAACCCCACGATGACCGAGCAGGACCAGCGGGCGATCGCGCAGAGCCACGCACTCGACGTGATCCGCGACCGGATGAACGCGGTCACAGCGGAGACCGGCGACCGCAACGCCTGGTCGGCGGCCATGCAGCAGCGTCTGGCTCGAGCGGTGATCGACGGACTGTACGGGCTGGGACGGTTCCAGCCGCTCGTCGACGACCCCACCGTGAAGAACGTCGACATCTACGGCAACGACCGCGTCTACGTGAAGTACGCGGACGGCCGGAAGGTACTGATGCCGCCGATCACCCCGACCGACCAGGACCTGATCGAAGAGATCCGCCTGATCGCGATGCGCCAAGGCGAGGACGCCCGACCGTTCTCCAGCGCCCACCCGATCCTGTCGATGGACCTTCCCGGCGGCATCGGCCGACTCGAGGCCGTCCACCCCCCGATCTCGCCCCGCCCCAAGGTCGTCATGCGCATCCACCGCTTCGTCGACATCGGCCTCGACCAGCTGCTCGAGCTCGGTTCCATGACCCCGCCGATGGCGGAACTGCTGCGCGCGATCGTCCGCGCGGGACGCTCGATCGTGGTCGCCGGGAACCCGGGCGCCGGCAAGACCACCCTCGTGCGGGCGCTGTGCAACGAGATCGACCCGATGGAAGAGATCGTGACGATCGAGAAGGAACGCGAGCTGCACCTGGACCGGATGGGCGATCGCCACCACATCGTCACCCCGCTGCAGTACCGGCCCGGGCTGGGGGAGCGGGCGGCGGACGGCAGCCAGCCCGGCGAGATCACGCTCGTGCAGCTGCTCGAATCCAGCCTGCGCCTCGACTCGCAGCGCATCGTCGTCGGTGAGGTCCGAGGCGGTGAGGTGGACGCGATGTTCCAGGCCATGCAAGCCGGTGTCGGATCGATCAGCACCGTGCACGCTATGTCCGCGACCGACACCATCGAACGTCTGGCCGACCTCGCCATCAAGGGCGTCGGCGGGGCATCCCCGGAGTACGCCTACCGGCAGATCGGCCGCCACATCGACTTCATCGTCCAGGTCGCGCAGGTTCGCATGCCCAACGGCAGCGTCCAGCACCTCGTCACCGAGATCGCCGAGATCACCCCCGGCGAAGAGGACCGCCCGATCGCCAACACGATCTTCGGTCTCAGCCGCTCCCGCCGACAGGTGCTCCAGGCGATGCCCACACCCGAGATGCGGGAGATCCTCGCCGAAGCCGGGATCGACACCGACTTCTTCCGCGGCATCGAGGGGACGGCAGCATGAACGCGACAGCGATCGGCCTGACAGTCGGGATCGCGCTGCTGGGCCTGCTCGTCATCCTGATCGGGATCTTCCCCTCGCAGGAGAACCCCGCCGGCCGGCCCCCGGGCCGTCTGCAGCGGACCTGGACCCGGCGCCGCGACATCATCACTCCGCGGGTTCTGATCGCCGCAGGGATCGGCCTGATCGTCGGGATCGTGCTCTGGCTGATCTCCGGGTGGCCCATCACGATCCTGGTCGGGCCGGCTCTCGCGATCGTCCTGCCGCTGCTGGTGGGCAGCAAGTCCGACACCGAAGACATCGACAAGCTCCAGGCGCTGGAGATCTACACCCGCAACCTCGCCGGCATCATCGGCGGCGCCGGCACCGGCCTCGAGGTCGCGCTGCCCGCATCCGTGCGCACCGCGCCACCCGCGATCCAGCCGGCCATCGAACGGCTCGCCGCGCGTCTCACCTCGAGGTGGACGATCGAGGACGCCCTCCGCGGCCTCGCCACCGACCTCAACGACGCGACCGGGGACCTGATCGTCGCTCATCTGCAGCTGGCCGCGAAAGAGCGCGGACCCGGTCTCACCAAGGCACTGCAGGACCTGGCCGATGATGTCTTCGACGAAGTCAAGGCGCGCCGCCAGGTCGCCGCCGACCGCGCAAAGCCGCAGCAGACCATCCGGCTGATCACCATCATCGTCATCGGCATGTTCGTCGGGCTGCCGCTGCTGGGCGGATCGTCCTTCTTCGCGTTCTACGGGACGCCGTTCGGGCAGATCGTGCTGCTGTTCTGGGTGGCCGTCTACGTCACCGCGATCATCTTCCTCAAACAGTGGATCCGACCCCGACCGATGCCCCGCATCCTCAACGGCAGGAGCTGACCGTGTGGTACATCACCCTCATCCCCGGAGCCCTCCTCGGCGCCGGCCTCGCGCTCATCATCGCGACCCTGCTTCCCCGCCAGTCCAAGCTGTCGGCGGTCATGGAACGGATGGGCACCACCAGCACCATCGCGGACCACTCCGGCAGCGACCTGGAAACCCGTGTCGGCTCCTGGGTGCACTCCCGCCTGCCCGACCTGCCCGGCTTCACGATCCCTACGAAGGACCTCGAGCTCGTGGGCACCCCGGTGAACAACTACCTGTACCAGAAGGCGCGCGACGCCCTCCTGCTGCTGATCGCACCCTCATTCGCCGGCATCGTCCTGAACATGATCGGCTTCCCGTTCTTCGCCGGCGTCGCCGCGCTCTCCGGCATCCCCCTGGCCATCCTCGGGTGGACTGGAGCCGACCGCGACCTCAAGAAGAAGGCCACCGTCGCCCGCCAGGAGTTTGCTCGAGGCGTCGCCATCTACCTCGAGCTCGTCGCGACCGAGCGCCGGCGCAACGCACCCGTCACCCGAGCCCTCGAGAACGCGGCAACGATCGGAGACAGCTGGGTGTTCGTCCGCATCCGCGAGGAGCTTCGCCGGGCACGGTTCGCCGGCACGCCCTCGTGGGAGGCGTTGAACAATTTCGCCGATGCCACCGGGGTTCCCGAGCTCGCCGAGGTCGCACGAATCTCCCGATCAGCGGACGAGAGCGGTTCTTCCATATATGAGACACTGAGGTCCACCGGGAAGGGCATGCGAGTGAAGCTTCTCAACGAGGAACAGACGCGGGCGAACAAGCTGAGCGACCAGTTCAGCTCCTTCGCCGGGTTCATCGTGGCCTTCATCGCGGTCGGCATCATCTTCACTCCGCTCCTGTTCAACCTCACTTCGACGTAATGTCCGATTCCAACTGAAAATCGCACCTATGCCCATCAACACCGAGAGAAAGGAAGGCACCATGACCGCACTCACGCGCATGGCCGTGATGCTCCGGATCTATACCGACGACCTCCGTGAGCGTCGCGAGCAGGGCGACCAGATGGTCGGCTGGGTCCTCGCGATCATCGCGGTCATCGTGATCGCCGGGATCGTCTGGGGCGTCGTGTCCGGCTGGTTCGAGGCCCGCCTGGCCGAGATCACCGACCCGTTCTGAGCCGCGACCTTGATGATCCGCAGACTCCGTCATCGTCCGCTCCCGATCGCCGCACGCCTGCGCGGCGATCGGGAGCGAGGTGATGCCAACGTGGAGTTCACGATCATCTTCCCGCTGTTCGGACTCATGATCTTCGCGATCATCATCGGCGGGATCTACTACGACGCCGGCAACGCCACCCAGGCTGCAGCCAACGTCGCCGTCAACGAGGCCCGCGCCTACGGGGCCACCGCCGAGCAGGGCGAGCAAGCCGCGGAGGACTTCATCGCCAGCAACGCGAAGAACCTCCATGACACGACGGTGACCGTGAACCGATCCGCGACCGAGGTCACCGTCACCGTCACCGCCCGCACCAACTCGATCTTCGAGACCCTGTTCAACAGCGTCATCACCCGCAGCGCCGTCGCGCCCGTCGAAAGGTGGGTCGACTGATGCGCATCCACTGGAGCAGCGACCGCGGCTCGGCATCCGCCGAGCTCGTGCTCCTCGCCGGCCTCGTGCTCATGTTCGCCCTGGCAGTCGTGGGGTTCGGCCGCATCGCCTTGGCGAATCAGACCGTCCAGTCCGCCGCCAACGCCGCGGCGCGCGACGCCTCCCTCGCCAGGACCACCAGCGACGCGCAGACGAACGCGCGGGACACCGCCAACGCGGCCCTCGGGTCCTCCGGGATCTACTGCCGCACCCTCACCGTGAATGTCGACACCAGCCGCATGGACGCCGCGATCGGCGACGTGGGCACCGTGTCGGCGACCATCACCTGCAACGTCGAGCTCGCAGACATCTCCCTGCCCGGTCTACCCGGCACCAAGGAGATCACCGTCACCGCGAGCTCGCCCGTGGACCCCTACCGGGAGCGTCGATGAACAGACTCCGCCGCTGGATGCGCGAGCACCCCGAAGAGGGGTCGCTGTCCGCGTACTTTGTCCTTCTCGCCGTCGTCCTGATGGGCGTCGTCGGCCTCGTCGTCGACAGCAGCGGCAAGTACCGTGAAGTCGAGCACGCGCAGCTCGTCGCGTCCGGAGCGTCCCGCTCCGCCGTCAACGCCGTCACCGCACCGCCCAGGACAACGGCTCCGTAGCGATCAACTCGATCGCCGCCCGCACCGCCGCAGAGAACTACATCGCCGCGTCCGGCCTGACCGGAACCGTCACCGTCGACGGGGACGTCGTTACCGTCACCGTCGAGTCCAGCTACGACACCCGGTTCATCTCCCTCCTTGGCGTGAACCAGCTCCCCGCCCAAGCGACTTCGTCCGCGCAACTGATCACGAACTAGGAGATCCCTCATGCTCACCAAGCGCCCCGCAAGCCTCATCGCCGCCGCTGTCGCGATCGCCGGCGCCCTGACGCTCGCCGGCTGCACCGGCACCCAGCCGCCCGTGAGCAGCCCCACCGTCTCGACGTCGGCAACCCCCACACCGACGCCCACCACGGTCGAGCCCCCGGCCGACGAAGCCGAAGCAATCACCGCGGCCGAAGCGACCATCACCCGCCTCTTCGTTGTCCAGGCCGAGGTCGACCAGGCCGGCGGCACCGACACCGCCGCCTACGACGCCGTCGCCACCGGCAAGGCCCTCCAGTTCTACGTCGCTAACTCCACCCGTATTGCCGAAGGGCCGCTGCTGAACGAGGACGGCGAGAGCATCGACGGCCAGTCCACAGTGGAGGGCGCCAACACCTTCGAGCCCATCAGCGCGTACGGGCAGGAATGGCAGGACATCCCCAACGGACTCGTCATCGTTCCGGGTTGCATCGACACCTCTGACCTCAAGATCACGACCGCCGATGGAAAGCCGGCGATGAAGAACCCCAACCCCCGCAACAAGGTCGAGATGCACGTGGTCTATGACGCCGACCGTAAGACCTGGCTCGTCTACGACCAGATCAGCTTGGGGGAGACGTGCTGAGGAGGGCGCTCGCATCGCTCATCGCGGCGGGCGCTCTGATCGCGAGCATGCTGGTCGCCACCGTCCCGGCGGCCGCCGCTGACGGCGTCTGGTGCAACGAGGTTGGCCAGTGCTACGTGCAGCTGACCTACCGCCCCTCGGACCCGTCTCCCAGCCCTGACTCGAACGGGTGGACGGCCGGCGCCCCGCGCTGCTACATGATCACGAGCGAATCGCAGGCGATCGCGCAGGGGTACGACCCGGACGAGATCTTCGTCTACTCCGAGAGCGGCGGCTACACCGAGTGGTACGTCCTCGTGAACTGCGGCAGCGGGATCTCCTACTGGTCGAACAACCGGCAGTGCTACGTGTCAATGGTGCCGGGGGAGTGGCCAGCGCGGCCTCCGCAGTATGACCAGGACGCGGGCTATTACATGTGCACCTCCGGCGTCCTTGGACCCGGGGGCGGCGTCGACATCGACGACACATTCTTCTGGTCGAACACTGTCCCGCCCGGCCTGCAGGTCCTCACCCCTGGCAACGCCGCGGCGCAGCTGATCTCCACGTTCCAGCTGCGAGGAGTCACGATCGGCATGGCACCGAGGGTCAACCCCGAATGGGGGCACCGTCGCACCTACGTCGGCATCCCGGTCTGGCTGTGGGTCGAGAACCCCGAGCCGCTCACCTGGGGGCCCTACACCGAGACCGCCACCCTCGGCGGGCAGACGATCACCGCCACGGCACAGGTCTCCGCGATCCGGTGGGAGATGGGCGACGGCGGCACCAAGGTGTGCGGCAGCACCGGCACCCCGTACACGTACCGCACCGAGATCACCCCGAGCCCGACGTGCGGCTACACCTACACGCGCACGAGCTCGAGCAGCCCGGGCGACCGGTTCACCGTCACCGCGGTATCGCAGTGGGTCGTCACGTGGACCTCGCTCAGCGGCGCCAACGGGACCGTCAACCTCACCACATCCAGCAGCGTCGACCTCGAGGTCAACGAGCTGCAGTCCGTCACCGTCCCCAACCCCAACGGCTGAGCAGGAGGGATCAATCATGCGCATCCTCAAAGGTCTCGGATCACTGATCGCTCTGCTGGTCCTGCTGGTCGGGATCCCGGTCGGGCTGATCGTGTTCGCCGGCAACCCGATCCCCAGCTGGGACGAGGTCATGCGGCTCACGTCCGTCCCGGACTACGGCGGCACGTTCTTCATGGGCTCGCTGCTGCCGATCGTCGCGTGGATTCTGTGGGGCACCTTCGCGGTCGGGTTCCTCGTCGAGCTGCCCGCCCAGCTGCGCCGGGTGCCGGCACCGCGGCTGCCCGGGCTTCGGCTGCAGCAGCAGGGCGCCGGGTTCCTAATCGCCGCGGTGGTCGTCATGTTCGCCGGCGTCTCGCCCGCGATCGCTGCCCCCAGCAGCGCGTCCGCTGCCGAGCCGACCGCCGCCGTGGCATCCGTGTCTTCGACGATCACCCCCGCCGCAGCCGTCGAAGCCCAGACGGAGACGGCCGTCGCTGACGAGGCGCCGGCGGCGCCGACCTACACGGTGCAGGACGGTGATTCTCTGTGGCGCATCGCGCAGCAGACTCTCGGCTCGGGGGAGCGGTGGAAAGAGATCGCGGATCTCAACTACGGCGTCGCGCAGGCGGACGGCTGGTCCCTTACGCCCGAGAACTGGCTCAACGCCGGCTGGATTCTCACCCTCCCCTCCGACGCGCCTAGCGGCGCCTCGAGCTCGGCGGAGGCCACGGTCGAGACCACAACCGTCGAGAAGGAAGTGACCGTCGTCTCCGGTGACACCCTGTGGGCGATCGCCGAGCAAGAGCTCGGGGACGGTAACCGGTACCCGGAGATCTTCGACGCCACGAAGGACGATGTGCAGCCGGATGGCCGCCACCTCACCGACCCCGACCTGATCTACCCCGGGTGGGTCGTCGACGTTCCCGTCACCGTGGAGACCACCGTCCCTGTCACGCCGCCTGCAGAGACGGGTGGTGTTGAGGATGCCGCACCCGGGGCGGGTACCTCGGAGACGGGAGCAGACGCAGGAGCGTCCTCCCAGGTCGACGAAGGCGCGGGCGCACAGGCCGACGTCGACGAGCTCGGCGGCGGCGCTGTCGGCGCGGTTCCCGGCGCCACCACGGCGCCCGGCGCCGGCAACACGACCACAGCTCAGGAACCGGCGGAGCAGGCACCCGCGGCCGAGCAGACGGCGGACGACGCGGACGAGACCGACTGGATCGACGAGATCTTCAACGTGCGCACCGCCGGCGGTCTCGGGGCTCTCGCGGCCGCCGGTCTGCTGGTGTTCCTCGGTGTGCGGCGCATGAAGCAGCGCCGTGACCGCAAGCCGGGTCAGCGCATCTCGATGCCGGAGGGCGCTGCCAGCGACATGGAGCTCGCGCTGCGCGCCGTGGAGAACCCGCTGGGGATGGATCACGTTGACCATGCGCTGCGGCACCTGGCCGCGTGGGCTCAGGAGACCGGGAACGCGCTGCCGCCCGTGTACGCGCTGCGGCTGTCCGACGTCGAGATCGCGCTCTACCTGGATGCCCCGGCCGAGCTGCCCGCCCCGTTCGTGGAGGTCAGCGACGACAAGATGGCCTGGTCGGTGGACCCCGAAGAGCTGCCCCCGCTCGAGCGGGTACCCAGCGCCCCGTACCCGGCGCTCGTCACGCTCGGCCAGGATCTCGGCGACGCTCACGTGATGGTCGACCTCGAGCACATCGGCGCGTTGAACATGATCGGCTCCGACGAGTCCGTCCGCGGCGCCCTCACCGGGCTCGCCGTGGAGCTGGCGACGAGCCAGTGGGCGGAGGATCTGCGCATCACGCTCGTCGGGATCGCGCCGGAGCTCCCGGAGGCGCTGGACACCGGCCGGTTCCGGCACGTCGACAACATCGACACGCTCCTGCACACCCTGCGCGCGCAGGCCACGGAGACCGAACGAGCCCTCGAGGAGCTCGGGGTGGACTCGATCGAGCAGGCACGATCGGCCGGTCTGGAAGCGGAGTCGTGGACGCCGGAGATCGTCATCCTGGGCGCCATGCCCGATGAGCAGGCTCGGGCTGAGCTCGCGGATCTGGTCACCAGGCTTCCCCGAGTCGGGATCGCCGCGATCACCGCCGGCGAGCTCGCTGGCGACTGGACCATGCACCTCGACGACGATCACACCGCCCAGCTGCAGATCCCCGCCGCCGAGCACACGCTGCCCCTCACCCCGCAGATCGTCAACGCGGAGGAGTACGCCAGCATCCTGCAGCTGCTCGACAGCAGCGACCAGGTCGTCACCAACGACAGCGAGTGGGCGCCGGTCGACGAGGTCACCCTCGACGACTTGCCGCCGGCCGACACCACTCTCCACGACGTCGACGAAGACGCCCGTACGGAAGACGGCGATGCCGACGAGTGGAAGAGCATCCTGCACTCCCTGCTGCCGGCCAAGTCCGTCGACGTCGCGGCCACGCCCGTCGAAGAGACCGCCGCTGACGAAACCGCCGTGGCCGCCGACGCCGACACCGTCGAGGAGCCCGCCGGCGTCGACGTCGAGGAGGCCGACGTCGACGCCGCGGCCGAGGCGCCGGAGACCGCTACCGCGGCGGAGGAGCAGGACACCCCGGTTCGGCCGATCGTCCCTCTGCGCGGCGCACCGTATGTGCAGATCCTCGGCCCGGTGCAGATCGTGGGCGCCCAGGGGCCTGCTCCCAAGACGCCGGCGACGTCGAAGACGAACCAGTCGGTCGTGCAGCGAGCGACCGAGCTGATCGCGTTCCTCGCCCTGAACCCGCGTGCGACGGCCGTACAGGTGCACGGTGCGCTGTGGCCGGGGAAGGACCCACACGGCGGCACCGCGCAGCAGACCCGCAACTCCCACACCTCCCGCGCCCGGTCCTGGCTCGGAGTCTCGCCCGCCGGTGAGCAGTACCTGCCGCGCGTGGGCGCTGAGGGCTACCGGCTACATGAGGAGGTCCGCACCGACTGGCAGCTGTGGCTCGATCTCGTGGGCGAAGACCCCGCGGCCGCGCCGACCGCGAACCTCACCCAGGCGCTGCGTCTGGTGAAGGGACAGCCGTTCGAAGGCGTCAAGGAGAAGTTCTACGGCTGGGCCGAGCCGATCCGCTACGAGATCATCGCCGCGGTCGGCGATGCTGCGCACGAGCTCGCGACCAGGTCGCTGCGTGCTGGGGACTGCGCCAACGCACGCCTTGCGGCCGCGGTCGGCCGGATGGTCGACCCGGTCAACGAGATCTTCTGGCGCGACGCTCTCAAGGCCGAGCACCAGGCCGGCGACCCGACCGGGGTCGAACGGCTCGTGAAGCAGCTGGAGAGCCACCTGGACAGCTTCGAGGACGGCTATGAGGCCGAGCCTGAGACCCAGGAGCTCATCGCCTCGATCCGGCGGCGAGACGCGAGCTGAGCATGACCGCGACTCCCGAGTACTCCCGGCCGGTGGAGATCCTCCCGGCCTCCTGGATCCAGGTCGCTGGAAGGATCTCCGTCGCGCTGGCCGCCGGCTCCGCCTTCGCGGCCGCGGGAGCGCTCGGGGGCGTTGGGGTCGTGCAGTGGACGCTCGCGGCCGCGATCGCCGCATTCGGAGTCTGGCTGGCCGTGTGGGACTTCCGGGAGCATCGGCTGCCCAACGCGATCGTCTTTCCGCTCTACGGCGTCGTGGGGGCCGCTCTGGCCGTCCTGGGGGCGTTCACGGGCGACTGGGGGCGGGTAGGCCTCGCCGTGGCCGGCGGGGTCATTCTCTGGTGCGTGTACTTCGCCCTCGGGCTCGCCGGCGCGGTCGGGTTCGGAGACGTCAAGCTCGCCGGCGCGCTCGGCGCCTGGCTGGCCTGGTTCGGTCTCCCGCTCCTGATCCCCGCGACTATCCTCGCCTACCTGCTCGCGCTGCCCCACACGCTCGTCATCCTCGCCCGGCGCCGCGGCGGCCGCGTCCCCTTCGGCCCGTACATGATCGCCGGCGCCCTCATCGCCGGGATCACCGCGACCGTATGAGGCTCATCCCCGACACCGCCGTCTCCCGCGAGCTCGGCGAGGAGATCGTCAGCGTCCTCGAGGGGGCCGTGCTCCCTGGCGGCGACTGCACGGCGTGCGGGCGACAGCTCGGCGAGGGGGCGTTTCGTCTTTCTGTCTACCCGCAACCCGCCGGCGGCGTCCTGGTGACGGCCGTGCACGCCACGTGCGGGACCTCCAACCTGCAACGCGGCGGTCTTCTCGTCGTGCCGCCTGGCACGTGGACGGCGGCCGGCGCTGTCATCACCACCGTCAAGGCCACGCCGTCACGCACATGGTGGGGTGGTCGGCGCGAGCAGATCGAGGAGACGCCCGTCCCTCTCGTGATCGTGAGCCCGTCCTGCGACGTGTTCTACCTCAGCCGCCGTGACGGGCGGCTCATCACGCCGGTGGAGCAGCTGCTCCTGGAGGGGTACGACCGCACCGGCGAGATCCGGTTCCACGCGGCCGCCCGGGAGGATCTCACCGCCTCCCTCGACGCAGACGAGCTCACGATCAGCCCCCTGCTCCTCGACGAGTACTCCATCGACGTGCGCGAAGGGTTCACGGACATGCTCGACGGCGCCGGCGGGCTGCTCCTGGCGATCACCCACGAGCCCATCGGCGCCCTCGCAGCAGGGGAGGCCGACGCTGCTGAGCTCGAGCGCGTCACCACCTCCGCGCACAGCGCGTTCGCGTGGATCCCGGCCGAGTCGATCCGTAGGACCTGACGCCACCAGCTACCCAATATGTAAATTGGGCGTATCGTGGAGGTATGGCCAAGCGAACCTTCACTGCACGATCGGCGGCGACCGGCAAGATCTCTGCCGGAAAGTCGATCGCCAAGAATCCCACGAGCAAGGCCGGCGCCGCGCTGAGGGATGCGGCGGCGAAGCGGTCCAACTACGTCGTCGCGATCCAGATCGCTGACCGCGCCAACGCGGTCGCGGCCGCACTCGGGAGCAAGGCGCAGCTCGCGTCGATGCTCGAGGTGTCCCCATCACAGCCCACCCGGTGGATCGACGGATCCGAGCGCCCGAACCCAGAGAACGCTCGCGTGATCGTCGACCTCGACCACGTCATCGCTCGCGCGGGCCTGCTGTGGAAGCCGTCCGTGATCGGCTCGTGGCTCAACGGCAGCAACGCCTTCCTCGACGGCGCGCGGCCGATCGACGTGCTCCGCACGACCGGCTCCGCGCCTGTCATCGACGCACTCGACCAGGAGCTCGCCGGCGGCTACGCCTGATGCTGCTGCACCGCGTCTTCCTGCACGACCCCGCAGCTGCTCCCGGCAAGTCCGGCCACGCCACCTACCTGCACAAGCCACAAGGTGCCGGCCGGTGGGACAACCCCTCGCTCTACGACGCCTGGTACCTCTCACCCGCAGCCGAGGGCGCTGTGGGGGAGACCCTCGGCAACCTCGCTACCTGGTCGGCTGACATGCTCGAACACCCGAGCGGGCTGCGTCGCGCACTCGCGACGTTCTCCGTCGACGACGACCTGTCGATCTTCGACTTCGACGACGCGACGAACCTGCAGCACCTCGGGATGCGGCCCAGCCAGGTCGTGATCCGCAACAAGGCATTCACCCAGAGCAAGGCCGCGGCGCTGTTCGCCGAGACCCACCACGACGGACGACGACGATGGGCGGGCGTGAGCTGGTGGTCATACCACCGGCCGTCGTGGCGGAACGTCATGCTCTGGGCGACGCCCGCGGAACCCGCCCCGCTCACGCTCCAGAGCGTTGAGCCGCTCACCCTCAGCTCGATCGCGGTCATCGAAGCGGCGCGCGCCCTAAGCAAGCCGCTTCCGTAGCTCGAGCGACACCTCGGGCGGGGCCTACGACGGGGCGCCCAGGTCGTCAGCGTCGCGCGACCAGAACTCGTCCGCGGCGACATCCCAGACCTTCACCGCCTTTCCCTCGTGGACGCGGGAACGGGTGAGCTTGCCGGCTTCGTCCTTCTCCACCAGGCCCACGAGCTCGAGCGCGGCCGAGAGCTCCGATAGCGATGGCCGCTCGTCGACGTCGAGATCTGCCGCCAGGAGTGCACGCGCCGGCGCACACAGCAGCAGCAACCGGCCATTGGTGAGGATCCCGACCCGGCGGCCGCTCCTGGAGCTCTCCTCCGAGAACGATCCGTGCGAGTCGTACACGTGCGCGCGCCCTTCGGCGATCGCACGGCGGACGGAGCCCACAAGCGCGTCAACCAGTCGAGGATCCGCGGCCGCCTTCGCCGGCGATGACGCTCGCGCCGGCTTCGCACCACGCTCCACGGCCGTCGAGGTGGGCCGTGCCGGCCGATTCGTCGCCGGGAGTTCGGCCCGGCCTCCGGGGCGAGCGAGGCTCTCGGGTGCTTCGCTCGTCGACGGCGGCCGCGGTGACTCGCGGGTCCACGGCCAGCTGTCGAAGGGAAGCTGGTGGGCGTCAAAGAACTGGTCGAGAAGCCTCAGCCCGAAGCGACACGCGGCAACGGATGACCGGTCGGTCTCTGGCACCCGGTGCAGCCCCGCCCACATGTCGAGGTAGTCGTCCATCGATGGCGCGCCGGCACCGCCCATCCAGTCGTGGATCCTCCGGCCGAGCTCGACGCGAGCGTGTGCGGTCTCGCCGGCCACGATCACGCTGTACTGACTCCGCTCGAGGTCCGGGGAGAGCTCGATCGAGAAGACCCGATCCCGGAAGTCGGGAAGCATCGTGCGATCGCCGGTGATGATCGTCGCCGGTGGCACCCCTTCCGTCAGATCCCCGCTCCGTCCCATCGCGGCGCTCAGCTCGAGTCCATCCAGGATCTTCCGCAGCTCCTTCTTCAACAGAGTGGGGCGGTGTGCAGGGACCAGGTCCTCCAGCACCATCGGGTGCTCGATGACGAACCACTCGCCCTTGCGCATCTCGAACGGGATCCCGTCCGCGCGCAGCTCGCTCCACGGGCGGCCGCCGAGCTCGGCGAGAGCGAACGCCGCCATCACCTTGTCGGGCGCATCGCCATAGAGATAGATCGGCTTCGGGAACGGCCGCCACAACGAGAAGATCATCGCGCCCACGAGCCGCTCCACAGCCGGAGATCCGCGTAGCGCGGCAAGTGCCCTCGGCACCAGATCCTCCACGCTCACGACCTTCATGCCGCCCACTCTGACAGAGCCAGAGACCCCCGACCGGGCCCAATTGGGGCGAAATCAGGGGGCGTGTTACCGATTTTCCGGCGCCCCTCACCCGCGGAAACACGCGGTTGTTACCGACCACCCACGCGGCCAGTAGCCCGGTTTGAAAACTTCAATACTCCGCTTGACCTGGGATTTATACCCTGCTGTGACGCCATGACCGTAACCGTTACCGGAAACTCAACACATATACGTGTTAACCCCCAAACGCCCCACCGCCTCGAGACCCGCGAAGCGATCGCACCGGAGGACTGAAAAAAGTTCGGGACCCGATGTCCGGATAACGTCGGAACTTGCACCTATGACGGTCATGGACGATTTGACCGAGCCGACACGCCAACGCGCCGGTCGCGGCTTGCGGTATCTGTATCTGGTCCGTGCTATGAATGACGCATGTCAGCGGCAAGAGCAGCACGGCCTGGGCGCCGAGTTCGCGGAGAACGAGCACAGATGCTCGTCCGCGTGCCGATCGATCACCACAACCTGTACGAGCGCAAGGCTGAGGAACTCGGCATCCCGCTCGGCAGCTGGGTCACCATGCAGCTCGCAGAGCTCCACGGTCTCCCCATCCCGGAGTACATCCATGAGGAACTTGCGACGGCCGAACAGCGCCGTCGTGTCGACGAGTCGCGACAGGAGCTGCCGATGCCGCGCACCGCATAAAAGCGAAGATCCCGCGACTTGGCGGTCGCAGGATCTTCGAGAGTCTGTTCCGGACCAATGTGCTTTGGCGAGCTAGGTCCGAGTTTTGAGTTAGAACCCTGGGCAGGGGATCTGGCTACCGCGTGGAGGTCACGAGAGGAGGCCGTTGCACGTCATGGTACCTGAAGTTCGTCTTTTTCTGAACCAGGCACGGCTTCGTCGTGTCGAAGCTCCTCTCGCGATCGCAGCGAGAGGGGTAGCCGGATGACGCTGACTGATACTCCTGTCGTCGGTGCCGCGGGGTCAGCGGTCGATCGAGTGTGGAACGCTCTCGATGCCGGCGGGTTCAAGCCCGAGTCGATCCGGGGCGACAAGTTCATGGCGCTGTGCCCGGTGCACGGCGACACTCATCGCTCGCTGAGTGTGAAGTTCGATCGCCGCCGTGAGGCGGTCCTGCTCAACTGCTTCACGTGCCACGCCGACTACCGCGACGTCGCCAGCGCGATCGGCCTGTCCGCGACGGACCTGTTCGATGCGCCGCTGCCAGAGAAGGACGCCCCGCGGCCGGCGAAGGGCAAGCCGAAGTTCGAGACCGCGCACCGTGTGCCGCGTCGCATCACCGGGCTCGTCGACGTTGACGAGCTCGCCGGCGCGAAGTGGGAACAGGTGACGACCTACCCGTACGCCGACGCCGCCGGGACCGTGGTCGAAGAGGTGATCCGCGAGCACGCCGTGGTCGACGGCGCCGTGCACAAGCGGTTCCGTCAGCGTTTTCGCTCGGCGGCCGGGCGCTGGGTCACCAAGAAGCCGACAGGATTCACCCCCGTCCTGTACCAGCACGCCGACGTGCTGCGTGCGATCGCCACCGACCAGCCCGTGTGGATCGTCGAGGGGGAGAAAGACGCCGACAACGCGGCCGCCCGTGGCCTCGTCGCGACCACGAACGCGCAGGGATCCGGGTCATTCCCCCGTGAGCTCGCCGACGTGTTCATCGGTGCGACCGTCAACGTGGTCGCCGATCGGGATAGCGCCGGCTACAAGCGGGCCGCGCAGCTGCACCACATGCTCGGCGAGGTCGGCGCGACGGTGACCCTGTACCGGCCGGCCGTCGACGTCGACAAGGGCGACTTCACCGACCACTTCGAGGCCGGGCTGGGTGTCGAGGACCTCGAGGAGATCTCGGTCGGCAACGCCGTGCTGCTCCAGCTGATCGCTGACACGGTGAAGGGGATCGAAGCGATCGCCGTGTGCAGCGCGGAGATCCGCGCCCACCAGGAGCTGGTTGCCGCGGGCGAGGATCCCGCGCAGCACGACGAGGCCATCGCCGCCTGGGCGAAGGAGGCGCTGCTCCGCTACCGCCGAGTCGCTGCGAACGTCGGCGAAGTGGTGACGGCGACCGGGGCCACGGATCCCCTCAGTCGCACGGTGATGCAGGAGGCGGAGAACCTCGTCGACCAGGCCGCTCGCACTGCACAGGAGGCCTACGACCTCACGGGTGTTCGCGTTCCTACCAGCATCACCGAGCGGCTCAAGCCCGCCGACCGGCGTGTGCAGTTCGGCGACAGCCGAGAGGCCGAGGCCGGCGACCCGCCCGCGTTCACGGGCAACACGTTCATTCCCGGCGACGACGACACCCCCAACCGCGGCCGCGAGTTCACCGTCCGCAAGGGCCAGACCGTTGAGATCAAGTACGAGCGCGACGGCGATGGGTACCGCCGCCGGTTCAACCGCGTCATCGAGGGCTGGGGCGACATCCTTTCGGTCGCGTTCGAGGACAACGGTCAGGAGTCAGAGATCACCCGGGCGACCCACGAGATGACGGTCCGGTTCTCCCGCTGGGTCCGCGACGAGGAGGGCAACCCGGTCTACGAAGACAACGGCAGCAACAAGATCGAGTCCCAGGTGGTCACCTGGGATGAGGAGCAGCTGCAGCGGGGGACGTGGGCTGACGCGCTGCCGTGGGTCGGGATGCTCGAGAACACGTCCCGCCGCGGACGCGAGCTGGCGTGGGATGCGCTGCACAACGCCCGCCCCGCCCCGTACGCGCGAGAGCGCGTCTACACCACGACCGGGTGGCGCGAGGGGGAGTCGGGAAGCTACTTCGTCCACGCAGACGGAGCGATCACCGCGCAGGGCTCGATGCCGCTGCGGACACGCATGGTGGGCGGCATCGAGCATCTGCGGGTCGCTGAGCCCACCACCGAGGCGGAAGCTCTTCGGGCCGCGTGGGAGGGAAGCACCGTCCCGCTGCGGGAGAAGCTGCCTGCCCGGGCGATGGCACCCGTGCTTGGCCTGGTGTGGCGGGCGCCGTTCGCCCCCGTGCCGCATGTCTGCTACCTCAACGGTGCCGCCGGGTCCGGGAAGTCGACGCTCGCCCGACTCGGCATGCACTACTTCGCGCCGGGCCTCGTGCAGCAGGAAGGCTCGCCCAAGACGATCCTCTCCGCCACCGCCGCCGGCGGATCTCAGTCCGGCATCGGCCTGATGCGGGTCGTCCGCTCCGCCGATTACATGCCCGTCCTCGCCGACGACTTCGTCGACATCGACGCGAAGAAGGCCGAGGCGCGCCTCGAGAACCTGGTCCGGGCACTGTTCGACGGCGGCGGCCACGTCGCCGGTAAGGCCCGTGGGGGAGTGACCGCGCAGGGCCGTATCAACGCCTCCGTCATCGCTACCGGACAGATCGGCATCACCGGATCCGCACTCCAGCGCCTGTTCACGATCGCTTTGAACCCGGGCGAGATCCCCGACAGCACCGCCACGTTCATGCAGCTCGAGGAGAAGACCCACCGCGAGGAGAGAGCACTCCTCGGCGCTGCGCTGCTGCAGTGGCTCGCCACACACCGCGACACGATCCAAGCCGAGTACTTCGACCCCGCCAGCACCTCGCCGCTCAGCCTGCGCGCCCTCACCCTCGCTTGGACGCGACGTCTGCGCGATGTCCCGCACAACGACGGTGCACGCGGCCGCATGATCACCGCGGCCGTGGTTTCCGTCCACGGGATCTCGCTGATGCTGCGCATGCTCATCGAGAACAAGGCGCTCTCCCGCGACGAGGCCAACGAGTTCTACGCCTGGGCCGAGGCGGGAATCGATGAAGGGATCCGGCTGCAGGATCCCGGCAGCGGCGACGTCGCGCTGCTCACGATGGAGCTGCTGCGCGAGGCGCTCGCCAGCCAGGCCGCGCACATCTCGCTCACCGATGGCGAAGCGCCAGACAACGCCGAGCAGCTCGGCTGGAGCCGCCGCGGCAAGCAGCCCAACGACGTCCTCGTCCCCAACGGCCCGAAGGTCGGCACCATCAAGGTCCACAGCGACGGCACCGAACGGCTCTACCTGTTCCCGATGGTCACGTTCGAGGTCATCAAGAAGGTCGCTGCCGGCGCCGGCATGGGATTCAGCGACACCACCACCTCGATCGGCTCCTCGTTCGCCGGCGCCCCGCACTTCTGGATCACCCCGGAGTTCACCAACCGCGACAGCAGCACCCAGCACACCGTCCGCCCGATCCAGGGCGGCCCCCCGATGAAGGTGTGGGATCTCCCCCTCAGCGCCCTGTTCGGCGAGCACAGCAGCGACGACGACACCGATCCCGGCACCGATTCCCCCGACCCGTCGCTGTTCGACGGCCCCGTGAACTTCGGTGCGCTGCTCGACGAGACCGCCGCTGAGGACGCACACCCGGCCCCCGAAACACTCCTCGAGATCCCTGAGACCCCCGCATCACCACCGACCTCCGACCCGCAGCCGGCGGAGCGCTCGTCGACGCAGCCGGCGCCGACCTCCGCCCCCGCCAGGCGCGCAGCGACCGCTCCCGGATCGGGTTTCCGCGGCGTCGTGGGCGTGCTCGACGAGCACGGCGTCTGGCTCCCGGACGGCCAGTGCGTGCCGCTCCCGTTCCCCATCCGGCACATCGGCGACGCCGCGAAGGTCATCGCCAATCTCGGACTCGGATACCGGCACCCTGGCGCCTGGAAGTCGGAGGACGGCCAGCTGCTCGTGACGGATGCCGCGGCGCGCCAGCTCGGCCTCCCCGTCGACGAGCTGACCTCCCACGAAGGACGTGAGCGCACGGAGGAGCTGTACAAGCTCACCGTCGACCACCCGTTCCTCACCGACGCGATCACCGAGGGATACGAGATCGGCGGCACCCAGGTTGCCCTCAACCCGATGACCCGCGTGTGGATGCCCGGCAACGACCGCCTGCGGGGACGGTTCGCGTTGATGGCCGCGCTGCAGGACGACTTCACCGCGCTGCGCGCCGGCGACGCGGACAGCGCCACGATCGCCCGCCGCCTGCAGCGATACGCCGAGATGATCGGCAAGCCCTACGCGGTCAGCGCTGCAGTCACCGGCATCGACCTCATGCTCGACCTCGCACCAAGCAAGGAGAAGCGCCTCGAGCGGTTCACCCCGCACACACCGGTCGGGCCAGCCGAGATCCCGACCCTCGAGTCGGACATCAACTGGCAGCGCAAGCCGGTGGGCGAAGAGCTCGAGCACACCTACGTGCACGCCTTCGACCGCGGTGGCTCCTACCTCGCCGGCGTCAGCGGCCAGCACTACGGCATCGGCGAGCCGCGGTACCTCCCCGAGGGCTCCCGGATCGAGTTCAAGAGCACCACGCCGGGCTACTGGCGCGTCGTCCTCCCCGAGCGCCGCGAGTGGCTGCACCCGAACCCGATCGATCCGTTCAACCGCGACGGCGAGATCGCCGGCATGAAGAGCTGGCTGACCACCGCGACCCTCACCATCGCCCAGGAGCTCGGCTACGAGCTCGAGATCGTCGAAGCCTACGTGTGGGACAACCACGGCCGGATCCTCGACAGCTGGGCGGAGCGGATCGCCGAAGCCCGCGCCGCACTCGACACCGCCGACCCCGACGACCAGGCGGTGCGCGAGCTCGTCAAGCCCACCTACACCCGCGGCCTCGGCCGTATGGCGAGCTTCGAGCACATGAAGGGACGCCCCGGATTCGCTCCCGAGCGGTACCACCTGATCCAGGCTCGTTCCCGCGCCAACATCATCCGCAGGATCGTGCAGATCGGCACCGAGACAAATCGCTGGCCCGTGGCCGTGAAGCAGGACACCATCCTCTACACCAGCAACGAGATCGACCCGGAGAAGGCATGGCCCGGGCGGCCCCGCGACTTCGGCCGAGGGCTCGGCCAGTACAAGCCCGAGGGGTTCGCTTTCCTCAACGAGCACCTGCAGTTCCTGACCGGCGAGGGCCGCTACGACGGCAAGGACCACCTGGACCTCGAGGTGTTCTGACGATGACCAGCGAGAGAGGAGCCGACGATGGACGCTGACGACGCACGTGCAGCTGCAGAACGCGCAGCCAAGCAGCGCAACACTGTCTTCGAGGCCTTCACCCGCCAGGAAGCGACCCCCACCGGGGCGGGGGAGGGCGCACCCGGCGTCGTCCGGATGCTCCGGTCCCTGTACAGCACCACCCGCTCCGTGAAGGCCGAGGGCGGCGCGGAGCGGATGATCACCTCGATCTCCACGAAGGAGGCCGCCCGCCGGCTCGGCGTCTCCCAGAGGACCGTGCAGCGGTGGATCAAGGGGCAGCACAACCCCTCCGCGACCGTGATGAAGAAGCTCAGCACGAAGGCGCGCCAGGCGGTCACCACAAAGCGCGGCCGCGCGCAGGCGGTGCGCCGCGCGATCGCCAACCAGAAGCCCACCGCGAACGGCGTTCGCGTCAGGGTCTCGGGAAAGCAGGGACCGAAGGACTACTCCCGCATCCGCGACATCGGGCAGAAGCTCACCCCCGAGGAGTACGAGGGCCTGCAGCACGCCTACATGGAAGGCGGGGACCGTGGGGCTCTCGACTTCCTCGAAAACGTTCTGAGCGACAAATACGTCGAGAACTGGAACATCGACTATCTGACCGGGCTGGGTTTCGACGGTGTCGGACCCCACGACAACGATGGCGACCCCCGCGCTTTCCACTAGACCACCGACAACACCACAACCAACACGAGAGGAGGTGAACCACCGATGACCGCAACTACCGCAGATCTGATGCAGGAGACGACTCCGGCAAGCATCACGGTCTACACGAAGCCCAGCTGCGTGCAGTGCAATGCGACCTACCGGGCGCTGGACGCCAAGGGCATCGACTACGAGATCCTCGACCTGTCCGAAGACCCCGCAGCGCTCGAGCACGTGAAGTCGCTCGGCTACCTGCAGGCCCCCGTCGTCATCACCGACGAAGACCACTGGTCGGGCTTCCGTCCCGACAAGATCGACGAGCTCGCTGCGCGACTCGCATGATCGCACCACAGAGGGCCGCATCCCACACGGATGCGGCCCTCTTCGCGTCCGTGCCGTTGATTTATGGGGTCAGGTCATCCTATATTTGATGGGTAGAGACCATGCTGATCTGCCTGATCAGTAACCCAGGAGGTGAGAGCGTGACCGCGAAGAAGATCAACGTCATCGGCTACCGCGATATCGCGGCCAAGCTCGGCGTCAGCGTGAAGTACATCCACAACCTCGCCGGCACCGGCGAGATGAGCGACCCCGACTTCCCGCAGCCCACCACACCCGAGTGGATGCGCTCCCCGGGCTTCGATGAGGACGACGTCGACCGGTGGATCGCGCTGCGCGCAGCGCGGGCGCAGCGCGGAAAGAGCGGCCGGCCGCCGGCGCTCGGCTACACGCGCATCCAGGTCTCTCCCGACGTCAACAAGAAGATCCTGCAGCGCATCCGCAAGGCCGGAACCTTCCGCGAGTTCACCGAACTCGCCGGGATCTCCGACCAGGCACTGCGAACCCGTTTCACCGGCCGCACACGCTGGCGCAGCGTTGAGCTCGAGGCATTCGCCACGCGACTCCACACGACCGTCGAAGAGCTCACCACAGAGCCCCTCGCGGGCGAGCTCGACGTCGACTGAGCACCCAGAGGCAAGCCATGTCCACGCAGAACGAGCCGGCTGACCTCGGCCAGCCTTGGACTGAGGGTCGGCTTGGCACGGTGCTGTCCAACAGCTACGCGGCGTTCGGGCGCCACGGCCGCGTCGACGCGCCGCGCGCCGCCGCCCAGCTCGGCGTCTCGCCCTCCACCGTCCGTCGATGGGTGCGTCACGGCATCCCCGCGCGCCGGCTTCCCGAGATCCAGGAACGCATTCTCCCGCCGGCATCCATGTTCGCCCAAGAGCAACGAGAGCTTGCCCACGCCCGCGAATCGCTCTGGGACATCGTCGATCGAGGTGCTCCCGTCAACCCCGCCTGGGTCAAGCAGGGCTGGCTCAAGCCGCACACTCTCGCGATCGTCCTCCTCCGGGACCGCGGTGTGTGCGTGCCGCGGATCTCCCGCACCGGCTCCGACCGCTCCGGAGAACGCCTCACCGCCGCCGGCGGCGTCATCATCGAACAGCTCGAGTTCCGCAACCGCTTCCGCGCCCAGGTCGCCAAAGGTGAGCTGCTCGAGGCGGTCCGAGACTGGAGGATCGTGATCCCCAGCGGACAGATCCACCCCGGCCGTACTCAAGCGTGGCTCGCTGACGCACCCAGGCCCTCCCTCGACCGCCTGCGTGACCACCCCCAGGTGAAGATCCCCGTCACCAAGCCGCGGAAGAGGTCTTCGTCATGATCGCCGGCACATTCGACAAGCGCCTGGCCTACCCAAGGAGCATGTGATGTCGTTGCAGACTTTCCTCGACACGATGATCGCCCTCGTCGTGGGATCCCTCATCGGAGTTCTCGCAGGACATTTCCTTGCGAACGCAGGCGTCCCGCTGATTCTCTCCATCCTCGCTGGCATCGTCGCAGGCTTCCTCGGTCTGCTCGGCACTGCGGGTGCCATCGCTGTTCTCAATCACCGATACGACACACGTCGTGATCGCAAGCTCCGCCGCCTCGGGCCTGATCGCGACGAGACGCCATGACCGCCGGCCTACACGTCGCCGAGGGCATCGACCTCCCCCTCGAGCTCATCACCAGCTCCAACGGCATCCTGGCCAAGAAGGGCGCCGGCAAGACCAGCGCGGCCGTCGTGCTCCTCGAGGAAATGCACCAGGTGGGCGTGCCCGTCATCGTGGTCGACCCCAAGGGCGACTGGTACGGCATCCGCACGTCGGCCAGCGGCGACCGGCCGGGCCTACCCATCCCCGTCCTCGGCGGACGCCACGGCGACGTCCCCCTCGACGCGACCACCGGCGAGCTCGTCGCAGATCTCCTCGTCGACCAGCAGCTCTCCGCCATCCTCGACGTCAGCGAGTTCACCAAGGCCGAGCTGCGCCGCTTCCTCAAGGCGTTCGGCGATCGCTTCTACCGCCGCGCCGATCGCACGCCGACACATCTGTTCCTCGAGGAATGCCACGAATACCTGCCGCAGCAGGTCCGCGGGGAGGACGCTGCGCTCGTCGAGACCTGGCAGCGGATCGTCAAACAGGGCCGCTTCAAGGGCCTCGGGGTCACGATGGCCTCGCAGCGCAGCGCAGCCGTCAACAAGGACGTCCTCACCCAAATCGACAACCTGTTCGTACTGCGCACCACAGCACCCCAGGACCGCGAAGCCATCAAGGCATGGATCGACGTACACGCCGACTCCAAGAGCATCCTCGCCGACCTACCCACGCTGCAGACCGGCGAATGCTGGCTCTGGCAGCCCGAGCGCGGCGAACCCGTCAAGTTCCGCTTCCGTCTCCGCCACACCTTCGACGCCGGCACCACACCGCGCGTCGGGGAGATCGCGGCCGCGCCCGCCCGGACCACTCTCGCCGACGTCGACCTCGCCGCGATCGCCGCAGCGATCACCCCCAACCACGACGCGCCCAGCAGCAGCGACAACGCCTCACGGCTGCGCACCGAGAACGCCAGGCTGCGACGTGAGCTCGCGGCCGCGACGTCGGCGCCGCCCCGCGAGAAGATCGTCGAGATCCCCGTTCCCGTTCCCATCGACGCCGCCACAATCGACACCCTCCGTCGTGCGATCGCAGACCTCTCGGCCGTGGTCGACCAGCTCGCCGAGCACAAGCACACATCCGCCCCGCCGCGCCCAGCCGCCCCGCGCGCCATCCCCACGACACCGAAGCCCAAGGCCGCTGCTGTGGTCGATCGGCCCTCGACGAATGGCGCCAAGACCGACTCGCCGGCGCTGCGCAGCGGCGCGCAGCGCATGGTCCTCGCCCTCGGCCGAATGGCACCGCTCCGGCTCACGAAGAGCCAGTGGGGCACCGTCGCTCGACTCAAGACCTCCGGCGGCACCTGGTCCACCTACCTCTCCGACATCCGCCGCGCCGGCTACCTCGACGAGACCGCCGCCGGCTACACGCTCACCGACGCCGGTTTCGACTACCTCGGCGGGCGCCCCGAGCCGCTCAGCCCGCGAGAGCTCCAAGAGCACTACCGCGCCGTCCTCCGCCGCGGTGCGGCCACGATGCTCGACGCGCTGATCAACGCCTACCCCGACAGCCTCAGCCGAGAGCAGCTCGGCGCCGCGGCCGACATGGCCACGACAGGCGGAACCTTCTCCACCTACCTGTCCGACCTCACCCGCAACGGCCTGGCCCGCAAGACCGACACCGGCCTGGTCGCCACCGACATCCTCATGAACGGTGCCGAGCTCGAGCACGCACCCTGACCCGTCCCAGAGACCGGGGAATACCCTGCAACTATGTGCGGGCGCTTCGCGATGGACTCACGACCAAGCAGTATCGACATCAGATGCATCACTTGCTTGCGATTGCATGGTTGATCTGGAGTTTCTCGGTCGCGGCAGGAGGCTCGGCGGGAGCTGGCCGCCGAGCCCAGGAGTGGATCACGGGCGGCGTGGCTGTCGCGTATGGTGCCGACAAGGGTGATTCGGCTACCAAGTCACCTTCTTGCCTGCTGGGGTGGTGCTTCACGAACGTGTCCAACAGCCTCTGCGGGTGAAGATCATGGAGAGTGGTTGCAACAATGATGCAACTGCTGCAACCATGGAGGGGTGCGTTCTGGTTCAGATGTTGATGGTCGCTCTTCGCTGCGGCTGACAGGAAATGTCGTCGCCCTCGATGAGGGGAAGTACGTCTTCAAGTCGATGCTGGATGGCTGGGCGAACCAGCAGACAAGTCGCGGTTTGCAGGCGACCGGAGCTTGACCCGCTTTTCCGGACGGGTTCTGTTTGTTGATCATGCCGCGATTTCGGCGGTGGTGTGAAGGGCTTCGTAGTCGGCGGGGCTGAGGTAGTTGAGAGCGGAGTGTCGGCGGCGGGGGTTGTAGAAGCCCTCGATCCACTCGAACATTGCGGACGCGAGCTGGGTCCTGGAGTCCCAGGTTGTGCGGTCGAGGAGTTCGCGTTGCATGACCGACCAGAAGCTCTCGATGAGGGCGTTGTCAACGGAAGAGGCGACGCGCCCCATCGATCCGAGCAGGCCGGCTTGCCTGAGTCGGTGACCGAAGAGCCAGGAGGTGTATTGCGCTCCCCTGTCGGCATGAACCACGGTTCCGGGGTCGGGGCGGCGTCGCCAGCGGGCCATCTCGAGCGCGTCGATGACGATCTCCGCGGTGATCCGGTCGCTGATCGACCACCCCACGATCCGCCTGCTGAACGCGTCGAGCACGGCGGCACAGTAGACCCACCCATCCTTCGCGCGGTGCTGCGTGATATCGCAGAACCAGAGCCGGTTCGGCGCGTCCGCTCGGAACTGCCGCTTCACGAGATCCTCGTGTGTGGCAGTGTCAGGCTTCCATCCACGGCGCTTCCGACGGTGTGACACCCCGACGAGGCCGTCCAGCCGCATCAGCCGGGCCACGCGCTTGCGGCCGGCGTGAACGCCGAGCCCGAGCCGCAGCTCGGCGAGTACGCGCGGCGCCCCGTATGTCTCGCGGGAGTCGGCGTGGATGCGACGGATCGTGGTCGTCAGCTCCGCATCTGCGATGGCTCGGGGCGACGGCGACCGATCTCTCCAGTCGTAGTAGCCGGAGGTTGAGACGTTCAGGAACCGGCAGGCCACCGCGACGGGGATCCCGTCCGCGGCGAGCTCCTGGACCAGCCGGAACCCTATTTTGGGAGCACGTTCTCCCGCGCGAAGTACGCCGACGCCCGCTTGAGGATCTCGATCTCCATCTCCAGCACCCGGTTCCGGCGACGCAGCTCGACGAGTTCCTTATGCTCATCGGTCGTGACGCCGGGCTTGCGGCCAGAATCGACCACGTCGCGTTTCATCCAGTTGCGCAGACAGGACTCGCTGATCCCGAGATCACGAGCGGTCTGACCGACAGGGTTGCCCTGGGCGACGAGGTCGAGGGCTCGACGCCGGAACTCCGGTGGGTGAGCAGCAGGCATCTCACGGACTCCTTCCGAGACGATCATCGCCTCAACTCAGGTGTCCGGAAAAGCGGGGCAGGCTCCACCACCATCGATTCGCGCCGGCGGTTCATCGAGGATTTCGCCGAGTTCTGCGCGGCGTACCCGTGGCAGTGGCAGCCGCGGGATCTCGAGGACTATTCAGTGCGCGTGCGACCCGGCAAGGGTCCCTTGAAGCGGTCAACGATTCGGGGGTATCAGACGAGGATCCGTCTGTTCTGCGACTTCCTCACTGACCCGCGGTACGGCTGGCAGGCGGAGTGTCTGGCTCGGTTCGGGGATGCGCCGCAGCAGATCTGCCATGACTGGAACACGATCTCGCACCTGCTCGACCATGAGGGGGATCCCGGGCGACGTGCCCTCACTTTCGATGAGCTGGAGCGGTTCTTCGATGCTGCGGATGCTCGGGTCGAGGCGATCGTACGTGCCAGGAGGAAGGGTGCGCTTGCTGCGCTCCGGAACGCGCAGATGTTCAAGACCATCTACGCCTTTGGGCTGCGGCGTTCCGAGTGCATTGGGCTCGACGTTGCCGATCTGCGGTCGAACCCGGTGGCCCCGGGGTTCGGGAGTTTCGGAGCGGTGTATGTCCGGCACGGGAAGGGCAGTCGGGGCACCGGTCCGAAGCGACGGACCGTGCTGACTCTGCCCGAGTTCGACTGGGTCGTTGACGGCCTCACCCATTGGGTGGACCAGGGCCGGCCGCGGGTGGTCGGTGATTGGGAGACGGACATCCTCTGGCCGACGGAGCGCAGGACCAGAATCGGTGGCCGCTACTGGACTGACCCCGTCTTGTAGGTCCAGTCGTTGTGTGAGTCGTCCTGTCGCCCGAGGGTTCGGGCAGGGAGACTGGTCAGATCATGACGAACAGCAGGAAGCGTCACACCCCGGAGCAGGTCGTCCGAAAGCTCGGGCAGGCCGACAGGATGCTCGCCGACGGCGCGGACGTCGCCGCGGTGTGTCGGGAGCTCGGCGTGTCCGAGCAGACGTACTACCGGTGGCGGAACCAGTACGGCGGCCTGAAGGCCGACGACGCGAAGCGTCTCAAGGAGCTCGAGAAGCAGAACGCCACTCTGAAGCGGCTGCTGGCCGAAGCGGAGCTGGAGAAGGCCGCGCTGAAGGAGTTGGCTGAGGGAAACTTCTAGGCCCGGGCAGGCGCCGCGCCGCCGTCGCTCACCTGATCAGGACACTGCAGGTGAGCGAGCGGATGGCGTGCCGTCTGGCCGGGCTGAGCAGGTCCGCGTACCGTCGCCCGCTCAAGGGCGACACGACCGCCGACCCGGACAGGGCGTTGCGGGACTGGCTGCGCGCGTACGCGAAGAAGCATCCGCGGTGGGGATACCGCAGGGCCTACCACGACGCTCGCGGCGAGGGGTGGGTCGTGAACCACAAGAAGATCCAGCGGCTCTGGCGCGAGGAAGGCCTCCGTGTCCCCCAGCGGCGGCGGCGCAAACGCGTCGGATCCTCGACCGTCGACGCCCCGGCAGCGGTCGCACCGAATCTCGTGTGGGCGGTGGACTTCCAGTTCGATGCCGAC
>JAFDWM010000149.1 GCA_018268455.1 Actinomycetota bacterium | reverse complement strand
CCGGATCCGGATCCGCCCGGCGCCCTCGAACCGGCGAGAACTTCGTTCAGGTCGCACTTTCTGCTCCAAAACCTCCATCGGAAGAGCAGATAGTGCGACCTGAACACCGGGATCCGGATCCGAGGACCCAGAACGAGAACCTCTTCAGAAAGGGATCCCCTATGGACCTGCACCACCTCACCGCCACCGAGGCCGCCGCCCGGTTCCGCCGTCGCGAGCTGTCGCCCGTCGAGCTGCTCGACGCGGTGATCGCCCGCACCGCGGCGACCGAGCCCGCGATCAACGCCGTCACCGAGGAATGGCTCGACGAGGCGCGCGTCGCGGCCCGCGACTCCGAGCACCGGTTCGCTGACGGCGCCGCCACCGGGGCGCTCGAGGGCATCCCGCTCATGCTCAAGGAGGAGCAGCCGATCGCCGGCCGCACGGCCGAGGAGGGGAGCCTGCTCGAGCGCGGACACATCGCCGACGAGACGCACCCGATCGTGGAGCGGATCCTCGCCGCCGGCGCCGTCGTGCACGGCCGCACCAGCACCCCGGAGTACTGCTGCGCCCCGGTCACCCATACGGCGCTCTGGGGCGTGACCCGCAACCCGTGGAACACGGCGTACTCGCCGGGCGGCTCCTCCGGCGGATCCGGTGCCGCGCTCGCGGCCGGATCCACCATCCTCGCGACCGGATCCGACATCGGCGGATCCATCCGGATCCCCTCGTCGTTCTGCGGCGTCGTCGGCTTCAAGCCGCCGTTCGCGCGGGTGCCCGGTATGGCGCCGTTCAACTCCGACACGTACTGCGCAGACGGCCCGATGGGGCGCAGCGTCGCCGACGTCGCCCTGCTGCAGAACGTGATCTCCGGCCCGTGGGCGGGCGACGCCGCCTCGCTGCGCGAGGTGGTGACGGTGTCGGGCGAGGTGTCGTCGCTGGCCGGCATGCGGATCGCGGTCTGCCTCGACCTCGGCGGCTATGCGGTGGATCCGGCCGTCGTCGCGAACACGCTCGGCGTCGTCTCGGCCCTCCGCGCCGCGGGCGCCGTGGTGCAGCAGGTCGAGCTGCCCTGGGGCCCACAGCGGGTGCTCGAAACGAGCTGGCCGCACTTCGGCGCGGTCATGGGCCCGTTCATCGAGTCCATCGCCGACGGCGACCCCGAGCGCACCGCGCAGCTCATGCCCTACACCCGCGCATTCGCGGAGGCTGCGGCGAACGGCGGCGACTACGTCACCGGGCTGGAGGCGGAGTCGGCGTTCTACCGCCCGTTCGGCGAGCTGATGGCCGACTACGACGTGCTCATCTGCCCGACGATCGCGACCACGGGCCTCGACGCCGAGGAGCCGTGCACCGACAGCACGGCGATCTTCTCGCAGCTCATGACGCTGCCGTTCAACGTGATCGGCCGCGTGCCGGTGCTCGCCGTGCCGAGCGGCATCGCCCCGAACGGGGTTCCGACCGGCGTGCAGATCGTCGGGCGCACCTTCGACGACACGACCGTGTTCCGGGTCGGCGCCGCACTCGAGCAGGAGCTCGGACTGTGGACGGATCCGGCCTGGTGGCCCGCACTCTGACGGGTTCGTCCGGGTCCTGAGCCCGGCCCTCGGATCCGCCGCCTCCGCCCAACTTCGGAGCCCGGGCGCGACACGCCGCACGATACAGCTCGCGCACGGCGCGTCGCCGCTTGGCTCCGAAGTTGGGCGGAAATGTGCGCCGAACGCGAAGGATCCCGCCCCCTGACCGGGAGCGGGATCCTTCGTCGTGCGGCGGTGCCTCAGACCGTGTACTCGTCGGCGACGTCGAGTGCCGCGTCGATCACGGCGAGCCCGCGCACCAGCTCGTCCTCGGTGATCACCAGCGGCGGGGCGATGTGCGTGCGGTTGAAGTGCGTGAACGGCCAGACGCCGCCCTTCTTCGCCGCCGCAGCGAACGCGCCCATGGGCGCCGCATCGGCCCCCGCCGCGTTGAACGGCACGAGCGGCTCGCGGGTCTCGGTCGAGCGCACGAGCTCCACGGCCCAGAACAGGCCCTGGCCGCGCACCTCGCCGACGCTGGGGTGCTTCTCCAGCCAGCCCTGCAGGGTCGGCGCCACGATGCGGGATCCGAGGTCGCGCACGCGCTCCAGGATCCCGTCGCGACGGAACACCTCGAAGGTCGCGACGCCGGCGGCGCAGGCCAGCGGGTGCCCGGAGTAGGTGAGCCCGCCGGCGAACGAGACGGTGTCGAACGCCGCCGCGATCCGGTCGGAGATGACGACGCCGCCCAGCGGCACGTATCCGGAGTTCACGCCCTTCGCGAAGGTGATGAGGTCGGGCTTCGCGTCGAACGCGTCGATGCCGAACCACTCACCCAGGCGGCCGAAGCCCACCATCACCTCGTCGGCGATGTAGACGATGCCGTAGCGGTCGCACAGCTCGCGCACCCCCTGCAGGTAGCCGGGCGGCGGCACGAGCACGCCGTTCGTGCCGACGACCGTCTCGATGATGATCGCGGCGATCGTCGACGGCCCCTCGAGCTGGATGGTCTGCTCGAGGTGCGCGAGCGCGCGCTGCGACTCCTGCTCCAGGCTCTCCGAGTGGAACGCCGAGCGGTACAGGTACGGGCCGAAGAAGCGCACGGTGCCGTTGTCGACGGAGTCGTTCGCCCAGCGGCGCGGATCCCCGGTCAGCGAGATCGCGGTCGCGGTGGAGCCGTGGTAGCTGCGGTACATCGACAGCACCTTGCGACGCCCCGTGAACGTGCGCGCCATGCGCACCGCGTACTCGTTCGCGTCGGCGCCGCCGTTGGTGAAGAACACCTTCTCCATACCCTCGGGCGCAACCTCGGCGATGAGCCGGGCCAGCTCGCCGCGCACGTCGTTCGCGATCGACGGCTGGATCGTGGCGAGACGCCCGGCCTGCTGCTGGATGGCGGCGACGAGGTCGGGCTGCTGGTGCCCGAGGTTGAGGTTCACCAACTGGCTGGAGAAGTCGAGGTACGCGTTGCCCTCGTAGTCCCAGAACGTGGATCCCTCGCCCGCTGCGACGGGCACCGGGTCGATGAGCGCCTGCGCGCTCCAGGAGTGGAACACGTGCGCGCGGTCGTCGGCGCGCACCTGCGCCTCGGCCTCGGCGGCCG
>JAFDWM010000148.1 GCA_018268455.1 Actinomycetota bacterium | reverse complement strand
CTTCCTGCTCTTCGTGCCCATCACGGACATCCTCCCCGACAGGCCCGCGAACACACGGATCCCGCCTGGTCAGTGTCCGGGAACAGGGGTCAACCGCAGATAAGCTGCACGTTTGCTATGACCTTGTGTAGCAGGAGCTGAATTCGGGTGTCTGTCCCTCTTTTGGGGGACGAGCGCTCCGCCAGCAGAGGCTGGACCGTCGAGGTTCGTGACACCGCACGCTCGCTGTAGCTGCGCGCGCTCGGCGGCAACCCGCGACGACGGCGTACATCATGTGCTGTGCCCGAGGCACTTGGCGCGCTGTGAGGGTCTGTCAGATTAACGGTGGATCTGGCCTGGCGGTTGGTTAGTTGATTCGGCCTTCGAAGGTGATGGCGAAGGCGTTGAGTGCGGGCTTCCACCTCGTGAGCCAGCGTGCCCGACCTCGGCCTGTCGGGTCAAGCGACCTCGTCACCAAATACAAGCACTTCAACGCGGCGGCATCGTTGGGGAAGTGACCGCGGGCGCGAACCGCGCGCCGGTAACGGGCGTTGAGCGACTCGATCGCGTTCGTGGAGCAGATGATGCGTCGGATCTCGACGTCGTAGTCCAGGAACGGGATGAACTCCGCCCACGCGTTCTCCCACAGCACCCGGATCGCCGGATACATGGTCGCCCATTTGTCCGCGAACTCCTCGAACCTCGCGCGCGCTGCGGCCTCGTTCGGTGCCGTGTAGACGGGCTTCAGATCACGCGCGATCTGGTCCCAGTACTTCCTCGATGCGAACTTGAAGGTGTTGCGGATCAAGTGGATGATGCACGTCTGCACCGTCGTCAGCTCCCACGTGGTGTTGATCGCGTCGGGGAGGCCTTTCAGCCCGTCGCAGACGACGATGCACACGTCCTCGACGCCCCGGTTCTTGATGTCGGTGAGCACACCGAGCCAGAACTTCGCGCCCTCACCGCCGTCGCCGGCCCAGATCCCGAGGATGTCACGCTCCCCGCCCGTGGCGACGCCGACGGCGACGTAGAACGGCTTGTTGCGGACCTGCCCGTCCCTCACCTTCACCACGATCGCGTCGATGAACACGACCGGGTAGACCCGGCAGTTTCTAGTCATCGTTGCGAATCCCGACGGGGAGGATTCGAGATGGCTCATCGTGCGTGGAATGGGGCGGCGCCGACGGTCAAGCGTCGCTTCTACGAGTTGATTCGACAGGGTTGGAGTGCTCAGGCGGCGTCGCTCGAGGTGGGCGTGTCGCCGAGCGCGGGGTCGTTGTGGTTCATCGACGCTGGCAGCGTGAAGTTCATCGACACCCCGATCAGCAACAGGTATCTGTCTCAGGATGACCGGATCGAGATTGCCGACGGCCTCGATGCTGGTGAGCCTGTGAAGGTGATTGCTTCAAGGATCGGGAAGAGCTACCAGAGTGTCTATCGGGAGATCGCCCGCAACCGGAAGCCGGACGGCGGGTACCAGCCCTGGTTCGCGCACGGTCAAGCACATCAGAACCGGCGACGCCCGAAACTGCGACGCCTCAACACGGACTCGGAGCTTAAAGCGGTGGTGGCGGCGAAGCTGAAGAAGAAGTGGTCGCCGCAGCAGATCAGCCGCTGGCTCCGACGCCGATGGCCACGACGACCGGCTTGGCATGTCTGCGCGGAAACGATCTACGAGGCGGTCTACCGGGGGCTGATCATCGGCACAGACGAGCAGGCGCTACGCACCGGACGCACCTATCGACACAAACGCGGCCGAGGCCGGAGCCGTGAGGGCGCGTTGAAGCAGTCCACGAACATGCGATCGATCCACGACCGCCCGGCACGGGTCGAAGACCGCCGACAGGCAGGGCATTGGGAGGGCGACCTCATCATCGGCGCCGGGCAACGTTCGGCCGCGGCGACGCTGGTCGAACGGAAGATGAGGCATACGATCGTGATCCCGATCCGCGGCGGCCACTCGGCCAAGAACGTCGGCGACGCCCTCATCACCGTGCTCAAAGATCTCCCCGCAGGCTTGCGACGGACACTGACCTGGGACCAGGGGAACGAGATGTTCCAGCACGAGCGCATCGAGCAAGCCACCGGCGTCAAGATCTACTTCGCGGACCCGCACTCGCCCTGGCAGCGGGGCAGCAATGAGAACACGAACGGGCTGCTGCGGCAATACTTCCCGAAAGGCATCGATCTCGACCAGATCACGGACGAGCAGTTCCGCGACGCTGTCGACGAGCTCAACGACCGTCCCAGACTCGTCCTCGCAGACAGATCACCAGCCCAGCTCATGAGACGATGGCGAAGGACAGCGATTCGCAACGATCGTTAGAAACTGCCCCCGGTCCAACGGCCGGTTCTGCCACTCGGTCATCTCCTCGATCACCTTGTCGGTGATCTTCGAGATCGTGTCCTTACTGACCGACGCACCGTAGACGTCGTCGAAGTGCGCAGCGACCTCCCCGGTCGTCAGACCTCGCGCAGTCAGCGAAAGTACGATCTCGTCGATCCCGTCCAGCCGGCGCTGCCGTTTGCGGACGATCTTCGGCTCGAACGAACCGGCACGATCCCTGGGGACGTCGATCTGGACCGCGCCGACCTCGGTGAGCACGGTCTTCGACCGGACGCCATTGCGGGCGTTCTCCCCGGTGCTGGGCTGGTGCTTGTCATAGCCGAGGTGCTCCGTCATCTCGGCCTCGAGCGCGGTCTCCAGCACTCGCTTGGTCAGTCCGGCGAGCAGCCCGTCCCGGCCGACCAGGCTGACGCCCTTCTCTTTCGCTTCCGTGAGCAGCTGCTCCGCGATCTTCTGCTGATCGACGATCTCTCCCGTCACAGGATCAATCATCTCGATGACATCGGTCATCGCCTTTCCTTTCGGTCAGGCCAGGACCAGATCCACCGTTCGTCTGACACCCCCCGCTGTGACGCGACGCTGTGTGATGTCTCAGGAGATCGGTGACATTTCTGTCTCACGAGATCGGTGACGTTCGGCGTGTCAGGACACCGGTGACGGTTGCTCGGTCTTGAAGCGTCGTCCGCGGGGTTGGCCGTTGCCGACCTATCGGATGCCGTCGGTGGGCCAGGGGTGTCAAGCCCCGGATTTGTTAGAGGCTGATTTTGTCCCGTTCGCTGATTGCTAGGGGCTTGGGGTGTGTGGCGTGGTAGGCGTTCTCGGCTTCGACGGG
>JAFDWM010000147.1 GCA_018268455.1 Actinomycetota bacterium | reverse complement strand
GACATAGGGGATCGTGTAGTCGCTGGTGTCCATCCCATGCGCGGCGCCAATCATCAGCGCAACGGACTCGGCCTCCACCTCGCCTACACCCCGGTGTTGCCGTGCGGCATCTTGATCAGGGCCGTGCATGAGCACATGGGCGAATTCGTGAGCAAGAGTCTTCACTCGCGCGGCGGGATCCATGTTCTCTCGGACTTTGACCGTCTTCTCCGCGTAGTCGGTGACACCGTTCGCGCCGTGGATCAGGCCCTCGTGCTCCACATCGAGGAGCTGAAAACCTGCCGCTCCAATTCGTCCGGCGAGTCCCGCCCAGAGGCCATCTGGTGCCTCGCCTTTCAGCAACGTCGGTGCAGGTGGAGTCGGTAGGGCGTCGCCGGAGGTCTGCGCCGCGTCCCACACGTATGCGGGGCGAACGCCGATCATCTTCGAGCGGACTTCCTCGCTCGGTCGTGGTTTCTCGAATCGGTTGAGTCGCCGCCACGACGCTGGATCCGCAGGCGTCGGCGACGCGAAGCGACCGGTCACCGGGGCGAGGATCTGATACCCGGGCTGACCTTTCTCGACCTGGCGGCCCAACTGTTGCCATTGCTTGTACCCAGCCACGTATGACGGCATCGGCTCAGACACGAGACCCGCTTCGAATGCGGCGGCGTGCTGCAGCCAGATCAGCAGGGTGTTGTTGAACGAGCGGCTGCGGAACCTGGCTGCGAACCGAAGCGCAGCCGCCCAATCCTCGCCAGACACCAGCTTGTCAACTGCTTCGGTCAGCTTCTCGTGCAGCTCATCGAGCTTCGCTTCGCGGGTGGCACGGCGTTCATCTGTCGACACCATCAGGTGCCCTCCTCTCCGGCGCGCCACGTCGCAGGAGTGCGTGGCGATACACCGGTGAGGTGGGCGAGCGACTCCACGAACTCTGCGGACGCCCATGCGTGTTCCAACCGCACGACGCAGCGACTCGTTGCGACGCGCGTGCGGACGACAATGCGTGGGCAGCCAGAATCTGGGCATGGTTCACCTCCCTAGGAGTGATCGAAGGGTCCAGAGGCTCCCGGTCGTTGAGCATGCTCAAAACGTGCGGGGCTTCGTTTCTAACACCGACCGTTGAGCATGCGCAACCCTTGATTTGTTCATGCTCAACGGCTATATTGAGCATGCGTAACGTGCCGGGATTACCCTGCCGAGGATGCTTCTCACCACGAGCGAAGGAGGTCAGCGCGCATGACCGACGACGAGGGCGCAACTGCGGCCGCGGATCTTGCGAAGCGCCTGCGGCTGTTGCTCGATGTTGCGATCGCCGAGACCGGCACCGAGCCGACCTACTCACAAATCGCGGCGTATCTCCGCGACCGAGGCACCAACCTGTCGAGGTCGCGTTGGACGTACATGGTCAACGGACACCGGTACGTTCAAGACCCCGCCGTATTCGCGGGGCTCGCGGCGTTCTTTGACGTCGATACCGACTTCCTGATCGGCGCGAACGACGCCGTAGTTCCCGAAAAGGTCAGCGCACAGCTTGATCTCGTGCGCTCGATGCGCGCGGCGAAGGTGAAGTCGTACGCGGCGCGCACTCTTGGAGACATTTCACCGAAGGCACTCCAAGCCATCAGCAGATTTCTGGATGAGGAAATGACACACACAGACAAGCAATGACGGCGTCGCTCACGTAGCCGAGTCGATGCCGCGAAGTGCCCTCGAAGGAGGTGAGCGCAACGTGAATATCGAACAGGTCGTCTCCACGGCCCTCTCGGATCTTGCCCTCGGCAATGTCTTCACCTTCGACGATCTCTACGGCGTTGTGCAGCAACGCAGAGGACGCCGCCTTCGTATCGTCGAGCTTGCCGAGATCGGCGATCACGACGGAATCTGCGCGGTCTGGCTCACCACCGACGAAGACGACATCATCATCCACGCACGCACGGACTCCGCCTTGCATCGCCAGCAGTTTGTGCTGCACGAGCTGTCACACATGATCCTGGGCCACTGCGACGGCGACGAATGCGCAGAGGCGGACGTGCTCCTGCCTGATATTCCTCCGCACACTCGCGCACGTCTGCTCAGACGGCAGGATCTTGATTCCGACACCGAGATTGCTGCGGAGTCTCTCGCGGACCGGCTCGCGGCAGGGATCCGAGGTTCCGCATTCGCGGAGTCTCGCTACTTCGAGGTCTTCGGATGATCCAGACGCTGGTTGCGATCCTGATGTGGGTTCTCGTAGCGAGCCTGCTGGTCCTGCGACGCGGGCGCCCTGATCGCAGCATTACTTACGCATCGGTCACGATCGCCATCGCAATGACCCTCAACGTCGACGCGATCTACCTCGCTGTCGATCCCGTCTTCAGCGGAACAAACATCGCGACTCTGCTTTCGGATGCTCTCCTGATGATCGGTCTCTTCTTTCTGGGCCGCGCAGCAATGAAGGCTGGTCAGTATCGTCCCCGGTTGGTGCGAGCCGCCGTCCGGCGCCCCGCGCTGATCCTTGCCCTGGTTACGACGACGGTGTTGTTCTTCTTCATCGACCGAGGGACATCGACCGCGACATTCATGCTTGACCTCGGTGACCAGCCAGTGGCGGCCGCTTACTCGATGATCGGCTTCACCTACTGCGGCATCGTGCTGGCGGCCATGCTCGCGTTGGCGGCACGTCAACTTCTCGTCGGCACCGGTATCCAGCGCATCCCCGCGCTATTCCTGCTCCTTGGCTCGGCGTGCGGCGTGGGCTTGGCCGTGGTGGTCCTCGTAATGGATATCGCACACGTCGCGGGTCACCTGGAACTGATGCGCGCGTTCGGCGAAGCATACGGGCCGCTCTCGCTGCTCACTTTCCTGTTCTTGTGCGCCGGGTTCGCGGGGCAACCAATTGTCAGGTCGTTGCGTGAACGCACACGGCGCGCGCAGATAGCGCAGATCATGGGGGAGCTGGAACCGCTCTGGCAGCGGGCCACGAGCGTTCGCCCCGGGCTCAGCGGCACCGACGCTCTTGGGGCCAGCCTCGACGATCCGGAAGGTCGATTGCACCGCGAAGTGGTTGAGATTCGCGACGCCATGATCGACCCGCGCGTGACATTCGAAGTGACTCCTGCTGAAGAAGCTCTCCTGGAACGGGCCGAGGAACAGCTTCTGGGACTCGACTCGGGCGTAGCGCGCACAGGTCTGCGCGCGGAT
>JAFDWM010000146.1 GCA_018268455.1 Actinomycetota bacterium | reverse complement strand
TGGCTGAGCAGCAGGAAGGGCCCCGCCATCTCGACCGCGCCAAACGCGAGCACCCACGGCCAGACCGCCAGCGCGGCCTTGAAGGCGCCGCTGCGCAGCGCGAACGGCAGCAGCACGAGTCCGCCGAGCAGGGTGCGGCCCGCGACGACCGCGGGCGGCGAGAACGAGCCCACCGCCTCCTTGATGAAGAGGTAGGTGATGCCCCACACCACGCTCATGATGGCGAAGAGGATCCATCCCCTGCGCCCGAACGGCCGCTCGGTCACAGGACGCGCCGCCCTTCGAAGGCGCGACCGAGCGTGACCTCGTCGGCGTATTCGAGATCGCCGCCGACCGGGAGTCCGGAGGCGAGCCGCGACACCGTGATCTGCATGCTCGTCAGCAGCCGGCTGAGGTAGCTGGCGGTCGCCTCGCCCTCGAGGTTCGGATTGGTCGCGAGGATGACCTCCTGCACGGTGCCGTCGGCGAGCCGGGTCATCAGCTGGGCGATGCGCAGGTCGTCGGGACCGACGCCGGCGATCGGGCTGATGGCGCCGCCGAGCACGTGGTAGAGGCCGCGGAATTCGCGGGTGCGCTCGATGGCGGCCACGTCCTTCGCATCCTCGACGACGCAGATGACGGCCGGGTCGCGACGCGGATCCCGGCAGATCGCGCAGCGCTCCTGCTCGGCCACGTTGCCGCAGATCTCGCAGAACCGCACACGCTCGCGCACCTCGGTGAGCAACTCGGCGAGCCGCTTCACGTCGAAGGAGGGCGTCTGCAGGATGTGGAAGGCGATCCGCTGCGCCGACTTCGGGCCGATGCCGGGCAGCCGGCCGAACTCGTCGATCAGCTCCTGGACGATGCCGTCGTACATGGGGGTCAACCTCTGGGATCGGGGGACGCGGTGTGGATGGTGCCGGGTCGGGCGCTGCCGGGTGCTCGCCGGGTGACGCAGCGGGTCACTGGAACTTGGTCTGCGGCTCGTACGGCTCTTCGCGCAGGAAGGTCGCGCCGAGCACCTGTCGCACGACTGCCTCGCCGTAGCGCTGCACGCCGGGGGCGCCGGAACGCGGTGCGCGCTCGGTGACCGTCGGGGCGGGGCGGGACGGTGCGGGCGACGTGGGGCGGGACGGGGCGGGCGACGTGGCGCTCGGTGCGGGGCTCACGGATGCCGTGCCCGCTGCGGCCGTGCCCACGATCGCTGGTGCGGCAGGGCTCGTCGCGGCCGTGTTCGCCGTCGGGGCGGTGCCGTACGGGTCGGGACCGGGGTCGTCGTCGGGGTACGGCGGCTCGTCAGGATACGGCGGCTCGTCGTCGAGCACGTCGCCGTCGTGCACGGGCTCGTACCAGCCCGAGGCGGGCATCGCCTCGACGTCGGCCGGCTCCTCGTCGACAGGGAACTGCGCGGGTGGCGGGGTGGGCGCGCCGACGGTGCTCTGGGCCGTCGCTGGGCCGGCCGGGGCGCCCTCGACCGTGCCGACGCCGGCCGCCGGGGCGGACACCGCCGTCCGGGCCTCGGCACCCGCGGCGACGGGTGCGCTCTCTGCGGAAACGGAGTCGCCCTGCGGGATCGCCGCGACAGCCCACTCCGTGACCGGAGCCGCCGACGCTCGCGACGCCGAGGGCTTCACGGGCGACGAGGACGTCCCCGGCGCGTGCGAAGAGGACGGCGCCGGTGCCGGCGACGAGGTCGCCGCCGATGCGGATCCGCCCGGACCTGGAGTCTCACGAGCCGGGACGTCGCCGCCATCGGATCCGGAGGGGCGCGGGGCCTTCCCGCTCTCGGCTAAGTTGCGCTCGGGCGCGTCTCCGGCGGGCAACGGGGCCGGCAGATACTTGACCTTCACGCCCAGCTCGCCCTCGATCGCCGTGCGCAGGTGATCGCTGGGTCCGTTGCCGGGACTCGTGCCCTTGAAACGCGCGACGTCGTTGGGGCCGGGGAAGCCGAGGGTCAGCACCTCGCTGTCGGCGTCGAACGCCAGCGGCTGCACCGCGGTGACGACGAGCCAGGATCCGCGGCTGATCTTCTCCAGTCGTCCGAGCACGGCCGTCCACGCAGCCCGGATCCGGTCGATGTCGACCGGGCCGTCCGGCGTCGTGGGTTCGGCGGGTGCGGGCTCGGGGGACGACGTCGGGCCTGCCGCGGGCTGCGCCCGGTCGTCGGGCCTGGTCTCCGCTCCGGCTGCGTCGGCCCTGCGTTCCGCGTCCACCGCCGTCGGAGCGGGGCCCGCCGCCGTCGGAGCGGCGGCCGGCGCGGCCGTCACAGCACTCGGCGCGGGTGCCGTGCCCGCGGGTGCGGTCTGCACGGTCGGAGCGGACGACGCTGCCACCGCTCCCCCGGACAGCGCGGTCAGCACCCGCGCGACCAGCAGCTCGAGGTGCAGGCGCGGCGAGGTCGCGCCGGTCATGTCGTCGAGTGCCGCGCTCACGAGATCGGCCGCACGGGACAGCCGGGCGGATCCGAATGCCGACGCCTGGGCGCGCATGCGGCTCAGCTCGTCGTCGGGCACGCCGCGCAGCACGGCCGAGGCGGCATCGCCGACGGCCGCGATCACGATCAGATCGCGCAGCCGCTCGAGCAGGTCGTCGACGAAGCGTCGCGGATCCTGCCCCGTCTGCACCACGCGGTCGACGGCAGGGAAGGCGCCCGCCGCGTCGCCCGCGGCGAGCGCGTCGACGATCTCGTCGAGCAGGGCGGAGTGCGTGTAGCCGAGCAGCGCGACCGCGCGCTCGTAGCCGACGTCGCCGTTCTCGGATCCGGCGATGAGCTGGTCGAGCAGCGAGAGCGTGTCGCGGGGGGATCCGCCGCCGGCGCGCACGACGAGGGGCAGCACGCCCTGCGCGACCGTCACACCCTCTTCCTTGCAGAGCTTCTCGACGTATTCGAGCATCGGCCCCGGCGGCACGAGCCGGAACGGGTAGTGGTGCGTGCGCGAGCGGATGGTGCCGAGCACCTTCTCCGGCTCGGTGGTCGCGAAGATGAACTTCACGTGCGGCGGAGGCTCCTCCACGAGCTTCAGCAGCGCGTTGAACCCCTGTGGCGTCACCATGTGCGCCTCGTCGAGGATGAAGATCTTGAACCGGTCGCGGCTGGGGGCGAATGTGGCGCGCTCGCGCAGGTCGCGGGCGTCGTCGACGCCGTTGTGGCTGGCGGCGTCGATCTCGACCACGTCGAGGGATCCGC
>JAFDWM010000145.1 GCA_018268455.1 Actinomycetota bacterium | reverse complement strand
GACTTGCCCGCACCGCTGGTGCCGTAGACGAGCAGGGATCCGTCCCGGTCCGGCACGAAGTAGGTGGGCTCCTGCAGCTGACGGGACGGGACGTCCATCTTGCCGAGCAGGATCTGCCCGTCGCCGAGGGTGGGCAGGTCGCGGATGTCGACCGCGTGCTCGAGGTCGTCGAGCCACGGCCGGCGCGGAGCGGGGATGCCGGCCCTGGTCGCGGCGGCGACGAGCGTCGCCACGATGCGCTTCTGGTCGTTGGGGCCGAGGTCCTCGTCGTGACTGTCCGACTCCGGCTCCTGGTCGGGCTCCCAGAGCTGGGTGGATCCGAAGCGCAGCTCCGCCACCCGCACGTCGGCCGCCTGCACCTCGTCGGTGGACCAGCCGCCGGCGTACGCCGACTGGAACGGCACGAGCCGTCCGGGGCCGGTCTTGGCGATGCCGCGGCCGGGGATCGACGGCGGGAAGGAGGCGGCGACCGCGTCGTCCACGACATCCTTCGAGTCGGACTCGTCGGCCATGCGCAGGGCCACACGCAGGTTGGTGTTGGCGCGCAGGTTGTCCTTGATGACGCCGGCCGGGCGCTGCGTCGCCATGATCAGGTGGATGCCGAGCGAGCGACCGCGCTGGGCGATGTCGACGACGCCGTCGACGAACTCCGGCACCTCGCCGGCGAGGGCTGCGAACTCGTCGATCACGAGCACGAGCGCGGGCGGGGTGTCCGGGTCGCGGCGCTTCTCCAGCTCGAGCAGATCCTTCGCCTTCTTGCGGTTGAAGAGGTGCTCGCGGTGGTGCAGCTCGGCGCGCAGGCTCGTCAGCGCCCGGCGCACCAGGTGCGGGCTGAGGTCGGTGACCAGGCCCACGGTGTGCGGCAGGTCGACGCAGTCGGCGAACGCGGATCCGCCCTTGTAGTCGACGAAGAGGAACGTGACCCGGTCGGGGCTGTGCGCGGCGGCCATGCCGAGCACCCACGCCTGCAGGAACTCGCTCTTGCCCGCGCCGGTCGTGCCGCCGACGAGGGCGTGCGGGCCCTGGGTGCGCAGGTCGAGGGTCATCGCGTCGGTCTGGGACTGGCCGATGATGGCGCGCAGGTTGCCCGCCTTCTTCAGCCGCGACTGCGGAGCGCCCGAGCGGTCGATGATGGTGTTGTTCTGCCGCCAGCGGTCGATCACGCTGGTGGGATTCGACGCCGTCTCGGATCCCACCAGGGACAGGAACATCACCGAGTTCGGGATGTCGGAGGAGTCCTCCACGACCGTCGACGCATCGACGACCGGGGCCAGGCGCTTGGCGAACATGGTCATGTACGCGTGCGAGACGCCCTCGACCATGACGTCGGGGTACGCGACACCGCTGCGGACCGTGCCGACCCTGGCGTGCTCGAGGCCCGCCGTGACGTCGATGAAGCTGCGGCAGGCGGCCGGCAGCGCCTCGACCACCGGCGCGACGAACAGCGCGTACACGCCGACATCGGCGCCGCGCTCGAGGATCTGGGTGAGCCGGGCGCGATCGACAGGGGCGTCGTTGGTGACGATGACGAGCACCGCGGCCTGCCCCTCGAAGGTCGACTCCTCGGCGGCGCGCTTGACGTCGGTGCCGTAGCGCATCGGATCCCAGTCGTCGCCGTACGGCAGCCGCTGCGATGCCGCCGCCTTCGAGCGGCGCATCACGATCTCCTCCAGGCCGTTCAGCAGCGCGGTGCCCGTGGACGCGGAGTCGGCCAGTGCCATCTCCTTGAACGGGTTGCGCTCGCTCGAGGTGTGCGGCAGCCAGGTGAGCCAGTCCAGTTCGTTCGCCCAGCCGGGCTCGGTGAGCGCGACGGCGACGAGCTCGTTCGGCGAGTGCAGGCCGAACAGTTGCACGGCAAGGCCTCGCAGCGCGTCGCCGGCGACCGAGGTGGGACCGGCGACGCCGATGGATCCGACGCTCTGCAGCGATTCCAGGATCGGGACGTCCTCGATCATCCGGTAGCGGTCCTGCAGGCGGTCGACCCGCTCCACGTACTCCGGCAGCGCCTCGGCGGCCTCGGCGCGGGTGATCGTCGTGCGCGACAGGTCGGCGCAGGTGCCGAGCCGCACGGCGAGGAAGTTCCAGTGCTCCGGGCGCCTGGTCCACAGCAGCGGCCCCAGCCTCATCGCCTCGTCGAACGCGACGGCGACCGCGGGCACCTCGCTGTTGCGCACCGCGTGCTCACGAGGACGGGCGTGGTAGAGCTTCTCCTCGAGGCGCTCGAACTGGTCCTCGAACAGCTCGGCCTCCTTGCGCAGGCGCTGGCCGAGGTTGGTCTTCTGCGAGATGAAGTTGCCGAACATCATCATCGGGCTGGCGGCCGCCATCAGCAGCGACAGGGTGCGTCCGGTCACGGCCCACATGGTGACCGCGAGCAGGATCGGGGCGACGAGCATCGGCCACGGGAACAGCCGCTGCACCTGATCGCGCGGGTAGCGCGGCTCGTCGATCTCCTCGCCGGCGAAGCGCTCCTCGACGCGCGGGCTGCGGTTGAACAGCAGCGCGCCGCCGCGCTCGAGCACCGGATCCTGATCCGCGGCCGTGCCGTCGAAGTCGCCCACCAGGCGCACCACGATCTCGCTGTCGCCGAGTGTGAACGGCTGGCCGGGGATCACGCGCAGGCGCTGCACGAGACCTCCGTCGACGAGGATCCCGTTCGCGGAGTTCAGGTCGACGAGCTCGACGAACGTGCTCGCCACCTCGATGCGGGCGTGCTTCTTGGAGACGAGGGGGTCGGCGAGGTGCACGTCGGCGGAGACCTCGCGGCCGATCACGAAATGACCGATCGGGAGGGAGAACTCCTGCCCTGCCGCGGGGCCGGAGAGTACCCGCAGATGCGCGGCGGGGCGGGCGCCGGCGGTGCCCGTGGCGATCCGGGTGGCGCCGAGGTTGACGATCTCGGCGAGGAACCCGGATCCGACCGGGGCGTCACCGATCGCGAGGTCAGGGTTCAGGGTGACGAGGCGCTCGCTCGTGGGCGGCGCGACCGAGAGCGTGAGCGTCTCACCGTGCGCGATGCGGATCGAGCGCTGCGGATCCGTGCTCGCGATGTGGTGCGCGACGTCGGCGACGGTGGCCGTGGAGTCGGCGGTGACGACGATGTCGGTGAGCGGCGAGCCCGGTCGGCGCAGGGTGAGCTTGACCTTCATCGGTGATCCTCCGGGCTGCGCT
>JAFDWM010000144.1 GCA_018268455.1 Actinomycetota bacterium | reverse complement strand
CGGGGCGTACGTAGCCGAGCGCGGGGAACCAGCGCAGGTTCACCGCGAAGACGAGGATGAGGATGATCGCGACCCAGTAGCCGGGGATCGCGAACAGCACGACGGATCCGGCCTTGGTGATCTTGTCGATGGCGCTGCCCGGCCGCAGACCGGCGCTGATGCCCAGGATCGCGCCGAAGATCGCGCAGAGGATGAGACCGAAGGTGACCACGGACATGGTCACGGGGATGCGCACGCCCAGATCGACGGCGATCGGGGTGTTGGTGCGCCAGGAGACGCCGAGGTCGCCGTGCAGCAGCCCGCCGAACCAGTTCCAGAACTGGGTGAGCAGAGGCTGGTCCAGGCCGATGCGGTGCCGGAGGGCCTCGACCTGCTCAGGAGTGGCGGTCTTGCCGATCAGCGTCGCCGTCGGATCGGGGATGGCCAGGTGGGCCAGGAAGAACGCGGCGACGCTCATGAAGAGCAGGAGCACCAGTGCGCTCAGCACGCGGCGGACGATGAAGGAGATCATCACGGTTCCGATCGATAACCCGGGGGAGGGCATTGCGGCCCTCCCCCGGGAGAGCGGTCACTTCCCGGCGGGAAGGAACTGCTCGAGGTTGGGGATGTACAGACCCTGCACCGGGCGGACGTCGACGCCGGGGACGGAGACGTAGTACGTCGCACCATGGTTCCACACCGCGAACCAGGCGTTCTCCGTTGCGAAGGTGTTGTACTGCGCGGCGATGGCGGCCACATCCGGGTTCGCCGAGTGCAGCTCCTGGTCGAGCTTCAGCAGGGTGGGGTCGTCCTTGCCGGAGTTGAACGGGTTGGTGAAGCCGACGCCGAACAGGTCGCTGATCGTCTTGGTCGGGTCGCCGTACAGCTGCAGGAAGGACATGTAGACCGGGAAGTTGCCGGCGAACACCTGCTGGTTGTAGGTGGCGGGATCCAGGTTCTGCACCTCGACCTTGATGCCGATCTGCTCCAGGGACTGCTTGACGGTCGCCGCGGTCGCGGTGAACAGCGACATGCTCGGCAGGTTCAGCGTGAAGCCGTCCGGGTAGCCGGCGTCAGCGAGCAGCTTCTTCGCGGCGGCGACGTCGAACGCGTTCAGCTTGTTCAGCTTGTCGTCGATCTTCGCGAAGGGCTGGTTGGTCGGGATCGTGGCCGGATCCTTGCCCGCCTTGGCGATGCCGACGCGGTCGAAGGCCATGTTGATCGCCTGGCGCACCTTCAGCTTGCCCAGCGGCTCGAACTTGGATCCGTCGCGGTCGGCGAGCATGAGACCTGCCCAGCCGCTCATGACCTTGTTGACGGTCCAGTTGTTCTGCTTCGCGGTGGGCTCGAGCTGCTCGGTCCAATTCGCCATCTCGAAGTTGATCATGCCGGTGGACATCGCGTTGCTCATCGCGGTGGCATCGGGGATGACGTGGATCTCGATCGACTTCCACGGGTACTTGTCGGCCTGCCAGGCCTTGTCGTTCTTCGTGAAGATGTAGTCCTGGCCGGGGGTCGACTTGGACGTGTCGAGCGTGTAAGCGCCGGATCCGCCCTCGGGCGCCGTCTCCTGCGCGTACTTCTGCGGGTCGGCGAGCACCTTCGGGGAGACCATGTAGGTCATGCCCAGGCCCAGGTTGTAGAGGAAGCCGGGGTCGGGACGGTTCAGCGTCAGCGCGATCGTGGAGTCGTCGACCTTCTTGTAGTCGGTGACACCCATGAAGGCGGGCGCGGTCGCGAATCCGGTCTTCAGGTAGGCCAGGTTGGCGAGCGCCGCGTCGGCGTTGAACTTCTCGCCGTCGCTGAAGGTGACGCCGTCCTGGAGGTGGAAGGTGTAGGTGAGGCCGTCGCTGGAGGTGTCGATGCTCTTGGCGAGCTGTCCGTACGGCTTCGCGTTCTCGTCGATGAGAACGAGGGAGTCGTACACCGACGAGAAGAAGATCGCGTTGAACGCGGATCCGCTCTGGCCGATCTCCCAGCCGGTCTTGTCGAACACGGTGCCGACCTTGACGGTGTCGACCTTCGCGGTGCTTCCCCCGGGGGCGGCATTGCCTCCGGCACCGCCCGTGCAGGCGGTGAGTGAGAGGGCGACGGCAGCGACCATCGCTGCCAAGCCCAGACGCTTCTTGTTCATCTCACTTCTTTCGAGTTTCGGGGTTCGGAATCGTGGGATGACCGTACGTGTCGGCCATGACCCGTGTCTTGAATTCTACAGTTGTTGACAAAAACCGCAATCTCGATCCGAGAGCGTTTCTGCATTGTGATCTGCCGTCCCGGAGTGCGGTCGGGCGGGGGTGACGTGTTCCGGATCCGGGGGATCCGGAACACGTCGACGCCGTCGGGGATCCGCCGGCGCTGTGCCGGCTCAGACGGCGGTCGCGAGGAGCGCGCGGGGGCTGCCCGGCACGTCGACGTAGCCCGTGAACTCCCAGCCGGCCTCGTCCAGCCAGGTCTTGACGGTCTCCTCGGGCCACACCACGGTGCCGTCGAAGTTGAAGTACTCCGCGGCGTGACGGGCGTCGAGGACGCGCTGCTCGGGCAGCGAGTCGAGGAAGTAGTCGAACACAGCCAGCGTGGCGCCCTGCGCGGCCGAGGCGCGCAGGTTCTTCACGATCTGGCGGTTCTCCGCGTCCGAGAAGCGGTGGATCACGTGCACGGCGAGGACGAGGTCGTGCTCGCCGCCCGGGACGGCGGTCGCGGTCTCGCCGGCCTCGACCGTGATCCGGTCCTGCAGGCCGGACTCGGCGATGGCGCCCTCCAGCAGCGGGCCGGACTCGGCGGGGTAGACGAAGCGCGCGGTCAGGGCGGGGTTGCGCTTGAGCAGCTCCACCGACCACCCGGCGGTGAATCCGCCGAAGTCCAGGATCGAGGTCTTGCCGGTGGTGTCGAACGTCTCGCCGAACCAGTGCGCGTGCAGGCCGTTGTACTGCATCACGCCGGCCATGAACATGCCCCAGCCGGCCTCGTCGAAGTCGAGCGTGCCGCCCTGGTCGGTGTCGACCGTGTCGCGGTAGTGGCCGAAGGCTTCGAACGAGCCGAGCTCGAGGAAGTTGAGGAAGGCGCTCAGGTCGAGCGCTCCGCCGGTGAGGTACTCGGCGGCATCCTCGGCGAGCGCATAGCGGCCGTCGGCGCGGGTCAGCAGGCCCGCCGCGGTCATGCCGTCGAGCAGGATGCGCACCTGGCGCTCGGAACGCTCGGTCGCGGCGGCGACCTCGGCCGGGGTGGCGGCGCCGTCGGCGA
>JAFDWM010000143.1 GCA_018268455.1 Actinomycetota bacterium | reverse complement strand
GGTCGCGAGGTACTTCGCCTCGATGCGCGCCGCGACCGCCGCGTCGACTGCGCGCCCCTCGAGATAGTCGTCGAGCTGCTCGTAGGTGAGGCCGAGTTCGTCCTCGTCGGCGCGGCCGGGCGTGCCGTCCAGCAGATCAGCCGTGGGCACCTTGTACGCCAGGCGGTCCGGTGCGCCGAGGGCGAGCAGCAGGGCCCGGCCCTGGCGCTTCGACAGGCCGGCGAGCGGGGTGAGGTCGCAGGCGCCGTCGCCGAACTTCGTGTAGAAACCGGTCACCGCCTCCGCGGCGTGGTCGGTGCCGATCACGAGCAGACCGCGCTGCCCGGCGATCGCGTACTGCGTGACCATGCGCAGCCGCGCCTTGATGTTGCCGCGGTTGAAGTCGCTGATCTCGCCGACCCCCGCCGACTCCAGATCCTGCTCGAGCCCGTCCACGCCATGCTCGATGTTGACCTCGACGCCCTCGTCGGGCGCGATGAAGTCCATCGCCGCCGTGGCGTCGTCGGCGTCGCGCTGGACGCGATACGGCAGGCGCACGGCCACGAACGCCGCCTCGCCGCCCGCGGCGCGCACCTTCTCGACCGCGAGCTGGGCAAGGCGCCCGGCGAGCGTGGAGTCCTGCCCGCCGGAGATCCCCAGCACGTACCCCCTGGCGCCGGTGCGCTGCAGGTAGTCGACGAGGAAGCCGACCCTGCGGTCGATCTCGGCGGCGGGTTCGATCTCGGGACGCACCCCGAGATCCGCGGCGATGTCCTGCTGCAGGGTCATTGCTTCTCCTTCGGTCGTGGATCCAGTATGCGTCGGCGACGTTTCACGCATGTGAACGACTGGGAGGATGGATCCATGAGACTCCTCGTCGCCGCCCTCGCATCCGAACTCCAGGCATTCCCCGAGAATCTGGACGGCTTCGACCGGCTGGTGACCGGACCGGGCAAGCTCAAGGCCGCGTATGCGCTCACCCGCGCGCTCGACGCGGCCGGGTACGAGGAGATCGTCGTCGTCGGCACGGCAGGCGGGGTGGATCCGGATCTCCCCGGTGGCGTCTACGAGATCACCGCGGCGATCCAGCACGACGTGCAGGACCTCGACGGCGTCATCGGCCGGCACGTGTCGCTGCCGCCGCGCGTCGCGACCGGGCGCGACGGCCTGGTCATCGCGACAGGAGACAGCTTCGTCGACGACGTCGCGGTGGTCGAGCGGATCCGTGGCCTCGGCGGCGTGCTCGTCGACATGGAGACCTACGCCTATGTCTGGGTCGCCGACCAGTTCGGCGTGCCGATCCGGGTGCTGCGTGCGATCAGCGACACCGCCCAGGATGGCGCCACGACTGTCTGGGACGAGACCGTCGCCGCCTGCAGCGTGCAGCTGCGCGAGCGGATCCGGGAGGAGTACGGCTGCTGAGATCACGCCGGAGTATCATCGGCATGAGCACCATTTGATGCTCATGCCGATGCGGAGGCGACATGCGCACAACGGTGACCCTCGATGACGATCTGCTCGAACGAGCCGCCGCGCTGACCGGCATCGTCGAGCGCGGCGCACTGCTGCGCTCGGGGCTGGAGACTCTCATCCGCATCGAATCCGGTCGGCGTCTCGCCGCGCTCGGCGGCTCGGATCCTGCCGCAGCCGCCGCCCCGCGTCGTGGCCGCACCGCCGCATGATCCTCATCGACACGTCGATCTGGATCGATCATCTGCACCGCACGGATCGCAGGTTGGTGGCCTTGCTCGAGCAGGACGGATGCGCCACGCACGAGTACGTGATCGAGGAGCTTGCTCTGGGGTCGATCGCCCAGCGGTCGACGCTGCTCTCCCTCCTCGGGAATCTGCGCCGCCTGCCGCGCCTCACTCACGCGGAACTGCTCACCCTCGTCGACCAGCACGAACTGCTGAGCCGCGGCCTGAGCGTCGTGGACGTGCATCTGCTGGGATCCGTCCTGATCTCTCCGGGAGCGGCCCTCTGGACGCGGGACAGGCGCCTCCTCGCCGCATGCCGAGATGTCGGAGCGGCGACGTTCAGCGAGTGACCCGTGGACATTTCAGTTAACGCTCGCTAATCTGAATCACGAGTCCACGACCGCTGCGAAGTCACCCAACGGAGGGTGCTGTGTCCGAAACATCCGCGCCGAGCGCCGCCACGCCGACCTATCGACAGCTCGTCGACGAACTGCGTGAGCGCCGCGCCCAGGCCGCCCTCGGCGGCCCCGAGAAGAGCCGCATCCGGCACACCGAGCGCGGCAAGCTGCTCGCCCGCGACAGGGTCGACCACCTGCTCGACGACGGCAGCCCGTTCCTCGAGATCGCTCCCCTCGCGGGCGACGGCCTGTACGGCGGCGACGCCCCGTCGGGTGGCGTGATCGCGGGCATCGGACTGGTGCACGGACGCCACGTGATGGTGGTCGCCAACGACGCCACGGTCAAGGGCGGCACCTACTACCCGATCACCGTGAAGAAGCACCTGCGCGCGCAGGAGATCGCCGCGGAGAACCGGCTGCCCTGCGTGTACCTCGTCGATTCGGGAGGCGCATTCCTGCCCATGCAGGACGAGGTCTTCCCCGACCGCGACCACTTCGGCCGCATCTTCTACAATCAGGCGCGCATGTCCCGCGACGGCATTCCGCAGATCGCCGCCGTGATGGGATCCTCCACCGCCGGCGGCGCGTATGTGCCGGCGATGAGCGACGAGACGGTGATCGTGCGCAATCAGGGCACGATCTTCCTCGGCGGGCCGCCGCTGGTGAAGGCCGCGACCGGCGAGGTCGTCACTGCGGAGGAGCTCGGCGGCGGCGAGGTGCACACCCGGGTGTCGGGCGTCGCCGACCATCTGGCGGAGAACGACGAGCACGCACTGCAGATCGTGCGCGACATCATCGCGACGCTGCCGCCGTCACCGGCCCTCCCGGAAGAGCCCGTGGCGGTCACGGATCCGCCGGCGATCGACCTGCTGAAGGCCGTGCCGGTCGGGCTCACCGTGCCCTACGACGCACGGGAGATCATCCGCGCGATCGTCGACGGCGGCGCGTTCGCGGAGTTCAAGCCCGAGTACGGCACCACGCTGATCACGGCGTTCGCGCGGATCCACGGCCATCGGCTCGGGATCATCGCGAACAACGGCGTGCTCTTCGGCGAGTCCGCGCTCAAGGGCGCGCACTTCATCCAGCTCTGCGAGCAGCGGCGCACGCCGCTGCTGTTCCTGCAGAACATCACCGGCTTCATGGTGGGCCGGGAGTA
>JAFDWM010000142.1 GCA_018268455.1 Actinomycetota bacterium | reverse complement strand
ACCTCCAACCACGGGCGATGCTGATTCGCAGCGAGATACGCACCCGTTTCAGGGTGACTCATCCGACTTTGGCCCAGTTGCGGCTCTCTCGGACCTGAACATCTGAGCTGTTCACCGTCGGACCCGACGGGGCATTGTGCTCGGGGTCCTTGCTGTGCCGTCAACTGCTTTTGGAGTACGCCGATGCTGACCACCCCTGTCCGTGTTCCGCCTCTGGGACTACGATGTTGAGGGCCGTTCGAATGCGGAGAAGTGCCTTTGCGACCGTCAGCGCTGCAGCGGCCGTGGTGATGATCTCTGGATGCGCGCCGACAGTGGCTCTGAAGTCTGCGGGCAATGCGAATAGCCCGGAATGCGCAGAAGTCACCGTCCGGATGCCGGACACGATCGGGACTCTTACCGCCCGCACGACCGACGCCCAAGCCACGGCTGCGTGGGGAGACCCCACGGCCGTCGTTTTCGCTTGCGGCCTTGAGGCGCCCGCACCGACCACGAAGCAGTGCGTGACCATCAACGCCGTCGACTGGATCGTTGATGACTCCGAGTCGCCTTACCTGCGATTGACGACGTACGGCCGTGAGCCGGCGGCGCAGGCCTATGTGGATACGACCCGGATTTCTGCGGATGCCGCTCTGGAGGCGCTCGCTCCTGCCGTGCAGAAACTTCCGAAGAAGAGTGCGTGTATTGCTCCGGACAGGGATACGACTAACCGCTCCGATGCCCCGAAGGCCAACGGGACGGGGGCGACGCCGTGAAGCCCACTGACCTGAGGGTCGCGGGACCCGCGATACTCATCGTCGCCGGCGTGATCATGCTCCTTGTGGGGCTGCTCATTGGTGGTGGGGCGGCACCTCGACTGACGAACGATCCCGGCGCTTTCGTGCGCTGGGGACTGCCCGCCGCCAAACTCGTCGTCAACCTCTCGGCGGCGGTGATGGCGGGCTCGGCTGTGTTCGCCATCTTTGCGCTGCAGGCAGGCAAGAGGGAGTACAACATCGTGTTGGACCTGGCCTCGATCGGCGCGGCGGTCCTCGCCATCAGCAGCGGGGTCTCCGGCTTCCTGACGTTCCTCTCGTCGTTCAATCCCCGTCTTTCGCTGGGGTCAGAGTTCGGACAGCAGCTGGGCAGGTTTCTCCTGGAGACGGAGCTCGGACGTGTGTGGCTGATCACCACCATCGCCGCAGCAGTGATCACGCTTCTCACCTACGCACTACGCACCTGGGCGGCGGCCATGCTCATCGGCATCCTGTCCTTGGCCACGCTGATTCCGATGGCCACGCAGGGGCATTCCGGTAGCCTCGCCAATCACGATGCGGCAGTGATGGCACTCGCGCTCCACATCAGCGGGGCAGCTGTGTGGCTCGGGGGCCTCCTTGCGTTGACGTTCCTGCGGCCCCGCCTCAACGAGCGTCCGATGCGGATCGTCGTCGAGCGCTATTCCACCATTGCATTGGTTGCATTCGTCATCGTCACGATCGCGGGCGTCGCGCGCACTCTGACCTCGATCACCAGCGTGATGGACTTGGCCAGCGCCTACGGGGTGGTCCTGGCCGTCAAGATCGTGGCGCTCGTCGTGCTCGGTGTGATCGGCGCGCTCCATCGGCAGCGTTTCATCCAGCGCAGTGGGGAAGGGCAAAGTCCCTTCTGGGCCTTCGTCGCCATCGAGTTCCTCGTCATGGGGTTGGCGAGCGGCGCGGCAGCCGCACTGGCTCGCACACCGGCGCCCGCAGACACGACCGCCCCACCCCTGACAACTCCTGCAGAGATTCTCACGGAGGCGCCGCTCCCGCCCACATTGACGATCACCCGGTGGATCACAAGCTGGGATATCGATCTCCTGTGGGCACTGATTGCCGGGTTCGGCATCTACTTCTACGCCGTCGGAGTGCGCAGACTCCGCAAGCGCGGCGAAACCTGGAGGACCAGTCACACCGTGTCCTGGGTCGCGGGGATGCTCGTTCTCTTCTGGTGCACCTCGGGCCCCATCGCCGTGTATGCGGACTACTTGCACAGCGTCGACGCGTTGGGGCGAACGCTCCTGGTCTCCGTGATTCCGCTGCTGCTCGTTCTGGGAGCCCCCTATCAGCTCGCCATGGTCGCGATCACGAGCCGGACCGACGACAGTCGAGGTGTTCGCGAATGGATCCAGGCGGCCGCAGGTTCACGACAAGTCCGGCTCTTCGCGTCTCCGATCGTGGCTTCCGTGCTCTTTGCTCTGGTGCTGTGGGTGACATCCGCGACGGGACTGCTGCGCTGGACACTTTCTGACCCGCTCGGGCACGAGCTGCGCATCGCGGTGCTGCTGGCCACGGGAACCATCCTCTCGAGGTCGCTACTGCGGGCAGGCATGGCAACGCCTCGCACCACGTTCTTTGCCGCAACTCTGGTTCCCGTCGCTCCCATCGTGATTGGTGGGTGGATTGCGCTCCAGAACGGTCTGATCGCCGCGAACTGGTTCGGGGCGATGGGTAGGGACTGGGGATTCGAACCCACTGTCGACCAGAAGATCGCGGGCGTTACGGTTCTCGCTGGCGCATTGCCCGTTCTGCTCACGGTCATGCTCGCGCGGCGCAAGGCCGCGAGATCAGCATGACGCCACACTGCGAACGCCACCGCCCAATCACATCGGGAACCATGTGACGACGACAGCGCCGCCTCGCCCCTCCGCCCCCACGTTCCATCACGCCCCATCAGGGCGTGTCACACCATCAAGGACCTGACCATGAGAATGAATATCACCCGATCACTTCGCGTCGCGATCCTCGGCCTGGCCAGCGCCGTGGCTGCCACATTGCTCATGGCGAGCCCGGCGGCAGCACACGACAACCTTCTCGATTCGTCGCCGTCAGCGGGCGATACGGTGACGAGCCTGAGCGCGGTGTCCCTGACCTTCAGCGGTGAGCTCATCGACTTCGCGCAGGCCAGTTTCGCGCAAGTGATCGGTCCGGACGGCCTCTACTACGAGACGTCCTGCTCCACGATCGAACTCAACGTGCTCACCACGCCGGTCGCCCTCGGAGAACCTGGGACCTACACGATTGTCTGGAACGCTGTCTCCAGCGATGGGCACCCCATCTCGGAGAAGTACGACTTCCAGTACGCTCCGGCACCGGGCACTGCGCCCGCGCTCGGCTGGAACCTGCCCGCCTGCCGCAACGAATCGACACGAGTGCAACCAGGAGACACGCCCACCGCTGCCCCGACGACACAAGCCACACCCACCCCGACGGCGACAAACCCTGCCCCAAGCTCGACGGACGCCAGCGCATCGACAGCCGCCGATGAAGGCGCGATCGCCATCATTATCG
>JAFDWM010000141.1 GCA_018268455.1 Actinomycetota bacterium | reverse complement strand
CGCTCGGTGTCTGCGAGCACTCCGTCGCAGTCGAAGATCAAGGCGCGAGTCACGGCTTGGCGGCCTTCGCCTTGGCTGCCGTGCCATCGGAGCCGAACCATTCGATGTGGTCACCGATGACGCTGGTGACAGCATCACCGATGGCAGTCACCAACTTCGGCGGATCCCAATGGTTGTTGGCGCGCGCCCAATCGAGATGCTCCGCCGATGCCTGCATGTACGCGTGCTTGACGGCTGTGGAGATGTTGATCTTGGAGACGCCATTGTCGATGAAGGCGCGGAAGTCGGCCGGCTCAAGGCCGGTTCCCCCGTGAAGAACAATTCCCTTGTCCGTGAGGTGCGCGAGTTCGCGGGCGCGCTCAGGGAGAAGGGTCGGCTTGGACGTGAACAGGCCGTGGCTCGTGCCCAACTGCGGGGCGAGCAGGTCAGCACCGGTGCGCTCCGCGATGGCTGCGAGCTGGTCGACGGTATACGCGTGGTGGGCTTCGTCGCTGCCGACTCCGTCTTCGACCCCGAGGATGTTCTCGATCTCGGATTCGACGTCGACGCCCGCTGCGTGAGCCTCCTTGACGACTTCCGTCGTCTCACGCTCTGCGTCAGCAAGATCACGGTCAGAAGCATCGAAGAGAACCGATGACCACCCGGCGGCAATGACGTCAGAGAGGACAGAACGGTCCGGGCAGTGATCCAAGTGGAGCGCGACCGGCACGGATGTGTGCCGCGTGAGCGCCTGGAAAAGGCTCGTGATGAAAGCGGTCCCCGAGGTGCGAACAGTCTTTGTCGAGATCTGGACAATCAGAGGCGAGTCCTTCTCCTCGGCTGCGGCGATGACCGCGCGCATGCTGATCTCGTCGAAGACGTTCACAGCGGGAACCGCGTATCCGTGCTTCCGCGCTCCCGTCGTGAGACGACGAGTTGATACGGCCATAGTCCGATCTCACTTCCTTGTGTCAGGCTCTGCCTCAGCGAGCTCCGGCCAGAACATCTTTCGTTCCGGTCCTTTTGGTCCAGAGTACATGGCTATACAACTCTATACAAGACGGACTAGGTAAGATCATGTGGAAAGTTTTGGAGGCATAAAGATGACGGCCGTGATTGAGCGCGACTCAGCGACACCGATCTATCAGCAGCTCGAGGACATCTTTCACGCGAAGATCGCCAGTGGTGAGTGGGCACCCGAGCAGCGCATCCCGTCGGAGAACGAGCTGAACCGGGAGTACAGCCTGAGCCGCATGACGATTCGTGGTGTGCTCAACAAACTGGCGGGTGATGGTCTGCTCATCCGCGTTGCCGGCAAGGGCACGTTCGTCGCCCCGCAAAAGATCAACGCGGTCTCTCCTGCATACAAAGGAATCCGTGAGCAGCTCGAAGTGCTCGGGTACGACATCGCGACGACGTTGATTTCTACGGAGCGCGTTCCCGCGCCGACGAGAGTGCGTGAGCACCTGAATCTGCCGGCGGGCGCCGAGGTCATCGCCATCATACGACTGCGGACGGTAGACGGGAAGCCTCTGAGCGTCCACCGCTCCTTCGTGCCAGCGAGCCTCGCGCCGGGACTGGATCAGCTGGATGTCGTCAACGAGCAGCTGTGCGTGGTTCTCGAAGACAAATTCAATCTGTCGATGAAGAGCGTCTCCGAAGATCTGGAAGTCATCGCCGTCGAAGGAACCGACGCCAAGCTGCTGGAGCTGCGCAAGGGCGACCCGGCACTGCTGTTGACGGATGTCATCACGAACCCGGCAGGGACGGCCTTTGAGTACTCGACCATCGTCTTCCGCGGCGATACGGTGCGGCTGAAGTTCGATTACAAGCGTGAGTGAACCCGCCGTGGTGGATGACTCGGGGTCCACCACAGCGGGTCCGCCTAGCTGTACTGCCCAGGGAGGTTGTTTGATCTGGCTTCCCTGATGTGACGAGAACCTCCCGGCAGAGTGGAGCTGCTACCGCATCCGCTCTGAACCAGGAGGTTCTCGTGTCTCACGCTAACGCGGCGCTCACCCCGCGCCAAAGGCTCCGTCTTGCACAGAAGATCGTCGACGAGGAGTGGACGGTCGCCGCGGCGGCGGACTACTTCCGTGTCTCCTGGCCCACCGCCGCGAAATGGGCGCGACGCTACGTAGAGCTCGGTGAAGCGGGGATGGCCGACCGGTCCTCGCGCCCGCATGCGCATCCGAACAAGACCCCGACGCACCGTGTGAAGAAGATCGTGCACCTGCGGATCCGCAAGCGCCTGGGGCCGGTCCAGATCGCCGACCGCGTCGGGATGCCGGCCTCGACCGTCCACGCGGTGCTGAAACGGTGTCGACTGAACCGGCTCTCGCATGTCGATGTGAAGACCGGGGAACCCGCCCGCCGGTACGAGCACGACAAGCCCGGCGCGCTGATCCATGTCGACGTGAAGAAGCTCGGCAACATCCCCGACGGCGGCGGCTGGCGCTACGTCGGACGGTCCCAAGGCGACCGCAACCGAGCAGTCACGGCCAAGCGCACCGGAAAGCGAGGCATCGCCGGCGACATGGTCACCGGCACCGCCTACGTCCACACCGTCATCGACGACCACTCCCGCGTCGCTTACGCCGAGATCCACGACGACGAACGCGCCGAGACCGCGATCGGCGTCCTGCAACGGGCCGTGTCCTGGTTCGCCGACCGCGGCGTCCGCGTCGAACGGGTCCTCTCGGACAACGGCCCCGCCTACCGCTCCCACGCCTGGCGACGCGTCTGCGCCGAGCTCGCCATCACACCCAAGCGCACACGTCCTTACCGTCCGCAGACGAACGGGAAGATCGAGCGATTCCATCGCACTATGGCCGACGGTTGGGCCTACGTGAAGCACTACAACAGCGAATCAGCCCGCCGCGCAGCCCTGCCCGCCTGGCTGCACTTCTACAATCACCACGGGCCCCACACTGCGATCGGGAAGCTCCCGCCCATCAGCCGGATCTCAAACAACCTGCCTGGGCAGTACACCTAGCGGACGAGCAGCCGAATGCGCTCGTCCAGTCCCGCGGCGTCAAGCGCGTATCGAGCAAGCAGTCCTGAGTACGTACCGGTGACGATGTGCTCATGCGGCAACCCGATGGCGTGCACGGGAATTCCCGAGGATGCCAGAGCCTCGCCAACGGCCGCGGAGAGACCGCCGCGGGTGTAGTGCTCCTCGACAGTGATGACTCGTCCGGTGCGATGAGCGGACGCGCGGATAAGCGCCGCGTCAACAGGTTCGACAGTTGGCATCCCGATGAGGTCCACATCGATGCCGTCGTCCGCGAGCCGTTGCACCGCGACCACGACCTCGGGGGTGATGGTCCCC
>JAFDWM010000140.1 GCA_018268455.1 Actinomycetota bacterium | reverse complement strand
TGCACGTGAGAGCGCCGCACAGCAGCGGCAGCACGACCGCCGGCCGTGCGACGAAGACGCCGTCGGCGTCGCCGTGCAGGAGCAGCAGGGCAGCGCCACTCAGCTCCGCCGCGCTCAGGAGCGCGACGAGCGAGAATCTCGCGACCCGCGCTCTCATGCGTCCATTGTGGAGCGGCCCGACGCGCGGCGGAAGAGTGCCCGCCCGCGAGGGCTCGGCCGAGCCCGATCTCCCGCGCTGACACCGACGCGCACACCCGGCGTCGGTCATACCGTGGCGCCGAACCGGCAGACGGTCGGGTCGCAGGGATCCGGCACGCGGATCCGTTCACAGCACGGAGGCACGCCGCCGGAGCGCCGGGGCCGGCGGGACCGCAGGGCGTGGGGACGACGACCGCGCAGTACGCGCTTCACGGTGTGGTCGTGGTCGCCGACGAGCATTCCGTCGAGAACGACGAGGAGAAGATCTCCTTGGTGTTCGAACGCGTGGGCTACACGAACACGGGAGAGACGACCTCCTGGAACGACGTCCGCCTGCCGAGCTCCTGAACCCGCACCTTCGCTCCTCGAGCCACGCTGTGACGGAAGTCTGACCCCCGGCGTAGCGTCGGGATGACGGCGGATCCTCCGCCGTCATCCCCCACAGAGGAGCGTGCAGCATGGACTGGAAGATCGAGCTCATCTTCGTGCCGGTCACCGACGTCGACCGTTCGAAGGAGTTCTACCAGCGGATCGGGTTCAACCCCGACCACGACCAGACGCCGTTCGAGGGGCTGCGCTTCGTGCAGATGACGCCTCCGGGATCCGCCTGCTCGATCGCCTTCGGCACGGGTCTCGGTGATCTGGGCGGCATGCAGCCCGGCCAGCAGAACTCGATCCAGGTGGTGGTGCCCGACGCCGATGGCGCGCTCGCACAGCTGCGCGCGGCCGGCGTTGCGGCCGAAGGCGTCGACGAGCAGGCCTGGGGCAGGTTCGTGAAGTTCGATGACCCCGACGGCAACACCTGGACGCTGCAGCAGCTGCCCGATCGCAGCGGCCAGGCGTGACGGCGAGGCTCGCTCCGCCCGACAGGGCGAGCCATGCCGCAGGGCGCTCCCACCGGAGCGCCCTGCGGCACTAGCGTTGTGTCCATGACCTCGCCGATCGACGCCACCTCCACCCCCGCCTGGACCGAGCTCAGCGCCCTGCGCGATGCGTTCCAGCCCGACCTGCGCGGGTGGTTCGCCGACGACGCGCAGCGCGTGGAGAGCCTCACGCTCGACCTCGCCGACCTGCGCGTCGACCTGTCGAAGAACCTGATCACCGACGAGGTGCGGGCGGCCCTGGTGCGGCTCGCCGAGCAGACCGGCGTCGCGGAGCGGTTCGCGGCGATGCTGCAGGGTGTGCACATCAACACCACGGAGGACCGCGCGGTGCTGCACACCGCCCTGCGCCGACCGCAGGGGGCCCAGCCCGCGCTCGTCGTGGACGGCCAGCAGATCGACGTCGACGTGCACGCGGTGCTCGACGCGCTGAGCGCGTTCGCCGACCGAGTGCGCTCCGGCGACTGGCGCGGCATCACCGGCAAGAAGGTCACGCACGTCGTGAACATCGGCATCGGCGGATCCGATCTCGGTCCGGTCATGGTCTACGAGGCGCTCAAGCCGTACGCGGATGCAGGGATCCAGGCCCGGTTCGTGTCGAACATCGACCCGACCGACATCGCCGAGAAGACCGCGGATCTGGATCCGGAGACCACGCTGTTCATCGTCGCGTCGAAGACGTTCACCACGCTCGAGACGCTCACCAACGCGCGCCTCGCCCGCGACTGGCTCTGGGAGCGCCTCGGCGCCGCCGGCGTCGATGTGTCGACCGACGAGGCCCGCAGCGCCGCCGTCGCGCATCACTTCGTCGCCGTGTCCACCGCGCTCGACAAGGTCGCGGCGTTCGGCATCGACCCGGCCAACGCCTTCGGGTTCTGGGACTGGGTCGGCGGCCGCTACTCCGTCGACAGCGCGATCGGCCTGTCCCTGGCCATCGCGCTCGGCCCGACCGCGTTCCGCGAGCTGCTCGCGGGCTTCCACCTGGTGGACGAGCACGTCGCCACCACTCCCCTGGAGCGCAACGTACCGGTGCTGATGGGGCTGCTCAACGTCTGGTACTCGAACTTCCTCGGCGCGCAGTCGCACGCGGTGCTCCCGTACGCGCAGCAGCTGAGCCGGTTCCCGGCCTACCTGCAGCAGCTCACGATGGAGTCCAATGGCAAGTCGGTGCGCTGGGACGGCTCGCCGGTCACGACCGAGACCGGGGAGGTGTTCTGGGGCGAGCCCGGGACGAACGGCCAGCACGCGTTCTACCAGCTCATCCACCAGGGCACGCGGCTGATCCCCGCCGACTTCATCGCGTTCGTGAACCCCGCCTACCCGCTCGCCGACGGCGGCCGCGACGTGCACGGACTGTTCCTCGCGAACTTCCTCGCGCAGACCAAGGCGCTCGCCTTCGGCAAGACCGCCGCCGAGGTCGAGGCCGAGGGCACCACGGGTCCGCTCGTCGCCGCCCGCACGTTCGGCGGCAACCGCCCGACGACGTCGATCTTCGCGCCGGCGCTGACCCCGGCCGTGCTCGGCCAGCTGATCGCCCTGTACGAGCACATCACCTTCACGCAGGGCGCCGTGTGGGGCATCAACTCCTTCGATCAGTGGGGCGTGGAGCTCGGCAAGCAGCTCGCGCTGCAGATCGCTCCCGCCATCGAGGGCGACCAGGAGGCGATCGCCGCGCAGGATCCCTCCACGCAGGCATTGCTCGCGTACTACGCCCAGCACCGGGCCTGAGGATGTGAAAGCGGCGGGTGGATCCGATCCGGATCCGCCCGCCGCTTTCGTCTTTCAGCGCTCGTGGCGCAGCTCAGACGACCTCGCCCGCGGCGACGGTCTCGGCGAGCATGTGCACCCGCGGTAGGTGGTGCGCGCCGTAGAAATCGGCCGAGACGATCCGCGCCTTATCCGCCTCATCCTGCGTCTCGTGCCCGAGCACCGCGACCAGCGCGAGTGCGTGCATCCACGCGCCGGACAGGGTACCCAGCAGCATCAGGTACGGCACGCTGACACCGTAGGCGTCACGGGTCTGTCCGAATCCGAGCAGCGCTGCCGTCGCGGCGCGTGCTGACCCGACCGCCCGCTCGAGCCGCTCGGCCGTGCGCTGCGCGACCGGATGCTCCTGCGCGCGCAGTGCGACAGCGGTCTCGGCGATCCGGGCGAACAGCGATTCGGCGGTCGCGCCGCCGTCGCGGATCACCTTGCGGCCGATCAGGTCGTTCGACTGGATGGCCGTGGTGCCCTCGTAGATCGGCATGATCCGGGCGT
>JAFDWM010000013.1 GCA_018268455.1 Actinomycetota bacterium | reverse complement strand
CGTCCCTCGGAGCGCCCACGCCGGATTCGATCTCCTCGAGCGCGTACCAAGGCACCCAGGAGCACATCGCCGTGCCCGTGCCGAGCGCGATGACGCGCAGGCGGCGGTGCGGGTGCAGGAAGCACAGGGTTCCCGCAGACACCTCATGCGGGGCGCCGTCATCGTCGACGATCGCGAGCGGAACCGTCGCGGTGAGCATCACCGCGACCTCATCGCCGTCCGCGGCCTGCGCCGACCAGCTCCACTCCGTCGTCGTGTCGAGAGCGTGCTGGGTCGCCAGCACGCCTCGAAAACGCTGCGCGACGCTCGGATTCTCCCGGCCGTTTCCGAGCAGTCGCATGGCTGCGCGCGTATCGATGACTGTGCCCATCGATGACCTCCCCGACGGCCTTGCGGGTGCAGCACCGCAGCCGCGAGAGCCCGCCTGGCGTCACTCTATCGGACGAAACGCGTCAGCAAACGTCGGCATGGCGACATCGGCGGCGGGGCGGATCCCGGCACGCGGATCCGCCCGTCGCCGTTCCCGCGCGGCCAGCGCGCCGCCCCCGTCAACCTGCCGTCAGCGCACGGTCTCAGCGCGCCGGGAAGGCGCACGGTCTCAGCGCGCCGGGGAAGCACGCCGTCAGCGCGCCGGGGGACGCTCGCCGTGCAGGCTCTCGTAGATGTCGTCGACGAACTCGGCCACCTTCGTCGTTCCGGTCACGGGTCCGCCGGCGAGCAGACCGTCCGCGCCGAGCAGCACCGCCGAGGGGGTGAACCACGAGTCCGCGAAGGAGAGCCCCACGTAGCGGTCGGGATCGTGCACGGTCTGCGGCTCCTCGGTCGAGCGCAGAGTGCTGTTCTCGGGCTGGTTCTGCAGCAGCAGACGCACCGACACCTCGGGAAGCAGCGCGCGATACGCGTCGACGCTCTCGATCACCGGGGTGCAGGATCCGCAGGTCTCCGAAACCGCGAGCAGCAGCACGGGCTCCGCGCTGGCGAGCTCGCGGAGCGTGGTGGTCGTCCCGTCGCCGAGCTGCACCGGGATCGCCGGCGTGCGCGTACGCAGGTAGTCCTCGAGCTCGTCATCGGGCACGACGACCGCCGCCGCCTCGTCCGTGCGGGCAGCGCCGGCGGATCCGGATCCGGTCTCACGCACGAGCACGAACGTGACCGCGACAGCGGCGAGCGCGAGCGTCCACGGCCACTGCGCCACCGCGAGCAGCAGCACCCCGCCGGCCAGCGGCAGCGCCCCGATCCCCACGGCGGCGATGAGCGCCAGCAGCACCAGCCACCCGTTGCGCAGCAGCGTGCGCGCCGTGATGGGCTGCCGCTCGCCGAAGCACGCGCAGGACGCATCGGGGGTGCGGTTCTTCGCCCGCCACACCATCACCAGGTAGGCCCCGAACAGCAAGACGGCGATGATCGCAGCAGCGGTGCCGATCCAGCCGCCGAACAGCAGCAGCACGACGGCGAGCGCGATCTCGGCCCAGGGGTGCAGGCGGATCAGCCACTCCTGCCGGAGCACGGCGGGGATCCCCAGCTCGGCCCAGCCCTCGGCGTCATCGGGCGTGCGCAGCTTGGCCACGCCGCTCGCGACGAGCACGCCGACGAGGATGAGCGTCGCGGCGATGGCCAGAACGATGAAAGCAGTCCCCATCCGGCAAGTATCCCAGGCCCGTGAAGGCGGCAGGCGCGGATGTGAGGCCGGCCGTGGCCGTGGCCGTGGCCGTGGACGTGGACGTGGACGTGGACGGATCGTGATCGGGATCCCATGGCGCTCCCCTGACGCCACCTGCCCCTCCACCGCCGCTCCCCTGACGCTCCCCTGAAGCCACCGGCCTCTCCACCGCCGCTCCCCTGGCTCCTGATGTCCATCCCCGGCACTCCCCTGACTCCAGATGCCCGTCTGCCCATCCATCTCTGCTCACCTGACCCCAGACGCCCATCGCCAGCACTCCCCAGACCCCAGATGCCCATCCAGCCCCGAATAAGGGGCGAAAGGCGTCAGGCGAACAACTGGAGAAGACCACGACACGCTGCGGATCCGGATCCCCTCGGGCTCCCCTGACCCCAGACGCCCATCCCCGGCGCTCCCTGACCTCAGATGCCCATTACCCCCCGCAAAACGGGCAAGAGGCGCCAGGCGAACAAGGGAGAAGCCCCCGCGAACGACGGAGAAGACCGCGGCACACAGCGGATCCGGATCCCCAGCACTCCCCTGACCCCAGACGCCCATCCCGGGCGCTCCCCTGACCCCAGACGCCCGTCCCGGGCGCTCCCCTGACCCCAGACGCCCGTCCCGGGCGCTCCCCTGACCTCAGACGCCCATTACCCACCGCAAAACGGGCAAGAGGCGCCAGGCGAACGAAGGAGAAGCCCGCCCGAACGAAGGAGCAGACCGCCCGGACGAAGGAAAGCCCGCGCGAACGACGGAGAAGACCGCAGCACACGGCGGATCCGGATCCCCAGCGCTCCCCTGACCCCAGACGCCCTCCACCTCCGCTCCCCTGACGTCAGATGCCCATTACCCACCGCATAACGGGCAAGAGGCGCCAGGCGTAGACAGAGAGGACGGCGCGGACAAAGGAGAAGACCGCGGAATCCGCGGGGCCAGCGCACCGACGCCGGCCGGCCCGGATCCGCCCACAGGCCCGTGACCGCGGCATGCGCCGATGCGGGCCCGCCCGCACGGCCGGCCGCGCGACCGCACGCGGATCCGCGGGTCAGAGCTTTCGCAGCAGCACCGACTCCACGGCGTGGGACGCGCCCTTGTTCAGCACGAGCATGGCGCGGTGCTTGGTGGGCATCACGTTCTCGATGAGGTTCGGCAGGTTGATCTCGTTCCAGTACCCCATGGCCGTGGTGACGGCCTCCTCGTCGGTGAGGTGCGCGAAGACGTTGAAGTACGACGACGGATTGGAGAACGCGCCCTGCCGAAGCGCCAGGAATCGGTCGACGTACCACTGCGCGATGTGGTCGAGCTCGGCGTCGACGTAGATAGAGAAGTCGAACAGGTCGCTCACCGCCACGTCGTTCGGCGCGGGCGGCGGCGCCAGCACGTTCAGGCCCTCGACGATGACGACGTCCGGACGGCGCACCACGACGTGCGCGTCGGGCACGATGTCGTACCGGATGTGCGAGTAGAACGGAGCCCGCACCTCGTCGGCGCCGCTCTTGACCTTGGTGAGGAACTCGATCAATGCGCGCCGGTCGTACGACTCCGGGAAGCCCTTGCGGTCCATGATCCCGCGGCGCTCGAGCTCGGCGTTGGGGTACAGGAACCCGTCGGTGGTGACGAGCTCGACGCGAGGAGTCCCCGGCCAGCGGCTCATCAGCTCGCGCAGCAGACGCGCGATGGTCGATTTTCCGACGGCGACGGATCCGGCCACGCCCACCACGAACGGGGTCGTGTCGTCGTCTTCGCCGAGGAACTGGCTGGTCGCCTCGCCGAGCCTCTTCGTGCTGGTGGCATACAGGCTCAGCAGGCGGCTGAGCGGCAGATACACCTCCTGCACCTCGGCCGGATCGAGCCTGTCGCCGATGCCGCGCACCTCGACGACCTCGGTGTCGCTCAGCGGCTGGTCGATGCCGGCGGCCAGGCGCGCCCAGTCCGCGCGGTCGATGCGGCGGTACTGCGACAGCGGAGCGAGGAGGTCGGAACTCACGCGGTCCATCGTAACGGCGCGGGATCCGCCCGCTCGCATGCCTCCCGCCCGCGGATCCGCCCCCGGATCCGCCCGGCGTCCCCCCTTGCGTCCCCCGGGCGCCATTCTGACCGCGAGACTGCAACCGAGCCTCGAAACTGCGCGTACAAGCCGCAGTCTCGGCACCCAGATGAAGTCTCGCGGTCAAGGACGCGGATGCAGGCTCGCCGTCACGGGTGGACACACGGGCTCCCGGCCACAGGCGGGCGGTATTCTTCGGCTGTGCGTCTGGGAGTCCTCGACATCGGATCCAACACCGTCCACCTGCTCGCCGCCGACGTGCATCCGGGCGGGCGGCCGCTCGCGACCACCAGCGACCGCACGATCGTGCGGCTGATGCGCTTCCTCACACCCGCCGGCGCGATCAGCGAGGAGGGCGTGCAGGCGCTCGAGGCCGCCGTGCAACAGGCCCGCACCACCGCCGAACAGCAGCGGGTCGACGCGCTGCTGACCACCGCGACCAGCGCCGTGCGCGAGGCCGCGAACGGCCCCGAAGTCATCGCCCGACTCGAACAGGCGCTCGGCCAGCCGCTGCAGGTGCTCGACGGCGACACGGAGGCGCGCCTGACCTTCCTCGCCGTGCGCCGCTGGTTCGGCTGGGCGGCCGGGCAGATCCTGCTGTTCGACATCGGCGGCGGATCCTTCGAGATGGCGGCCGGATCCGAGGAACTCCCCGACATCACCTCCTCGGTGCCGCTCGGCGCCGGACGCTCGACGATCATGTTCCTGCCGGACGACCCGCCCGGCGAGGATGCCGTGGAGCACCTCCGCGAGCACGCCCGCGAGGTCTTCGCCCCGGTCGTCGCGCGCTTCTCGACACTCCCCGCCCCCGATCATGTCGTCGGATCCTCCAAGGCGATCCGCTCGCTCGCCCGCCTGGTCGGGTACCCGGCGCAGGGCTGGTCGGGATCCGGCTCGGAGCGGATGCTGCTGCCGCGCACGTCTCTCGGATCCTGGATCCCGCGCCTCGCGCGCCTGCCCGCGTCGGCCAGGCAGGAGCTGCCCGGCATCACGCCCGATCGCACCTTCCAGATCGTGGCGGCCGCCGTCGTGCTGCACACCGCCATGACGCTCATGCGCGTGGACGAGCTCGAGGTGTCGCCCTGGGCGCTGCGCGAGGGCGTGCTGCTGCGCTACATCGAGGATCGCACCCGCGACAGCAACGCGTAGCGGAGCCCGCTCCCCGCGACAGTCGGCCGCGTTTAGGCTGGAACGATGAGCGAAGAGGGGCGCGACCGCACGCGCGACTCCGGTGGGCCGACTCGCCCACGCACACGCCGCGAGTTGCGCGCCGCCCTCGAGGCCGAGCGCGCCTCATCGGCCCGCGCGGCCACCCCGCCACCGAAGCGTGTGCGCAATCGCGCACCGGTCATCGCCCCGGATCCGATGCCGCAGGGCGCGCCAACGATTCTCACCGTGTGCACCGGCAACATCTGTCGCTCGCCGCTCGCCGAGGTGTTGCTGCGGGCACGGCTCGAGGCGTTCGGCGTGCGGTTGCACAGCGCCGGCACGCACGCCCTGGTCGGCGCCGGCATGCCGGAGGAAGCGCAGGCCGTCGCCCTGAGCCGGCATGCTCGCCCCGCCGACACCGCCGCCCACCGCGGCAGGCGCCTGCGCGAGCCGATGGTGCTCGAGTCCGACCTCGTGCTCACCATGACGCAGGAGCAGCGTGGGTTCGCCGTCAAGCTCGTGCCGAACAAGCTGCACCGTATCTTCCCGGTGCGGGAGTTCGCCCGTGCGGCGAACGGGCTGCCCGATGCGGAGATCCGCCGGCTCGCGGCGACGGGCGGCGACGACCCCCGGGCGCGACTGGGCATGGTCATCATGGCGATCTCGGCACGGCGCGGCCCGATCAGCGACGACGACGATGTGCTCGACCCCTACGGCCTGGGCTTCGCCGCCTATGAGACCTCGGCCGCGCAGCTGGATCCCGCCCTCGCGGAGGTCGAACGCGTCGTGCGGGCGGCGCTCCACCGGGCGGCGGAATGAGCGGCCCCGCGGCTGATGCCCAGGCGAGCCCCGCCGGACCGGGATCGCCGGCACGTCGGCGCCTTCGCCGATTCACCTCGAGCGTGTGGTTCCAGCTGCTGCTGGCGGTCGTGGTCACCGGCCTCGTGCTCTCGTTCATCGCGAAGCCGTATGTCGTCCCTTCCGGATCGATGCAGCAGACGCTGGACATCGGCGACCGCGTGCTGGTGAACCGGCTCGCCTACGACTGGGCGGATCCGGGCCGCGGGGACGTCGTGGTGTTCGACGCGGACGAGTCCTGGGGCGCCCCTGCCCCGCAGGACCCGCCGTGGAAGGCGGCGCTGCGCTGGCTCGGCGAGGTCACCGGCTTCGGCCCCTCCGGCACGCACACCCTCGTGAAGCGGATCGTGGCGACGCCGGGGCAGAAGGTGGAGTGCTGCACCGCCGACGGCCGGCTCATCGTCGACGGTCTACCGGTCGACGAGCCCTACGTGTACCAGGACCTTCCGTTCCAGCCGGGGACCCTGGACTGCTCCACCACACCGCGATCCCTGCGCTGCTTCCCCGCCGTGACGGTGCCCGCACAGTCCTATCTCGTGCTCGGCGACCACCGCTCCGACTCCGCCGACGGCGCCGTCCGGTGCCGCACCCCCGGGGCCGCGGCGCCGGACTGCTTCCGGTGGGCGCGACGCGACCAGATCGTGGGCCGCGTCGTCGCGACGCTGTGGCCGATCTCGCGCTGGCGAGGGTTCTGAGGATGCCGGACGGCGTCACCGCCTCCGGCCGCGGGTCCGGGTCCTGCGCGTCGGGTGGACTGCACTTCGGATCACGGCCCTGTTATGATCACGATGAGTCCGTTCCCGAGGGCGCACCTTCAGCGTGCCGTCGGCACTGTCTCGCAGGCGTGCTGGGGACACGTCAAGTAGTGCCTTCATCTCGTCCCCGAGGCGAAGGAGCCTTGGGGGAGGTCTGGCAGGCGTGGTGAACTATGGAGCGCGTACCGGCGCGGAACCGCATCGTTCCGGACGTCGCTATCGGTCGATTCCTCATGCGACCCATCCGCCGACCCGTTCCACCCCTGCCGCAGCCTCGATCGAAGGCGGCCCTTTGCGTTCGCCACGCAAGCGCGACTGGCGTCAGTCGTACGCGTGGCGCCTGCGCATCACCGACACGCTGGCCGTCATCATCGCCGTGTTCGCCGCCGTGGTGCTGCGCTTCGGAGACACTGACACGGCACTGCCCAGTGAGTTCGTCTCGCTCGGCTACCCGATCATCGCCGCGGTGATCGCGGTCGCCTGGATGGCGATGCTCAGCATCACCGCCACCCGCGACCACAAGGTGATCGGCGAGGGCTCCACCGAGTACAAGCGCGTCGGCACCGCAACCTTCCGCACCTTCGGAGCCTTCGCGATCATCGCGTTCGCGTTCAAGATCCCGATTGCCCGCGGCTACCTGCTGGTCGCCCTGCCCCTCGGCCTCCTCCTCCTGCTGCTGGGGCGCTGGGCATGGCGCAGCTGGCTCCACCAGCAGCGAGTACGCGGCACCCATGTGCAGCGCGCGCTGTTGATGGGGGAACGCACTCAACTGAGTCACGTCGCCGACCAGATCCACCGCGCCCCCTCCGTCGGGCTCCGGATCGTGGGCGCCATCACCGAGAGCGGCACCCGCACCGACCTCGTCGCCGGGGTCCCCGTGATCGCCGGGTTCTCCGATGCCATCGCTCGACTCGACGACATCGGCGCCGATACGGTGATCTTCTGCGGCTCCGACAAGATCTCGCCGCAGCAGATGCGGGAGATCGGCTGGGAGCTCGAGGCACGCAGGATAGATCTCATCGTCGCGCCCGCGCTCACCGACATCGCGGGGCCGCGGATTCACGCCCGCCCGGTCGCCGGCCTGCCGCTCATCTATGTGGACTTCCCGACTTTCGAGGGCGGGAAGTTCCTGACCAAGCGGGCTGCAGACATCGTGATATCCGGCCTGAGCCTGCTGCTGCTCTCCCCGTTGTTCTGCGTCATCGCGCTGACGGTGCGCCGGGACGGCGGTCCTGCGCTGTTCCGCCAGGAGCGGGTGGGACTGGACGGTCGTGCCTTCCCGATGCTGAAGTTCCGCACCATGGCCGTTGATGCAGAGGAGCGTCTGGCGGGCCTCCTGGATCGCTCAGACGGCAACGGCATGCTGTTCAAGATGAAGGATGATCCGCGCGTCACGCCGTTCGGTCGCTGGATGCGCAGGTACAGCATCGACGAGCTCCCGCAGCTGGTCAATGTGCTGCGCGGCGAGATGTCGCTGGTCGGTCCGCGGCCGCCGCTGGTGACCGAGGTGGAGCGCTATGAGGACCACGTGCGCCGCCGCTTCCTGGTCAAGCCCGGCATCACGGGCCTGTGGCAGGTGAGCGGCCGTTCGGATCTGTCCTGGGAGGACAGTATCCGGCTCGACCTCTACTACGTGGAGAACTGGTCGGCCGCCGGCGACCTGATCATCCTCTGGCGCACGGCGCGTGCCGTGCTCGCCCCCGAGGGCGCGTACTGACGGCCGGTGCCGCAGCGGCAAGTATGACGGGGATCATCGTCCACGAGTGGCTCGAGCGCTTCGGCGGCGCCGAAAACGTCGTCGACCGCTTCGCCGCGCTGTACCCGGGCGCGCCGATCCAGGCGCTGTGGAACGACGCACCCGGACGCTTCGATCCCGCACGCGTGCACGAGACCTGGCTCGCCCGCACGCCGCTGCGGCGGAGGAAGGCACTCGCCCTCCCCTTCCAGCCGCAGACCTGGCGTCATCTCGGTGCGCAGGACGCCGAGTGGATCGTGTGCAGCTCGCACCTGTTCGCCCACCACGCGCGCTTCGCCGGCCCTGCACGAGAGGCCCCCAAGCACGTCTACGTGCACACGCCGGCGCGCTACATCTGGAACCCCGAGCTCGATGAGCGCGGCAACAGCGTGATCGTACGGGCCGCCGCTCCCGCCCTGCGTGCGATCGATCGCACCCGCGCCGGGGAGGCTGCGTCGGTCATGGCCAACAGCGCCGCCGTGCGGGATCGGATCCGGGAGCACTGGGGAGTCGACGCGGGCGTCATCCACCCTCCCGTGGATGTCGCCGGCCTACGCGCCCCGGCAGCGCTCGTCCCCGCCGACTCCGCAGTGCTCGACGCGCTCCCCTCGGAGTATCTCCTCGGGGCCTCGCGCTTCGTGCCCTACAAGCGTCTCGACGTCGTGATACGCGCCGGCGCGGCCTCGGCGCTGCCTGTCGTGCTGGCCGGAGGCGGGCCCGAACGCGATGCGCTCACCACGCTGGCTCGGGAACTCGGCGTGCGGCTCGTTCTCGTGGACAGCCCCGGCCGAGCGCTGCTCAGCGAGCTGTACCGTCGCAGCATCGCCTACGTCTTTCCCGCGGTCGAAGACTTCGGCATCATGCCGGTCGAGGCGATGGCGACCGGCACCCCGGTGATCGGCCGCACGACAGGAGGTGTCGCCGAGTCGGTGCAGGACGGTGTCAGCGGCGTGCTGATCGAGGATCTCGCCGCGTTCGACGGCGCCGATTTCCGCTCAGCGCTGGACCGTGCGTCCGCGCTGGACCGTGCCGCCGTCGCCGACAGCGTGCTGCGCTTCGACACCGCCCGGTTCGATCATGCTGTGCGGGAGTGGCTGCCGCACTGACCGCACGGAGGCCGCTGTCCTCGACGAGAACGGCGGGCCGGACGGAGCGGATCGGAGCGGATCTCGAAGTCGAATTGACACGAGCGCGGCTCTGTCTGAGGATAGACTGACCGTGTCGTGACTGTCGTCTTCGGAACGGATCACACATCAAGCCGTCTGGGGCGGTATTGCGTGGTGGGGCGCGATGCTGCTGCGGTGGTGTTACAGCGAAAGAGTACTGGGGAGTTCACTGTTATGACCGAAATCAACGACGATCACGGCGCCCGGGATCGAGTTGGAATCTCGCGCCGCACCGTGATGAAGGGCGCAGCCTGGTCGGCTCCGTTGCTCGTCGCCGCGGTCGCCGCACCGGCCTACGCGGCCTCGCAGACCGTGCCCAAGCAGTTCTCCAGCTGGGGAACGACGAGGGGCTCCAGGCAAAGTTGCGGCAGCGGGCAGAACCGTGGCTACAAATACACCTGGAGCATCGACAACTCCGACGAGGATCTCGGCTACCACGGGGTCCTCTTCCCTGGCGCCGACCAGTGGCCGACGAACAGCGTCGTCAGCGACGTCATCAACCTCTACTGGCTCCCCTTCCAGACCGGCACCGTCACTCAGGGCGCAGGTACGTCGATGTGGACGACGCTTGCCTACAACGCCGGCTATGGAACGCGCACCGGCCCGGGCGGCGTGACCTACTACGCCTGGGAGACCAAGCAGAAGACCCCGGTCACCGTGACGTCGGGCATGATCGACGGCAACAAGGTCTTCCACCTGGGCCCCGATTACCAGTTCTCCATCACCGGCACGGAATGCGTCGTCCCCGGCGGCAAACTGTATGTGTCGCACGCGTACACCTACACCCTCAACGGCGTTCAGATGAACAACTGCTCCGGCAGCTACAACGGCAACTTCTGCGGCGGAACCGGCAACTACCCGAGCACGACGGACAGCAGCCCGAACTGGCGCAACAACGGCTGGGTCGGCTCACTCGCCGGCTAAGCGCCAACGCCTGACCGCGCCTCCGCACACGTACGACACCACGACCCAAAGGACGACAGATGAGCACCGCAGATCCGTCAGCAGGAGAGACCCCGGCCACGGACGCCGTGGAGCCGGCGACCACCGACACCACAACAGACCCGAACCTCGCGCCCGCAGACGCCGAGACGACGCCGGATGCACAGCCCGAGTCGAACGGCATCTTCTTCACCTGAGCCGCATCGCCGACTGAAGACAAGGAGTGCGGATGGGTTCGACCCCATCCGCACTCCTCGTCTTGGGCGGTGTCTTCGTGTGACCACGACATCCGCTCGACAAGACTTCTGCCCTATCGAGATATCTCGATAGGGCAGTGTCATATGAGAGTCCCGCTCAGAGCGCAAGCCGCTCGCGCACCACCTCGGCGAGTTGGTGCGCGTAGGTGTCGGCGGAGTGCTCGTCGGCGGCTTCGACCATCACGCGCACGAGCTGCTCGGTGCCCGAGGGGCGCAGCAGCACGCGGCCGGTCTCGCCGAGCTCGGCTTCAACCGCGCGCACGGCCTTCTGCACGTGCTCGTCGCCGGTGCGGGTGCGGTCCACGCCCTTGACGTTGATGAGGCGCTGCGGATACACCGTCATCACCGAGGCGAGCTCGGCGATCGTCTTCTTCTGACGCGCCATCTCGGCGACCAGGTGCAGACCGGTGAGCACACCGTCGCCGGTGGTGGCGAAATCGCTCATGATCACATGCCCCGATTGCTCGCCACCGAGCGAGTAGCCGCCGTTGTTCATGTCCTCGAGCACGTACCGGTCGCCGACCGAGGTCTGACGCACGGTGATGCCGTGCTCGCGCATGGCGACGTGCAGGCCGAGGTTGCTCATCACGGTGGCGACGAGCGTGTCATCGGCGAGCCGGCCGCGCTGCTTCATCGCGATCGCGAGGATCGCCATGATCTGGTCGCCGTCGATGATGTTGCCATCGGCATCGACGGCGAGGCAGCGGTCGGCGTCGCCGTCATGCGCGATGCCGACATCGGCGCCCACACGCACGACCTCGGCAGCCAGCTTGTCGAGATGCGTGGATCCGACGCCGTCGTTGATGTTGATGCCGTCAGGATCCGCGCCGATCACGGTCACACGGGCACCGGCGTTGCGGAACGCCTCGGGCGAGGCACCGCTGGCCGCGCCGTTCGCGCAGTCGAGCACCACATGCAGGTTGTCGAGCCGGTGCGGCAGCGACGCCAGCAAGTGCATGACGTAGCGGTCCTCGGCGTCGGAGAACCGGCTGACCCGCCCGACCTCGGCACCGGTGGGGCGCAGCTTCTCGCCGTCCATTGCCTCTTCGATGCGCTGCTCGACCAGGTCGGGGAGCTTCACGCCGCCGCGGGCGAAGATCTTGATGCCGTTGTCGGGCGCGGGGTTGTGCGACGCCGAGATCATGACACCGAAGTCGGCGTCGATGTCGGCGATGAGGAACGCCGCGGCCGGAGTCGGCAGCGTGCCGGCGTCGAGCACGTCGACCCCGGACGAGCTCAGTCCCGCCTCGACGGCGGCGCTGAGGAAGTGTCCTGAGATGCGCGGGTCGCGGGCGACCACGGCGGTGAGACGCTTGCCGGCGGCCTTGCGAGCCTCGGCAATACGGCCCTGGCCCAGGACGACAGCAGTCGCCTGGGCCAGGGTGAGCGCGAGATCGGCGGTGAGGGGGCCGTTGGCCAGCCCCCTCACGCCGTCCGTACCGAACAGAGCCATAGAGGGAACTGTAGGGTTTAGCGCTTCGAGTACTGAGGCGCCTTGCGGGCCTTCTTGAGACCAGCCTTCTTGCGCTCCTTGACGCGGGCGTCGCGCGAGAGGAAGCCGGCCTTCTTCAGGGTCGGGCGGTTGTTCTCGGCGTCGATCTCGTTCAGCGCACGGGCGATGCCGAGGCGCAGCGCACCGGCCTGACCCGAGGGGCCACCGCCGGAGATGCGGGCGATCACGTCGTACGCGCCCGCGAGGTTCAGCACCGTGAACGGGTCGTTGATCAGCTGCTGGTGCAGCTTGTTCGGGAAGTAGTCCTCGATCGCGCGGCCGTTCACCGTGATGGTGCCGGCGCCGGGGACGAGGCGCACGCGGGCGATGGCCTGCTTGCGACGGCCCACGGCAGCGCCGGGAACGCTGAGCACGGGGCGGGGAGCGGTCTCGACGGCGGCGACCTCGGGGGTCTCGGTCGAGAAGTTCTGCGGGAAGTCGGTGGTGTCGTTGTCAGCCACGAGTATGTCCTTTTTCGTGAAAGCGGCGCTTACTGGGCGACCTGGTCGAGGGTGTACGTCTTGGGCTGCTGAGCGGCGTGCGGGTGCTCGGAGCCGGTGTAGACCTTGAGCTTGGCCAGCTGCTGGCGGCCCAGGCTGTTCTTCGGGAGCATGCCGCGGATCGCCTTCTCGACGGCGCGGACCGGGTTCTTCTCGAGCAGCTCGGAGTAGGCGACGGCCTTGAGTCCGCCCGGGTGACCCGAGTGGCGGTAGGCGATCTTCTTCTGGAGCTTCTGACCGGTGAGCGCGACCTTGTCGGCGTTCACGATGATGACGAAGTCACCCGAGTCGATGTGGTTGGCGAAGGTGGCCTTGTGCTTGCCGCGCAGGAGCGCTGCGGCGTGCGAGGCGAGGCGACCGAGAACGACGTCGGTGGCGTCGATGACGACCCAGTCACGCTGGACCTGCCCGGCCTTGGGGGTGTAAGTGCGCGTCACAATAGTGCTGCTTTCTTGATTCGAACGGAGAGGTTCGTGAATCCCACTCCGGGGTGGTTCTGCCCCGACAGGGGAGGAACACGCCAGTGGAGGGCTCACGTTCGTGCGTGCGACCAGCAGTGATCGCACACCAAGGGAATAGCTTACGGGATGGGCGTGTCGCCCGCCAAATCCGCCGGGCGGATCAGCCCACGGGTCCTCGAGCGACCCGACGGGAGGAACGCCACGGGTCCGCCAATCCCGTGATCTGGAGACCTGATCCGGATTCATCGACGCCGGCGAGCAGATCTCGACATGCCCCTTCCGCGCCGAATCATCCGCCCTCTAGAGTTCAGCCAGGTCACGGCGAGACTGGGGAGCGCGTCATGGGCACAGGTACCGATCAGCCGCAGCGCGGGCGCCCCGTTCGGCGGGCTCTTGCCACGTTGGTCGCGACCCTGATCGTCATCGGCACGCTCGCCGCGTGCTCGCCGCAGAGTGAGAACCGGCCCACCGCGATTCAGGTCACCGTGGCCGGCGATGCGCAGCCCACGATCACGCCCGCGCCCCTCGATGCCGAGTCGCGGCAGGGCATCACCGAGATTGGTGCGGTGACGGGTTTCGTCGCGGGCACGCCGATGAGCATCGAGTTGAAGGGGAAGCTTCCGGAGTCCGGCGCGAAGCTCACCCGCACCTATGCAGCACCCCTGCCCGACGACGCGGTGGTCACGTTCGCCTATTGGGATGCCGATTTCGGCACCTGGCACGCCGTTCCATCGACGTTGTCCGGCGACCGGCGAACAGTGACCGCGGTCGTGCACCACTTCTCCTGGTGGAACGACTTCATCGCCGGTTCGAAGAGCGCCATCGGCAAGGTCGTGGACGCCGCGAAGAAGGCAGGCCAATCGGCCACCAAGTGGGTCGCGGATGCCGCGACGACCACGGCCGAGGCATTGCACTGGTCTCTCGGCAACATCTTCACCACCCGCGTCGACCTTCCCGAGTGCGACTTCCCGACACCGACATGGGTGCTGGATACGTCCGCTCCCGACGGTGTGGACGACCCCGTGCGGTTCTGCGCCGGACACGACGACGCCCATCCGGACCTGCTGGTCATCAAGGCGCGCTCGAATCGCGGTTACGGCTTCCCTGTCACGCTCCCGGTCGATCCGGCATGGGAGTACAACTCGACGGATGAAGTCTCCCTGAGCTCCACCATCGACATCGTGGGCAACGTCGACAAGGCGATCGGCAACTCGATGGCGGAGCTGCTCAACAACGGCCGATACATCGCGGCCGGGAAGGAGATCAGCTTCGGCATCCCCGCCAGCGCGTTCCGAAAGTACTCCTCGGACTACCTTCTCGAGCTGCCCTCCCCTTCTATCGCGCAGTTCATCACGTCGACGATCGCCCAGCAGGCGGTCGCATGGGGTGCGGACCAGACTCAAGGCCTGCTCGGCGCTTCGATTGCGGTCGCCAAGTGCTGGTCGGCGTTTTCGTCAGCGACCGATGTCGGCAAGGTGACCGGCGCGGGTCTCACCTGTCTGAGCGGCGCCGAGGAGAGCATCGCGCACGTGCTCGGCGAGGTGCTGCGCCGCAAAGGAATGCAGGACGTCGCCGCCGGCAAGCTGGCGGGGACTCTGGTCGGGCGCATTTCGCTCGCGCTCGCCTTCCTCCCCGTCGTCATCTCCTCTCTCGACTACGCAGCGGAGCAGATGCTTCCAAGAAACGCGAGAGCACTCACCATCGACGTCGACTCGAAAGCGACAATCCCGCCCCCGGTCTCCGACCAGACGGTCGGCAACCTGCTCATCCCGGCTGGAGCGTGCGTCGGCTGGTCGGACTCGAAGCCTATCCAGCTCGTCAACGGGCAGGGCGAGAACTTCGACGCGGACGAGAACGGGACAGGCATCCTGGACACACGCCTCATCGGCGCCACCGACCTCACCGGCGACGGAACCGACGACGCCGTGCTGAAGGTCAGCTGCACGGGCACACCCGCCGCGAAGTGCTGCGCGGGCCGCGGCTCGGTGATCCCCACCATCATCGCGCTCGATCTCGCCGGCACCGCTCCGCGACTGATCGGAGATCCGATCATGGGCGGCGACCTCGCCTCCTCCGAAGGCAGGGTCGCTGCCATCATCTACGACACGCCGGGCTACGCCCCGCGCCTCGACGGCAAAGACATCCTCACCTATGAGGCTCCGCTCTACGATCTCACTGACCCGAACGAGACCGATCGGATCTCGGGTTGGTTCCGGCATGTGCTCGCGGACGGCACGTGGAGCCGTACGGCCGAATAGCGAGCGCACTGTCGGTCGGCTGGGCGCTCCTCTCCGAAGCTCGCGCTCGATCACCGTTTGATCACGAACCTCACACGGCCTCCCGCGCGCGGTTCACGAGGAATATCGTGTGCGCCAGCCTCGCCCGCGCAGGCGAGCCGGACGAGCCAGAGAGCTGATCCCATGCCCAGGAAGAGTGCAAGCGCCGATCCCCGCCGATCCGTGCTGGAGCTGCGGATCCATGGTGTCAGGAACACCACCCCCGAAGACCTGCTCGATCTGCCCAGGGATCAGGTCGAGCAGGTGGCCGGCGACAATCTGGGGGCGTTCTGGCGGCCGACCGCTGCCGCATTGGCGCTGCCCGCGAAAGCGCGAGGCCATGTTCCGGGGCGCATCACACGCGAGGCGTACTCGTGGGGTGGAATGGTGCGGACGACTCCCGGGCTGGGCGGATCCGGCGCAGCCGGCGCGGTACTCGGAGTGCTCGCCCGCATCGGCTACGCCCTCTTGCTGCCTTTCGCTCTGGCCAACGCGGTGCAGTGGGTACGACGGTTGAAGCTGCCCGACCCCGAGCAGTTCGCCGAGGACCGCGCCCACACGGACACGCCCTCGCGCGCGACGACCGGATCCGCTGCCACGCAGGAGCGCTCCCTGTTGTCGGAGCGGGGGCATCGCTTCACCGCAGGCGCGACGCGACTGTTCGGACTCCTGCTCACCCTCATCTTCACGTCGACGGCGGTGGTCATCGCGCTGGGCCTGGGAGCGGCGCAATGCGCGGCGCGTCCGGCGCTGTGCGCACCGTTGTCGGCCGTGTTCGACCCGCTTGCGCCGTTGACGCCCGGCCAGTGCTTCGCGCTGCTCAGCCTGGTGCCGATCGCGGCGGTGGCGGCGCTCTGGGCGCTGTCAGCCGCTTCGCGGCTGCGTTACAACTCGCGGTCGCCGATGGTGACGCACCGGGGCCACCACTCCGGCGATGACGACGACCCTGCCGCCGGGCACCGCGGAGTGCTCTTCCGTCGGCGCACCACCGCAACCGTCCCTGCAGCACAGCCCCCTCTCCCGCTGATCGGGCAACCCGGGCTCTGGTCGAATCCGCGCACCGGCTTCCTGGCGAGGCTGCATCTCGCCGCCGGCGTCTTGCTCTCCGTCGGCTTCGTCTCCCTGCAGGCATCGACCTCGCCCTGGGGCGAAGGATGGCGGATCTGGCATGTCGTGTGCACGGCGGTCGCACTGATCGGCCTGGTCGCGGCCGGGGTGCTCACGTTCATCCTGCCCACGACGGCGGTGTCCCTCACCGCTCAAGACGGCAGCCGATGGCCGAACAGGGCGAGCGCGATCATGCTGATCGCCGCGTGTGTCCTTGCCGCGATCATCCTGCTCGGCGCCGCGTTCGAGCCGTTCGAGGGAGAGTCCGCACCCGCATCCTTGACGCTGATCAACGAGGTGGTGATCTCGCTGGTCTTCCTTGCCGGAGTGCTTGCCTTCACGGGACTCTGGTGGCGGCACGCCGCGACGACAGCGTCCCGCCCGCACACGGCGTGGAGCGGGCGGGCGCCGGCCGTGTTCATGATGCTGGCGCTCACGGTCGCGATCGCCCTCAGCGCGATCCTGATCACCACCACCGGCAATGTGCTGAACGGATCGGCCAGCGCGGCGCAGCTCGTCGATCCCACGGGTTCGGCGGACGGAGCGCCGGCGACGTCGCTCCAGGTGCCGAGCGCGTTCCTGACGATGGGGACGACGATCCTCCTCGCCCTGCTCGCCGGGCTGGTAGTGATCGGGGCGCGAGTGCTCCGCCGCCGGGACCTCACCATGCGGGCAAGCGCATGGGGGCAGAAGACGTGGGCTCCGCGCCCCGACCTCAGCGGCGACGCACGCGTCGTCGCTGAGCGCAACGGCCCTTTCACCGAACTGCCACCGGAGAGCGATGGGGTGCTTCCTCCCGACCTCCCCGACCTGAATACGCGCATCCTTTCAAAACGTGCGACGGCGGCCCGCCTGCAGATCCTCGAGCCCGCGCTAGGCCTGCTGTGCGCGCTCTTCGGCGTCGCCATCGTGCTCGGCATCTTGTGGACGACGGTCGCGCAGGGCGCCTTCGGGCTGCGCGGCCTCTTCGACGGCAAGTTATGGCTGACGGAAGCGCTGAGCGATCCGGGCACTGCCGAGAAGTGGATCCGGAACATCCTGCATGGGACCCTCGACATCTCCCTGGCCCTCCTGTCCCTCACCGGGATCGGGCTGACCGCGGCGCTGAGCACCGGCGCCAAGGCGAAGGCCGCCCGCCCCCTCGGGCTCGTCTGGGACGTCGTGTGCTTCTTGCCGCGCACCGGCCAGCCGTTCGGTCCGCCCTGCTATGCCGAGCGCGCGGTGCCCGAGATCGCGGCCCGGGCGTTCGCCTGGCTCAACGACCGAGATGAGGATCCGGCCCAGGAGCGCATCGTGATCCTGGCGGCGCACAGCATGGGTGCCCTGCCGACCGTTTCGGCACTGGCCCTTCTTGCAGGCACCGAACGCGGACCCGAACTGCTCGAACGCGTGCGGCTGCTGACGTTCGGTGTGCAACTGCGCGCCTACTTCGGGCGGATGCTGCCCGAATTGCTGGGGTCGGATGTGCTCGGTACGCAGCCGTGTCTTGCGCCGCGCCTGGGCGACCGTGATCCCTGGGCGGCGGACGCCGGCAACGAGGCCGGGACGGCTCCGGCGCGATCGGGAACGCTGTCCGGGGGGCTGCTGCCCGCGCCCGGCGTGCCGTGGCGCAGCCTCTGGCGCCTGACCGACTACCTCGGCTTCCCGGCGCTGGGCAGCCCCGACAAGGGCATGCATCAGAACGCGGTCGATCGGTACGCGCAGGAGCTCGATCTGACGGGCTACATCATCGAGGTCCCCACGCACAGCACCTACTACCGGTCGCGCGCGTACGCCCAGGCCCTGGACGAGATCGCCACCTGACGCAGCAGGAATCAGGCGGACCGTGTGATCGTAGGCCGGCCGTCCGCGCAGCCGCCGAAGAACGCCTTGACCATCGCGCCCCACTGGTAAATCGGCTGCCAGAGCCAATCGACGGGGTTCAGGTGATCATCGATGCCGATCACGGGCGCCGCCATGGGCACGCAGCGGTCGAAGATGTAGCGCGCGCGCATCACATGCTCGCCGCCTGTCACGACGAGCGGATGCCTCACTCCGTCTTCGCGCACGGCCTCGGCCAAGGCTTCAGCCTCCCCGGCCGTCGTCCAGGGATCGGCGTGGACGCAGACGAACCGCGGATCGCACCCCACGCCCGCCCACACCGAGAGGTACACGGGCACGCCCCCGGCCTCGCGAGCGATCCGCTCCCCCGCCGCGATGCGCTCCTGGGTCGGGGGGCCCAGGATGAAAACCGCGTCGATCTGATGCACGTCGTAGGGATCCGACGGCGTCGTGAAGACCGAGACCGACATCGCAACATACAGGATCAGGATCCCGCTGAGGATCCCCAGCCCCCAGCCCCGCCGACGGCGACGACGCGGAGCGGTGCGGAGCATGAAGGGATCGTATCCGGTGCAGCACGGCCGGGTGCTGAACTACCTCGATGGAAGCCGGAGGCCGCCGGGCCGATCGCACAGCCGTCGTGCAGGACCCTGAACGTCGCGCGGCGCCTTACTTGCAGTTCGCGCTGGACGGGATCACAGCGGACAGGACCGAATCTTGCGGAACCACGACGTTGCATTGAGAGTCCACCCATTGGTACTGGACGCTCATCATGAATGCACCTGCGCTCTGCAGTGGGGTTCCGACCAACCAGAGCGAGACAGTCTCACCCGCTGGCACAGACACGCTGATGGCGTCACAAACCGTCGTGTTGTACTCGACGGGGCAGGAGCTCTGCTTGCCATTGTTCGCGAAAAGGCGGAAGCCTGTGCTCCAGTCATCCGGTTGGTTCTGGTTGCTGTTCCACCACTTCGCGCCCGTGACCTGAAACACGAGTGGGCCGCTCGACGTGTTCTTGATCGCGAACGGGATCTGCGGCGTCTTCTCCGTGTTCAGGCATCCGGATCCTGTACCCGTCGATGCGCACCCGAGGCCGTTGTTGAAGGTCGGCGTCTCCGATTCGCCGCTCGCGGCAGCAAACGGCGCCATGCTGGCCACCGCCACGAGCGGAACGCTCCATGCCGCACCCTTCACAAGCGTGCGACGGCTGATGTTCTTGCGTACTTCCTCGCCCATGGAGTCACCCCAGATCTCATACCCGGTAAGACCCGGCTACCGTCGATCTTGCGCCATTCTCCGCGTGACGGCAAGTGAGGCAAGCCTGTTCACACGTGGAGCGCCCGCGGCAAACAGTGCCACGACGACGCTGCCCGGAGTCCGTCGGCGGCGCGTGACGGCGAAGGCCTCCCCGCGGATGCAGGGAGGCCTTCGCCGTCATGCCGCTCTCTAGGGGGTCGGCGTGTGAGGGCCGACGCTCCCTCGGGCGAGGAACAGGTCGAGACCCTTCACCACGTCGAGCGCGTTGAGCGAGAGCGCCGCGACGTCGAAGCGGCCGGCCTCGAGCGCCGTCGAGCCCGTCGTCCAGCGGGTCGGAGCGTTGTGGATGAACCCCGGGGTCGCGGGGCTGTTGTTCGCACCCGGGTTGTTCTGGACGTTGATGCTGATGCGCAGAGTGTTCTCGAGTACATCATCGAGAAGCCAGTTGAGCAGAAGCTTGACGGGAGCGGTTGCGACGTCGAGCGCACCGGTGATGATCCCCGCCAGGGTGCTGAAGAGCGTCTGGAGCGCTGCCTCGATGAGGCCGAGCGGGTCCGCCAGCGCCGCCACGTCGGTGAGCGACATCCAGGGACCCCAGTTGTGATTGCTCGGGTTGAGCGACGTGTGCTTGCAGGTGCGGATCTGTACCGTGTTCTGGATGATGTCGTCGAGCGTGTCGGCGATGCCCTGAATGAAGTTGTCGATCGCGTTGGTGGGCAGCTGATAGCCCGGGTCTGCGAACAGGATCGTGTTCGGCGGGAGGTTGTTGATCCAGGCGGCCGGGTCGCTCTCGCCGAACGCACTGCCTCCGAGCAGTGCACCGATGTCGATAGTCGCCTTACCGTCGCCGAGGTTGAGCTGGATCGGCTGGTCGGTTCCGGAAGGGATGTTCCCAGTGAGCGTCGAGGTGTTGAACTGACCCTCTCCGTGACCCTGAAGCGGATACTGCACTTGAGCGACGACCGTGGCCAAGATGCCGAGTGCGGTCTCCACCGGAGCCTTGATCAGCGGGCTGTTCAGAATGTCGTTGATCGTGGTGACCAACGTGCTGAGCAGGCCCGAACTCAGCGCGAGCCGGAGATGCGCGAGCAGGTAGTCACGGTGCAGGCGGTAGCCGCTCGGGTCAGTGACGCTGTTGCACGCCTGCACGAGGGTGGCCCGACCGGCGATCGCGCCGATCTGCAGTTCGAGGTCAGCGAGGTTCGACAACTGCCCGGCAGGACCGCTGCCGATGAGCGACGCGACGATGTCCTTGAGCTCAATCGTGGAGAAGTCCGGGTAGCTCGCATCCGTCTTCGTGCGGACGATGCCGTGGTCGTCTACGAAGCCCGACGCCCCGCGGGACTCCGACTCGGGACCGGAGGCATAGCTGTACTGGTTCAGCGCACCCACGTCCGGCTTGAGGATGAAGTCGAGGACGGACGAAAGTGCCACATCCACGCCGGTGATGTTGACGTTGACGCTACCGAGTGCGGTGACGCTCAGCGGGTCGGTGTGCTCGTCGACGCCGCCGGGACCGACCGGGGCGTGGTTCGGCGGGTTGTGCTTGGCGCCGGGCTCGATGCGCAGTCCCGGTGCGCTGGCGATCGAGCCGTCGACAGACACCAGCGTGTCGAAGTCGAGGTTGAAGAAGCCGCCGCTGAGCATCTTGCCCCGGCCGACCACGTTCCACTTACCCGCGTCGCAGCTCACCGCGTAGGCCGGGGCGGCCGTGGCCACCATCAGCGCCGGCACGGTCCATGCCGCGCCCTTCATGATCGTGCGTCGCGAAACCCCCCGCGACGCACCAGCTTCCTGCGCACCCTCTGCGTCAACCATGAACACCCCTTCAGGTTCGTCTGCACAGGGAGAGATCCCCCCGCAAGTCAGTTAACAAGCGAGTATACATACTCAGTTAACACACAAGTTGACGAGATGGGCGTCGGCCCACTCACGGCCGCCTTGCCCGCCGACTCCGTACCCCGGTAGCCGGGCGAGCCTCGCACATGGCGGCGATGCCGCGGGGCCGCTACCGGGTGCGCGCCTGCCGCAGGAACGCGGAAGGCGTCGTGCCGACCTTGGCGAACACCCGATGCAGATAGACCCGCGAGACGCCGAGCTCGGCCGCGAGATCGTTGACAGTAAAGGAGCGCTCCGCGCGATGCGTCACGACGACTGCTCCCGCCGCGTCGATCAGCTCTGCCTCTCGCGCCGTCAGCTCCTGGTCCGTCGGCGCGATCACCTTCTCGAGCAGCGTCACCGCCGTGCCGTCGAGCATCTGCTGGAGCTCGTCGGCCGCTCTCACGGGCTCGTCCGGATCGGATCCGAGATGCCCCTTCACGCGCACCGCGAACTCGGCGACAGCCGGCGGATCGGAGATGTGCACATGCCCGAGCACGAGCTCCGGGCGGCGGCGGTCGTCGAGCCTGTCCAGCGGCACAGCGTATTCGAGCAGCTCGATCTGCTCGGTGATGCCCAGCGTGAGATCCGCATCCGCGGCGACGATCGCGAGTTCGCCCGCGGACAGCAGCATCGGGGCTCCGCCCGCGAGGCGCAGGGTGGCGTAACCGTCGACGACGACCAGGAGCCTGGCCCTGCTGCCGTTCCCGGCGACCAGATCCTTCTTCGACTTGAGTACCGCGGTCGCGCATCTGATGCCGATCAGCGATCCCCGTTGCAGGTTCAGCGCCCGTCCGCTCGCCTTGAGACCGTCGGTGGTGAAGACACTCCAGCCCAACGACCGGACCAGCTGCCGGGCGTCCTCACCGGTCAGCTCCGGCCAATCGCAGCCGCTGCTCGCATTGTCTTCACTCACATTCCACAAAGACTATTCGTTGCCGCCATGATGACGCGACTCATCCGCTTTCCCAGCGCTTTCAGAGGTACGCAGATTTCGGCACTCCGCCGTCGATTCGACACTGATCTGAGTCAGATGCGGCGACAACGCCACGGTGCGCGTCTTATCCTCGACGTCCGCCGCGAGGTCCTCGGCCGGCGGGGAAGATCCCCACGATCGCGGCGACGCCGGACGAGAGGGCATGACGGATCCTGTCCCTCTGCTCGGCCGCGATCTCCCGGCGGGTCGGTTCATGTCCCAGCTGCATGCGCAGCCGTGCCCGGTTGACCCCCATGGCCTGAACGATGATGCGAGCCCTCGCACGCAGCCCGTGTGCGCTGCGCAGGCGCGCAGCCCACTCGAGAACCCTGTTGTCCTCTGGTGCCGACCAGTGCTTCCAAAGCGCATAGTCACGGGCATCGCGGAACGCATCGAGTTCGCCGAGACCCGCGGCGAACGCCACGTCCCCACCGAGCTCGGCGGCGAGCGCGCGCGTCATCGATCGCAATTGCTCATCGGCGTGAGTCCACGTCTCCGGTTCCGTCGCGCCATGAGAACGCGCCACATGCGTCACCTGGATGAGCACCTGGGCGGGCGGTGCAGGGATCGAGCATGCGCGGTGGCCGATCTCGGTGTTCTGCCGCGCCTCCCAAAGGCGATCGAAGACCTCAGCGGGGTCGCGTGACAGTCCCGGGATCATGCGATGAACGTCCGCCGCTGCCCAGGCGGAGTGCTCGAAATTCGCGGCGTGACCGAACGGGGATCCGTTGTCGAAATCCGTCAGACGCGACCAGCCGTCCGCTTCCAGGGCGTCCAGGAACCTGTCCATGTGCGCGGGGCGGACGAGGACGTCGGTATCGGTCGAGTAGTGCGGGTGAGCCCGCAGCGGGGCGTCTGTCGGCCCTTTGATGTGCAGGATGTCGGCACTCGCCCGATCTGCGACGAGCTGGATCGCGGCGTGCGTGAGATGCACCATGACCCAGACCGGGGTCTCACGCGTGCCAACCATGATTCGAGTATGGCCGACGCTATGCGCACCCCGGTGCCCCCGGGCCACATGTGGTAAAAACGTACGAGGGTCTTGCCGAGTGCCCGGGCGGTAGCGTGTCGTTGATCCGCGCGATCGGTAGTGGGGAAAACAGCATGGGGCGAGCAGAATCGACAGCGTTGCGCTCGCTTCACGCGCAGGCCGAAGTGATCATGGACCGGGTCAGATGAGTTCTGTTTCGACGAAGCCCACGGATGGCTCGCCGATCCGTTCCTCATCGCGTGCGCAACCGCGGCAGGGAGTCGGCCCGCTCGAGCCGGCCTTCACGTGGCGTGACGTGCGACTCTATGAGTTCGTCCTCGGCCTGACCGTCAGCTTCTGGCGCTTTCCCCTGGTCGCGGGCATCCCGGGCGAAGTGCTGATGATGGTGCTCGTCGTCGGATTCGGTGTTTTCACACGTCCACGCGTCACCTCCCCGAATCTGGTCTGGTTCGGGCTCGCCTATGCCGGAATGATCGCGAGCGCGGTCTTCACTTCGATCAACGCGGGCGAGTCCTGGGCGCAGCGGGCTCTCCGGCTGCTGCTGCTCATGGCGTTCGCGATCATGATCGCGGGCGGACGCGTGGAATGGCGATCGCTGGTCACCGGTGCGATCTTCGGACTCGCCATCAACGCGGCTGCGTTCTACCTGCACCTCACGCCCAACGACTACCCGCCGTACCTCACCGGCTGGCTGGGCGACAAGAACGTCGCCGGTCTCTACTACGCCGTGGTCGGGCTGCTCTCCCTCAGTCTGGTGCGGCGTGGCTGGAAACAGCTCACTCTCGCGGCCGCGTTCTTCGGCCTGATCTGGCTCACCGGCTCCCGGACCTCTCTCGCCGCATTCGTCGCCGCTCTGATCTGGTGGTTTCTGCGCAACCGGATCGGGCTGTTGCTGCGTCTGCTGGCGTTCGCCGTGGGAGTTCAGCTCCTGAACTGGTTCGAGGCGGAGTTCTCACAGGTCGGACCCTTCGCAGACCGCACGGGCACCGACCTCCTCAGAGCGACGATCCACGCCGCAGAGGCCGTCAAGGTCGGACTCACCCCCTGGTTCGGCCAAGGCCTGAACACGGCGTGGGTCAACATCAAGAACCACCCCCACATGTGGTTCCACGACTCGTACGCCGCGCTCTTCGTCGAGGGCGGCTTCCCGATGCTGCTGATCGTCCTGTTCTTCGTGGGCATCGTCGGACTGGGCCTGTTCAGCACACGCCGACGCGTGAGCACCGGCCTGCGCGCCGCCGAGGGGGCGCTCATCGTGGTCTTGGTGACGGCATGGCAGCTGGGCGAGGTGTTCTTCACGTCGGTGGCGTTCCTCGCGCTCGGAATCGCGTGGTACGAGCGGTTCGGTAAGCCGGTCGACAGGGTGCAACGGTTCATCGAATGAGGCGAATGTCATGAGACTCGCGCAGGTGCTGGTAGAGAAGCGAGCCGGCCTGAGGTATCACCTGTCTCGCCTGGGGATGCCCCTGATGCGTGCGGCGTTCGCGTCGATCGGACACGGCTCCGTGATCGTCCGCCCGCTGTACCTGCAAGGCGTCGACCGCATCAGCATCGGTGATGAGGTGATCGTGCGCGATGGCGCGTGGCTTGCCGCCGAGGGCGCTGCCGGACGGCTGTCGATCGGTTCGCACACGTATATCGGGCATCGATGCCATCTGCACTCCGTCAACCCGGTCCGCATCGGAGACCGGTGCGTGATCGCCGACAACGTCTTCGTCGCGAGCACCGATCACGGGCGCGTCGACCGCCATGCCGTTGTCGGCACGGGTGAGATCGCGATCGGGAACGATGTCTTCCTCGGACAGAACGTGGTCGTGCTGGGCGGTGTGAGCATCGGGGATGGCGCGACGGTGGCGGCCGGGGCCGTCGTCACCCGCGACGTTGCCGCGGGCACCACCGTCGGCGGCGTCCCGGCTCGCCCATTGCGCAGGTCGGACGCACATGCCGGACGGTGATGGGATCGCAGCCCCTGAGATCGTCTCGCCGGCCGCATCCGTCATCATCCCGTGCCGCAACAGCACGCGAACGCTCGGCCTGCAACTCGAAGCGCTCGCGCGCCAGGTCGATGCCCCTGTCTTCGAGGTCGTCATCGCCGACAATGGATCTTCCGACGAACTGGAGCAGCTGTTGGACGGATGGCGCGACCAGCTCCGGCTGAGGCTCGTGGACGCGTCCGAGCGCCCTGGCGCGGCGTACGCGCGCAACGTGGGCATGTCCGCCGCCGTCGCGGACAAGCTGCTCTTCTGCGACTCCGACGACGTCGTCGCCTCCGACTGGGTCGCCGGCGGGTGCGTGGCTCTCGACCTCGTCGACGTGTTCAGCGGCCCGGGCTTCCGCATCGCCGACGGTGCGATCGGCGATGACCTCGACGACATCTGGCGTCGGCTCGATCGAGAGCTCGAGCCGGGCCTGCCCGTCCGCGCGGGAACGACGGTACCGTGGCCGATCATCCTCGGCGGCAACTCGGGGATGCGACGTGCGACCGCCTGGGCTGTGCGTGGCTACGATGCTGGGCTGCCTGGCGACGTCGAGGACAACGACCTGGCGATCCGGCTGCAGGACGCGGGTTTCCCGATCGCGTCGGCTCCCGGTGTGCGCATCGCGTACCGATCGCGCACGGGTGCGCGACAGGCCTTTCGCGCTGCCAGATCCCGAGGGATCTCTCACGTCTTCCTGTGTGCGCGGCATCACATCGAGGATCGCTCCCCCGTTCTCGTGAGTGGACGCTGGAGGCTGGAACCGCTTCGCGTGCTGGCCAGTGGATCCCGGATGGCCCTGCGCCCGAAGACCCGCGACCTCGAGGGCCTGGCTTCGCGCGCGGGACTCACCATCGGGGTCTACGAGGGGAAGCTGCGGCACGCGCTGGGACGGGATCGCGCCATTCCCGCGATCGGAGTCGGCCTGGAGATGGAGACGATCGAGCACTTCACCGGTCGACCGATCCTGATCCTCTCCCCGCACCTCGACGACGCGCTCTTCAGTGCGTCCGAGCTCATCCGTCGTGGTGACCCCGAAGTCTGGACGGTGTTCGCCGGAGAGCCGAGCCCGCCGATCACCACCGACTGGGATCGCTCCTGCGGTTTCACCGACTCACACCAGGCGCTGGAGGTGCGGCGCAAGGAGGATGCGGCCGCATTCGCGGGGTCGTCCGCCCGAGTTCGCCGACTCGACCATCTGGACGGGGCGTACACGACGCCCAAGCGCCGCCGCCACGATCTCGCCGCGCTGGTCGCGGAGGTGACCTCATGGGTTTCCGCGCATGCCGACTCAGACCCCGTCGTGGTGCTGCCCGCATGCGCGGGCGTCCCCGTCGCCCGGGCGACAGAGACGAACGACAGCCGGAGAACGGAGGTCGCACGACGAGCAGCGCGTTCGCCGCTGGCTCCCCTGCTCACGCCGCTGCGCAACCTCAAGCATCGGCTCTACCTGCGGCGCCGCCGGGCCGCCCAAGCCCACGGCCTGGCCGTGAACAACGATCATCTGGCCGTGCGCGACGCGGTCGGCAACGCATTGGCGAACGACCCCAGAGTCACCCTGGCACTGATGGAGGATCTGCCTTACCTCTGGTGGTATCCCGCAGACGACGCCGTCGCCGCCGTGGCGTCCCGCTGGCAGCGCCCCGTCACGGCTCTGAGCAGCCCCGTCAACCGCGAGTGGAAGCACGATCGCATCCGCCATTACTCGTCACAGCTCGAGGTCATGGACAGCGACGCGCGGCGCCTCTCAAAGGCGGAGACCCTCCCCGCACGCGAGCGACTGTGGGTGCTCCCGCCGACCGGATCAACCCCGGGTTGACGCGAAAGATCCGCCGCCTCGCGGTGAGACGCCACAGTGGCACCGCGTCGCCGCTGGAACAATGCATGCCTTCCGGAGCGCCCACGGTCGTGTGCGACGATGGTCAGGTGCCCCAGTTGTCCGTCGTGATCGCGTACTTCCGTAGCCAGGCGACGCTTGCTTTGCAGCTGGATGCACTGGCCTGCCAAATCACAGATCGATCGTACGACGTGATCGTCGCCGACAACGAGGGCTCTGAGGAACTCAAGACTATTGTCTCGGGTTACCGGGACAGGCTCGACATCCGAATCGTGGATGCCTCAGATGTTCCGGGACGCAGTCACGCCAGCAACGCCGGCGCGCGGGTGGCAACATCGCCTTATCTTGCGCTCTGCGACTCCGACGACGTCGTATCGCCGACCTGGGTCGAAGCGATGTGCGCCACTCTGGATACCGGAGACGTGCTTGCGACCGGACCTCTCCGCCTGGACAGGCTGAACCCGCCCTATGTGTGGCGGACGTACCTCAGCTCGGGGGCTTCCGTCGACCCGGTCGACGACCAATCCGCGATGCTGGGGACAATCAGGTTATTCGACTACCTCCCCTTCGTCTTCGGATGCAATCTCGGGGTTCGTCGATCAACCTATTTCGCGGTCGGGGAGATGGATGAGTCTCAGCTCAGCGGCTCAGAAGATGTCGAGTTCAGCTGGCGTGCTCAAGAAGCCGGGTACCAGATCGCCTACAACCCCGACGCGATTGTGGATTACCGGCTGCGAAGTAATACGCGACAGGTGTTCGCACAACGTCGAAGCTATTCACGCTCGCAATTGCGCCTCTGGCGTCTCTCCGTCATCCTCGGACGCCCTGTGCGAGGAATGTCGATGCGCTGGGCCGTGTCGTCAACGGCGAAGCTCCCATTCGAATATCTCCGGGTTCGCCGGCAGACCATCGCACATCGATACGCCTTCGCTTATCGTGCGGGCGCGATCGTCGGCAATCTCGAGGGTCAACTGCGCGAACGAGTCTTCAGTCTCCGGTTCTCAGGTGCTGTCGCTTGACGGCGATCCCGTCGAGCGACAGCCCAAGCACATTCACGCGTCCAGTCGCCCGAGTGCCACAAGTCGAGCGAACCCTGGGCTGGAGTCGCGGACCTCGGCGAACGTTCCTCGACCGGCGACCCGCCCCTCTTCCAGGTAGACGAGTTGGTCGACATCACGAACCGTCGAGAGACGATGTGCCACAAGGATCGTGGTGATCTGACCAGACAGACTGCGGATGGTCGACGCGATGCGGTCCTCAGTCTCGTTATCGAGCGCCGAAGTCGCCTCATCGAAGACGATCACCTGCGGGCGCCGGTACAGTGCGCGAGCGATGCCCAAGCGCTGACGCTGCCCCCCGGAGATCCTCGACCCACGCTCTCCCACTCTCGAGGCGATGCCATCGGGTAGAACCGCCACAAGATCACCGAGTTGAGCACGCGCCAGTGCATCGTTGATTCGCGCGATATCCCACTCTCCTTCGGGCTCGCCAAAGGCCACATTCGCGGCAAGCGAATCGTTGAGGAGGAAGACGTCCTGCGGAACATATGCGATGACCTCTGTCCACGCAGCACCTGCTTCCCGCACCGGAGTTCCTCCGTACGTCACCGAGCCCTTCTCCGGCTCGATGAGCCCCAGCATGATGTCGACCAGGGTGGTCTTCCCCGAGCCGCTAAGCCCGCACAGTGCGAGAGAGGTTCCGGGTGGAATCGTCACCCCGATATCCGAGAGCACGTCCTTCGTCCCATCCGGATACCGGAACGACACGTCATCGATGACGATCTCCGAGGGGAGCCCCGACGAAACGTCGCTGGAATGCGGTCGATCGACAGGTTCGGGCAGCCTCTTCAACGTCTCCGTGACGATAGCCAGGCCTGGTGCACCGTTCCGCACGACCCCGACCGTCGCGGTGAGCGCAGACATCGTTGGCAGCACCCGAAGGGTCGCCGCGACAAAAAGACTCAGGGCGGGGATCGCAGAACCTCCGTCGCTCGAAAGGGCAACGAGCGTCAACAGCAGCGCGATCCCCCCCATACCGACAGCCTCAAGCAGATACTTCGGCAGCTGCGTGTAGAAGTTCGCTCGTCGACTCGCCAGGCCCTGCGCCTCGTTCGCGGCGTCGTAGGCATCAACGAAGTGCTCCTCGACGTCATGGATGCGTACTTCTCGGAAACCGTGCAGCGCGTCGAGCAGCGCGATGCTCCGCCGATGCGCAGCCTCCATCGCGTCATGACCCGCACGACGGTTCCGCCCCGCCAGAATCCGCTGCATCGCGAAGACGATGATGCCGAAATAGGCGATGGCGCCGAGCGCCGGCAATGGCATAGCGACCACGACAACCGCAACGGCCATCAGGATCGACAAACCGGAGGCGATGAGGCTCAGCACTCCCCCGAGAACCTTTCCGTGGGCATCGGCGGTAGCGCTCTCGACGGCGCGGACGATCTCTCCGATATCGCGGCGCCGATGAGTGAGGAAATCTTCGCTGAGGAATGCGCGGAGGATCCGCGAGCCCGTGCGCACCTGGAGTCGCACGACGAGGCCGGTGCTCCACCACTGGATCACCAGGCTCAGGACCGCTTTCAGGCAGAAAGCGACGACCATGATCGCAGCCATCAAGATCACGAACTGAGTGCGATCGGGGTGACCGAGGAGTCCGCTGAGCACGCTGAGATAGCCGGTCGACATGTCAGCACCGAGAAGCACGTTCATGAGCGGCAGCACGGCCGCGAGCCCGACCAGGTCCATGAGCGAGACGAGGAACTGCAGCACGACGTAGAGGCTGAGACGAACTCGGTCTTGCCGTGGGAAGGTCGAGATGAGGTATCGGAGGTCCGCCCTCATGAGTCCGCTCCCGTGGCATCGCGCCCGACCCGATATCCGGCGACACCGGCGGCTTCGACACAAAGCCCGATTGCCCGACGAGCAACCGACCGAGGGAGCAGGACAATCCCCCCCTCGACACAGCGCGCGAGTCGGTCCGCTCGTCCTCGACTCAGTCGCTTCGACACCCCGATGACCATTCGGTTCCAGGTGGAGGAAGCCACGGGATACGGCGGTCCGCTCACGCCTGCACCATGGATCGAATCGAAGGTCCTCCGCGCTGCTCCCGAGTCGAAGGCGCGACGGACCCGGATCGGCGTCGTCACCGAGGCGACATGGTGTCGAACCTCTGCGTCCCGAGCCAGGACGATGGGCACACCCGCCAGATGAACCCGGTAGCCGTAGTCGACGTCTTCCCAGCCGTACCCACGATAGCGCGGGTCGTAACCACCGACCCGCTCATAGGTGGCACGGGTGACAGAGACGTTGCCGCCCCACAGCCGCCAGCGCTCGGATGCCTCGATCGCATACGCCTCGCGCCGACCGCGCTCGTCGGCCTCGACGCCGTAGACGCGCATGTACCGCGTGGGCTGCGCGATGTTGCGCGGCAGTCCGATCACTCCGTGTTCACCCTTCTCATGCTGAGCCAGGTGTGCGGCCAGATGCCCCGGGCTCAACTCGAAATCGTCATCGACCCGCAGCAGTACGTCACCGTCGGCATCTGCCAGGCCGGCGTTGAGGGCAGCGACACGCCCTCTGTTCTCAGGGAACACGATGCTTCGCACCGGCAGGTGCGCGTATTCGGCGACCACTTTCGCCGAGCGATCGATGTCCCCATCGATGACGACGATCGCCTCCCATTCGGTGTGCGTCTGCGCGGCCAGAGACGACAGCAAGGCCGGCAACCGTTCGGCTCCGCCCCGTGTGGGCACGATGACCGAAGCTTTCACGTTGCCCTTCCCACGATCGATTCCCCAGTCACGATCGATTCCCCAGTCACGATTGATTCCCCCGTCGATTCTGCCATCCCGTGTCGGCATAGACCGCTGCGATGCCGGCGACCATCTCTCGGGTGTTCGGTATCGATGCCGACAGCGTCGGGCGCTGCCCGACCTCGAGCCCCTGCGTCACCGCGATCGCAGCCAGCCGATCGACATCCTCGAAGGGCGCGATGCACCGCTCGGGGAGGATCTCCGGGTTGCCGCCGACCGGGCTCGCGGCAACGCCCATCCCCTGCGCCACAGCATCCAGCAATGCATACGAGAAGTTGTCGGACCGGGATGGCTGCAGCAGCACGTCATGTTCTGCCATCGCCCGCGCCGCATCCACGAACCCGACGAACCGTGCCCGATGATCAATGCCGAGAGACCGTGCCCGCGCACGTAGCCGGTCGCCATCCGAACCGGTTCCTGCGATGGTGAATGTGGCCTCGGGATGGTCCGGCAGCAGGCGGGCGAACGCGTGCAACGACATCTCCACGTTCTTCTCCACGTCAAGCCGCGACAGCGAGAGCATCCGAAGCCCCGCCGCACGAGTCGGCCACGATTGCGGCCGGTCGACCCCGTTGAGCTTGACCACGACCGGAAGCCGTGGATGCCAGCGCTGCATCATGTCGCGCTTGGTGGACTCGCTCACGGCGATCGCGGCCGTGAAACGCGTCAGTCGAGCGCGATGAATGTTCTCCATCGTCGCCGCCCCCACTCGCGAGGGATGGAACATGTAGCGGTCCGGAGGAATGTGGTGCTCCGTGGTGACCAGCGTGACGGGGAGCCCGAACGCAGCCGCGGCCAGCAGGATGTCGGCCTTGGCCAGGTGCGAGTGGGCGATGGCCGGGCGAAGCTGCTTCAACGTGTGCCGCAGCGCGACGACAGCGCGTCGCGTCGAATCGATCGGGAGCGGGATCACGGTGACATCGAGAGCCCGCAGACCTTCGAGAAGCGGACCCTCCGGCGCCGTGACCATGAGCCTCCAGCCAGGAATGCCGACGCGCGCGGTGTCGAGGATGTGGCGTGCCACACCGGCCAGGTTCGAGACAGGACACACCCACAAGACGGTCGGGTCAGCCATGCCGCATCGCTCCGCCCAGCCTGCCGAGTTCCTCCGTGAGCGTCCCAGGGACATCCCAGCCGCAGGTCGTGACGATATCGCGTAGACGAAGACGCCAATCGAGACGCTCACGCGCTAAAGCGGCATTCCGCTCGGCAACAGCCGGGGTCCATGAGTTCACGGCCTCGGCAAGCGCCCTCACACCCGCTGCGCGATCCCACGGGTCAATCTCGAGCGTCGCACCGTCCCAGAACATCTCACCAGCGATGACCGGAGCTCTGCCCGCCACCACTGCACCAGACGCGAGCCCGTCCACCCAACGCGCCGTGACATAGTCCCGAGTTGAGTGAGTGTAATTGCCGGGGCTCACCAGGTTGCTGAAGGCCAAGACGAATCTGGTCGACCCGAGCGACTGCCGAACATTCGCGTAGTCGGCTACTCCGTCTCCGGTCATTCGCGGGACGGTGGCGAAGCGGATCCCTTCCTCCTCGCATGCACGAGCCGTCAGCATGTCATCGCTCCAGGCCGCCGGCTGCCGGCCGAGACGCAGCACATCACTCGTCCTCGCCGTCGAGCCGATCGGCCTCGCCAGTGTGTCCGAACCCCACGGCGCCCAGTGGATTGCAGATGCCGTGCGGTCGTGCCACTCGTCGATCAGGTTCCGGTCTGTGATGAAAATCTGATCGAACTGCCGCCGCTGCGCGAACCGCCCGATCCACTCCGTCGAGAAAGAATCGATGACCCATGCCGCGATGGAATCGTATCGCCGCAGCCAAGGATTCATATGGGTCGCATAGGCGAGATGCGCCGGGTTCGGAGCGAGCAGCAGAAGGGAGCGGGCGCCACCTCTGCGTCGTGGCAGATAGGCGCCCGCCTTCGAGGCGTATGAGACATTTCCCCGATCGTCGACAGTGACGCGGCGGGCACCCAGGAGCCGTGTCGTGAGCGCCGCAAGCGCGTGTATCGGGGCCCAGCCGTCGCCGCGCGGCTTGATGTAGAGAAGGTCCAGCTCCGTCATCGTCCCTCGAATACCTGATCTGTGCGCGGTGTCGAACCCGATTTCGAACGCGCGGCGGCTTCAACGACCGGTGCCCACTGCCGCAGGATGCGTTCCGGCTCGTAGACAGACGTTCCTTCGCGGGCCCGCAGTCCGCGCTCGCGAAGCGATGCGGGATCCTCGATCAAGCACTGAATACCAGCTGCCAGCCCGTCGACGCCCTCCGTCGGCTGCACGAGCACACCATGGACAGAGACCATCAGGTCATGCAGTCCGGGCGAGCAATCGAAGGCGACGGTCGCAACACCATGTTGCGCCGCCTCGAGGACGGATAGACCAAAGCCTTCGTACCTCGATGAGACTACGTGCAACGAGGCGCCTGAAAAAACCCGCGCGACATCATCGGTCACTCCCCGCAGCCTCACTCGGTCTTGGACATGCCTGTCCTCGATCAACGCCTGGAGATAGCTCCGCTGATCACCATCGCCATAAATATCGAGGGTCCAATCACGCAGATCATCGCGGTCCGTGGCACGCAGAAATGCCAGAATCAGCATCTCGAACTGCTTCTCGCTCGAAAGCCGGCCGAGTGCAACCATGGTCGTGTTGTCAGTAGATGGGTCGGTGATGTCGGTGGAGATCTGGGGCGAGAGCATATTGGGCACGGCGAAACATGGGACAACCAGGAGAGACGCGAACTTGCGCGCATCTTCCTGAGAAAGGGCGGTGAATGCGCCAATCGACTGAAAGGCATGCTCGACGGCGGCTCTGACAGGCGCGTCGATCTCTAGATTCTGGAACGAGGAATGATGTTGACCGATCTGAATACCGTGGATCCGAGAAGACACGCCAAGGTCGTCCAAGGCACGCTTGGCCACCACGTCCGTGAATACGATGACGGCGTTTTCGGACTCGTGGTTGAGAGCTCGAACCGTAAGAATCCGTATTCGAATTCGGTCCAGTCGCTTGAACACGAACAATGAGAATGCCCGGAGGATATTCAGGATGGAATATCGCCTCGGCAGCCCCCGCAGGACCGCGTGGCGGTGCAGCTTCTCGTGGGTGATAACCGTCTTGACCGGCCATGCGGGTCTTCCGTGGCCCGAATAGGCTGAGAACACCTCTACGGATACTCCGATGGCCGAAAGCGCACTGGCAAAATTGTCCACGAAACGGGCTCCGCCGCTCACCTCCGGGTACCGCGGTGCGACGATGATGACCTTCCGACACCACTGGGGCCACCAACCAGGCGGAGTGCGAGGATACGAACCGCTAAATGTAATCATCAGGATCCATGAACAGTCGCTCGTCGTAGATCAGATGTTGACGGTACTTGACCTCAAGCGGATCGAGGACCTGCGCAAGGATCGCATTGAGCATGAGCGGATAGCCAGGGTTGTCCCCTCGTGGGTTACCAGGGACGTCGGCGAGCCGCTCGGCAGCAGCGTCCAACACGAGGTCCATCCCACGGCACCATTCCATCGTGAGCGGCGTCTGGGGACGAGCGAGATATGCATTCTGGCCGAGGCGGATCTCGGAGTAGCGGCGCATCACTTTCTCCAGGCGGACATTCGGATGGTTGGTTCCCATCAGACGCACCGGAACTCGGTATCCTGCCATCCAGGCATCACTCTGATCCAAACGATCGAATGCGCCGCTCCAGGCGGCCGTTGCTCCTTTGATATCTGCGTATCCACCACCATGGTGGTTGAGCATGTATGCCCGGAGATAGTCCGCGCGATGTATGAAGGACAGGTGGTCATAACTCGGGTGCAGCGGATGCTCAGGGAGGATCCAGTCGCCCAGTTCCTCCGGGGTGATGAGTATCACGTCGATCTCCGGATTGACCCTTCGGATGCTCTCCAGGTTGCGCTCCCGATTCGGCGTCAAAGGATTGGGACCGGTCCAGAAGACGAAGATCCTGCGCGCGACAGGCTCTGTCGTCTCGCGCAGCAGCGGCTCGTCATGGACGAGATGAGTGTCGGGCCAGTCCGCTGGATCGAAGTTATCCGGCATGAGTCGGTGGATGCTTCGAAAGAGAGGCTCGATGCGGTGCGCAATCGGAAAACGATAGGGCTTGTAGGCAAGGAAGGCGCGATGCTTCCACTGCTGAAGCTCGTACTTGATGCTCATATGGCCGTTCCTCCAACGACAGCGATGCTACTTCCAGCGATGAGTACTGCGGATCCATTCGACCTTGCGCCTCACCCGCTTCGTCCCCAGACGAATCCGCCAGCGGAGACGGCGCGCGAGTATCTCGACCAGGGGCATGGACTGACGCTTCCGCACCGACCATCTGTTCAGGAGATCCTCCGCGACGATCTCCTGCCCGAGCCCGAACCGCCGGCCGAATGCCGCGGTCTTCATCGCTTTATCACCCGGGCCGCAGAAATGTACTGCAAACGCATCCTCAGGCCCAGCGCGATAGTAGTGCGGACGTGAATTCAGCAGAGAGTGTGCGACGATTTGAGTGCCCCGCGTGAGGTCTTCGTCGGAGTCGATCGCATCCCAGATCGCATCCTGATCACCATTCGTCCACAACCCAGAACGCTCACTGTCCCAGCGCTCTGACAGTTCCTTCAAGTCGACGCTCTTCGCCCGCTCGATCAGCTTGTAGGAACGAGGGTCGTTCCGCAGAACGAAGACACCGGTATTCACGCGAGTCCAAGTGCCGTCCGGCTCTTCCGGCCCCTCGGCGATGACGAGAAACTGGTCGTGTCGCTCCGCCTCTGCGACGAGGGTCTCAATCTGACGGCCCCGCATGTCAGTCACGTACACGTCGTCGTCGAGCCAGACGATCCAGTCAAAAAAGGGAAGAGTCGCCAAGACGATCTCGAGCTTGTAGTAGTACTGCGATGTGATCCCCTGCGCCAGGCCAATACCCAGTTGATGGTTGAATCCATGCTCTCCGGCATATATCGCATGGTTGACGTAGCTGCGATTCCGGATCTCATCCCCGCCGCTGGTGATGCAGATGCGTAAGCCTTTGTCGGCGGCCTGCTGCACTCCGGAATCGATGTCATTCATGATTGCTCCGTGTCGTGGCCCGTGCAGAACTCGGCTGAAGACTCAGTAGCTGCCGCAGCCGCTCGGCGAAGCGCACCCGATCGAAGTCGTGCGCACGCGCGACGCAGAGTTGCGCCAGAGCATCCCTCGCGTCGGCAGACAGGGCCACGACCGTCCTCGTGGCATCCAGCAGCTCCTGCAGGTTCTGCCACGGACGAAGCGCGGCGACGGGCTCGACGATCTCGGCGGGCCCGGCCGCCCCGTAAACCAGTGGGAGCGCGCCCGCCGACATCGCTTCCACAGTGCTGATTCCGAAGTGCTCCTGCGAACGAGGATGCGCCGCAGCGTCCCCGTCCACTCCCTGCGCGTGCCAGAAGATCGACGCCGACCCGACGGCAGCGGCGATTTCCGCGTGTGAGGGATTCACCCTGATGTCGATGGGAAGTCCCGCGGACTGTTCACGGAGCGACGTCACGAATGATTGGTCCTCGTCAGAGGCGCCGCCGAGGAGCACGAGCCGCCAGCCCTCGGCATGGAGGTCAGGCAGTCGACGGAATGCGTCGATGAGATAGTCCTGTGACTTGTGCGGCACACCCGGCCCTCTCCCCGCCTGAAACCGCCCGACGGCGACGATCATCCGCTTCTTCTTCAAGGGAGCGAGCATGTCGCACGGCGGATAGACGACCTGCACGGAGCGACCCCACATTTGCTCGACGTGGCGAGCGGTGAAGCGTGAATTCGCCCAGATCTGCTCGTAAGTGGCAAGAGATCCGCGAACATTCCGATCGATGAGCAGCCGCCTGGCCATCTCCAGCGCGCCCAGATATGCCCGTCTGCCGAGACGCGCCTCGGCGACTCGAAGGTCATGCGGAAAATGGCAGTAGAAGACATTGGCGCGCCCGCATCCCGGCAGGCTCGATCGGTAGTCGCAATTGATGAAGAGGTCCAGCCGTCGCGCGCGTATCGCTGACGCCTCAACGCCGTCGATCCGTGCTTGACGCACCGCTCGAAGCCTCGGCAATCGCTTCGTCGTCGGCAGCGTCTCGATCCTGAGGGTCGCGATGGACTCGCCCAGGTCGGTCTCGATCTGAGCGATCGACACCGATCGCGAAGTGAAGATTGTCGTTTCGATGCCAGCCTTCGCGAGTTCTAGTGCCAGGACCAACGCGAGCCGTTCGGCGCCACCACGCGCAGTCAGAACAGGAAAGTACAGTCCCGCAGTCCTCGCTGGCCTGTTCCCGGAATGGGACTCGTCGGATGTTCTCGCCAGCCGTGCTCGGAGAAGTCGCATCTCGATCAGCGTCCCCAACGACGCCGAACGGATTGCAATGCGGCGTACGAGCTCCGGATGAGGTGCCAGGCCCGATGCGGAACCTCTCCACGCCCGATACCGTCAGGGTGTTTCGACCCAAGCCGCCGCTGCGATGCGTACCAATTCTCCTGGCGGATGCCGAAGAACTCGGTGCTACCGCTAGTTTTATGCATGTCAGTGACAAAGCGCGTTCGGATCAGCGCCGTCGGCATGCGCTTCGCGCTCAGAAACAGCCAATCGTCGCCACCCCAGATGAGCATGTCGTCGGGAACGGGGATGAAGTCGGACTTGCGCAAGCACATGAACGTGCCGAAGAAGTCATTGGGATAAGGTGCAGGCCGATGCGCGATGCGTCCGTTCGGCAGATCGTGAAAGCACGATGCATCTGGGATGACCAGGCCGTGGATGCCTCGCTGCAGGATCGAGGCGGCCTCTTCCAGGGCCTCGTTCTCGAAGAGAACATCGTCATTGACTATTGCCAGATACTCACCTCTGGCTTCCCTCGCGCCGAGGTTCCACGCCGGATTGACGTAGATATTCTCTGTTTGATCGAACACACGTACTTTCGGCGATGCCCATGAAAGCGGTGCTGAAGCATTGTTGATGACGAGCACCTCGCCGACCAAGGGGTGCGCAATGCATTGGTCCACCAGCGGGCGAAGATCAGCCCGCTGCAGCGTAGGGATGATCACGGAGAAGCACCCTCGTTTGGGCCTCACAACCACGCCTCCATCCGATCCAGCGCGGTCCAGAAACCCTCGCCGTTGTTCACGTGGCCCTGCCAGATCTCCGGGATGAACGGCACACCGGCCGCCTGCGCATCGAGCTGCGCACCGAACGCGGGCCAGTCGATGTCGCCCTCGCCCACCTGCACGCCCTCGCCGTCGACGCCGGTCGCATCGACGAGGTGCAGGTGGATGGTGTGCGGTGCGAGCAGGTCGACCGCCTCCGAGAACGCCAGGCCCAGCCAGTTGGTGGCGAGCTTGGTGTGCGAGGCGTCGAAGCACAGAGCCGTGCCCGTCTCCTCCGCGAACCGGGCGGTGTCGCGCGGATCGACGAACAGGTTGTGGAACTGCTGTCCGCCCATGAGCCACGGATACGGCGGCAGGGTCTGCGCCGCGATCCGCACGCCGGTGGTGTCGAGTCGCTTCAGGGCGGCGGCGATGCGCGCATACTTGTGCGCGCGTCCCTCCGGGGCGATGTGCTTGTCCTTCGTGAACCCGCCCATGGTGACCACCATGATCGGGTCCTCATCGAGGGTGAACCATTTGCGCAGCGCGCGGGTCACGTCGATGGTGCGCTGCACCTCGCGGATGGAGCGCTCCCAGATCTCCTCATCGTCGGAGGCGAGGTCGACGAGAAAGTCCCCGGCGAACAGATCCGGCAGATGCGTCGTGAACCCGATCGGCAGCTTCTCCGTGAAGAAGTCGTCCATGTCGACGTCAAGGTCCTTGTACGAGAAGTGGAACTCGAGGAAGTCGGGGTTCGACTGCGCCAGCAGCGCGGCGGCGTCGTGATAACGCACCGGCAGGCCCCAAGGCCGACGGAACGTGAACGGCCGCCCGACAGGCGCCGTGTCGCGCAGGTCGCCGTCGAAGAAGAAATCGCCCTCGGCCATGTCCCGCTGCAGAGTGCGGCCGAGCAGCTGCGGCAGGGTGTTCGGCTGAAGTCCTCGCCCGGGGCTCTTCACCATCACGTCAGCGGCGGTCAACACCGCGCCGTGGGAGAGCGGCCGGGCCGCGACCAGCGACTTCGCGAGAGTCACCCGGTTCATCTGCTCGCCGGTCGATACGACGCGGGTCTCGCCGGTGCCCAGCGAGGTCTCGATGTCGCGGATCTGCTCGACCATGATCCGGAACTCGTCGGGCAGCAGCGACACGGTGTGGTCGTTGCCCTCCATGGTGCGGTCGATAGTGAAGTGCTTCTCGATGATGTGCGCGCCACGGGCGACGGCCGCTACCGGCACGTGCCAGCCGCGCTCGTGCCCGGAGTATCCGACCACGCACTGGCCGATCTCGGCGAGCCGGTCGAGGTAACGCAGATTGAGGTCCTTGTACGGCGCGGGGTACGTCGACTGGCAGTGCAGCAGCGCATACGGTGCTCCCTGCCCCCGCAGCAGCGCGACCGTCTCGAGGATCTCGCTCTCCCGCGACATCCCCGTGCTGAGCACGAGCGGCAGTCCCTTACCGGCGGCATCGAGGATCAGCTCGTGGTTGGTGAGGTCGGCCGAGGCGATCTTCAGTGCCGGCACGCCGTAGTCGGCGAGGGCCTGCACGCTCGGAGCGTCCCACGGGGTGCACATCACGTCGATGCCGGCATCGCGGGCGTGGTCGAACACCTCGAACAGCTTCTCCGCGGGAAGCGAGAACCGGCGCAGCAGGTCGAGCGTGTACTGCACGCCCAGATCCTCTCCCCCGGTCGCCGCCCCGCGCTGGCGGTACAGCGCGTCCATGTCGCGCAGCTGGAACTTCACCGCGTCGGCGTTCGCCTCGACGGCGAGGTCGACGAGCCGCTTGGCGAGGTCGACGGATCCGTTGTGGTTGTTGCCGACCTCGGCGATCACGAACGCGGGGTGGCCCGGGCCGATCTCGTGCCCGGCGATGCGGAGCGTGTCGGCCTCGTCGATTGCGATCGCCCACAGGTGCCCGCGGTCGTCGACGAGTGGCACGTGGTGCACCCCGCCGTGGCCGAGCAGGGGTGCGATCTCCGCCGGGATCGCGGTGTGTGGCATGGTGCGCACGGCGCGGTTCGCGACCGTCGCGGTGGACACGTCGAGCGACGCGTCGGGGTTGGCGATCAGCCAACGGCGGAAGTCGCCGTCGGAAAGTGAGCCGATGAGGATCCCGTGCGCGTCGACGCAGAACACGATGCGCTGCTTGTTGGCGTTGATCTTGCCCAGACCGGTGAGGATCGGATCCTCCGCGAAGACGATGAACGGCCCCAGGTCGCGTTCGATGATCATGAGTTGTTGGCCGTCTCTTCGTCTGAGGCCTGCAGATCCCCCAGAATCTGCTCGGCGATCTTCAAGTCTACGAGAGTGTCGATGTCGACGCCCTCAGCCTCGTCCATCACGAACAGCCCCACCCGTCCGCCGATCCTGTTGTTCTCATGCTCGTAGATCTCGGTGCGGGTGAGGTACAGCGAGCCGGTCTCCTTGTAGAAGTAGTCGCCGGCCGTGAGCTCCTGCCGGCGCGGGCGTGCGGCCGGATCGTACTCGGCCGTGGCACTGCCCTGATCGTCCACGGCCGGATGCCAGAAGAACGGCGTCTGCGCGACGACGCCGACCAGGCTGTCGACTCCGGTCTCGCCGAACTCCCGCACGGCGCGGGCGATCGTGCCCGGCAGCCGCACAGGCGACGTCGCCTGCAGCAGCATCACCGCCTCGGGGCGCCGCCCCTCGGCGATGCGGTGCGCGATCGCGTGTTGGATGACCGGCTCCGTGGGAGTGGTGTCCTGGGCGAGCTCCGCAGGCCGCATGAACGGCACGTCGGCGCCGGCCGCGCGGGCGATCTCGGCGAGATGAGCGTCGTCGGTCGAGACGAGCACGTCAAGGCCCGCGGCGAGCGCCTGCTCGATGCTCCATACGACGAGCGGCTTGCCCGCCACGGGACGGGCGTTCTTGCCGGGGATGCCCTTCGACCCGCCGCGCACGGGGATCACGCAGAGGACGGTCATGAGGCTCCTTCGGCGAGGGCGAGCACGGCGTCGGCGATCGCCAGGGCAGGCTCGACATCGGGGTAGGGCGGGGCGGGCGTGGGATCGTCGTCGGTCTCCCAGCGGCGGATCCCGTAGCGCTCCCAGAACTCGGCCAGCCAGCGGGGCGGGTCGGGGTAGAAGGACCACGACGGGAGACCCGCAGCAGCAGCTTCCAGGATTCCCGTGGAGAACGCCGCCACCACCGGGCCGCCAACGTCGGCAAGCGGGCGCCTGTTGCGATCGATCCTCATGCCCTGGCGCTCCCAGAGGGCGTGCTGAACGCGCGACAGTCGGTCGACCTCAGACGGATGCGGACGATAGGTCGCGCCGGTCTCGCGCCAGAACCGGCTCGCCGCCCGTGTCATGCCCCGGCGCGGCAGCTCCGCTCCATGCAGTTGCCCCAGGTACTGCGGCACGCCACTGGCGGCCGGCTCCACCGCCGCCCCTGCGGCGTCCCAGAACAGCTGCGATCCGACCACGGTCCATCCGATGTCGTCCCGGCCCGATGCCCAGAAGGAACCGTCCTCATCGCTGAAGGCCAGCACGTGGGCTCGGGGAGGCAGAGGCGGATTGAACGGTGTCAGCAGGCCGTGCTGCACCACCGTCATGGGACGTCCCCGTGCGGAGGCCAGTTTCCACGCGGCTGCGCCGGCCGCCAGATAGTGCCCGGCGCCGACGAAGACGGCGAGCGACGCGGGAAGCACGTCGATCTCGGCGACACGCGCGCCGCTCTCCTCTCCCCCGAGAAGCTCGCGCACCTCGGACGAGCCGTGCACGGAGCTGACCACGGCGAGCTCCGGAATGCGCGAGAGAAGCCCGTGCAGCGACGCGATGCCGGAAGGAGACGAGGAATCGATGGCGACGAGCACCGTCGGCGAGGACCCCCGCACGGCGACGCCGAGGGCGGGAACATCCCGCGCCCCGCCGGTCAGACGCGCGCGCATGCGCTGCAGCCGATGATGATCCGCCTGCCAACGCTGCCAGTCATCGAGATCCACCGGGAAGTTCAGACCCACAGCTGCTCCAATCGGCGCAGCCGGTGCGCGAGGGTGTGCTCATCGAGAGTCCGCGCGCGCCCTCGTTCCCGGATCCCGTCCGCCCAACGCGGGTCGGCGACGACACGACGACACTGCTCCACCAGCTCGTCGGCGCTCGCGTAGCTGAGTACCTCAACACCGGGCTCGTAGAACCGATCGATATCGGGCCGGTCACAGATCTCCACGGCTCCGACCCCGGCCGCCTCGAAGGTCCGCATCGTGAACCCGTCCTGGTCGCCATGCAGGTTGAGTGTCGCCACCGAGTCGCGCATCGCCCCGTAGGCCTGGCCTCGCGACAGCTCGCGACCGGTTCGGACACCTGGTCGCGCGTACGCGCCGGTCCTGAGCATGTCGACGGGGTGACGGGACCAGTCCCGCCCGAACGCCGTCACCTCGATCCCCGCTGCCACGAGCTGTCGCAGCGCCTGTTCCCGGCTCGGGTACCGCGCTCCGATCAGGCTGATGCCCTTAGTGGGCCGAGACAGGATGGGCTCCAGCGCATCGAAGCCGAGCGGGACGTGATGCGCGTGCACACCGCGGGCCCGCAGCGCCTCCGCATCCAGCGCGCTGTAGGTGGCCAGCACGCCGATCTGTCCGAGCGTGTCGTCGCTGTACGTCATCCGGCGCAGCTCGTCGTACATCCAGGTCACGCGGCGCGCGGGATGGCCGGAGAGTGCGTCCCACCAGCCCTGATCGAGGAGATCGCCCCGCACCACCAGGACGGCGTCCGGGCGATACATCCGGAGCGCGTCGATCGCGCGGTCCGTCAGGTTCCGGCGGGTCCGCTGCGCCAGCACGTGCTCGGGACGGCGATGCAGCAGCCGCATGCCGACACGGTCGACGCCTGCGCGCGCACGGTCGTACACGTGCACCCTGGCGTGATGACCGAGCGAGGCGAAGGTGCGCCCGAAGGACGAGGCGTATCCGTGGAATCCGGGGCTGACGACGAGGATCCTCACGACTCGCCCACTAGACCTCGGCTGCTGAGCTCGTCGAGCGCGTCGTCCCAGACCCGCGAGGGGGCCACATCGCCCTGCCACGACCCGACGATGAAGTCGGTCACGGCATCGGCCGTGGTCCGCGACGGCAGGGGTGCCCCCACGGCGCGTAGACGGCCGAGGTCTGCGCACGCGTGTTCGATGTCGCCGGCGCGATGGACGTCCACATACTCGATCACGGAGGCACCGGCCGGGGAGGCCGCAGCCGCGTATTCGGCGAGTTTCGTCAGAGACGTCCGCACGCCCGTCCCGCAGTTGAGGATACGGGGCTGCGACGTCTGCGGCATGTGCTCGAGGTTCCAGACGATGAGCTCGGCGAGATCGGCGACGTGCACGAAGTCCCTCGTCTGCGAGCCGTCGCCGTAGATGGACAGGGGGCGCCCCTCGCGCAGCCGTGCGAGGAAGGCCGCCAACACCCCGGTGTAGGGATTGCGCAGTGCCTGTCCCAGACCGATCACGTTCTGCGGCCGGATGATCGCGGCGGGCGACTTGCCCTCGGACTCCTCGATGAGCGCGGCCTCGGCCTGGGACTTCGTCTCACCGTAGAACGAGACCGGTCGGTGCGGGTCGTCCTCGTGAGAAGCGCGGAGTGCGCCGTCCTCGTCTCGGAGCCCTTCGCCATACACCGCGCGAGAGCTGAGCGAGATGACCGGCACCCCGGTGCCGGCGGCGGCGCGGGCCGCGAGGCGGCTGCCCCCGACGTTCACCCGCTCGTAGCGTCCCCGTTCATACATGGATTGCGCTGTTCCGGTCTCGGCCGCCAGATGGATCAGCGCGTCGAACGACGGCAGCTCTTCCCACGCCTGCTCATCCGCGACGTCGGCCCGGATGACTTCGCCCGGGAACCGCCGGACTGCGCCTTCCGGATCTGAGTGCACCTGCGGCAGGAGCAGATCCATCGCGACCGTCTCGTGGCCGCGAGATGCGAGCTGAGACGCGACATGCTGCCCGATGAAGCCAGCACCGCCCGTGATGAGCACTCTCATGAAGGCCCCTGGCGCTTACCAATGGGCCGTCGCACGCCTTCCCCTGGCGGGGTCGTCGGCCGACACATGTCAGGATCGCGAACTACGGCGCAGGTGCGGCGACGCGATGCGGGTTCCCGTTGCCTGCGTCGACGTGACCGGCCGCACCGACGGCTCACTGTGTGTCTGCGGGACTGCCGGCGCCAGAGTCTGAGCGGTCGCTTCCGCGGCTGTCGTTGCCTGGGGATTCCGGGAAGCCGCGGTCTGAGCTCCTGCCACAGTCTCCGCCCTCACCGGACCAGGCTCGCGCCGAGCAGGCACGTTCGGCACCACGTCAGCGGCCGCTGACG
>JAFDWM010000139.1 GCA_018268455.1 Actinomycetota bacterium | reverse complement strand
CCCCACCGGCCCGACAACAACGACCCTAACAACCCCCACAGAAACCCGTCGATGGGGACAACTACCCATCCCCCCGACGCAACTCACTCCCCGTCCGTCGGATCCGCCTCGGAGTCCTTCGCGGGCGCCGCGGGCAGGACGGGCTCCTCGAGCTCGGACTCCCAGGTGAAGGTGGAGATCATCCCGTCGCTGAGCAGCTCCAGCGCGTCCACGATCTCGGCCGGGATCACGTCTCCGTCGGGGACGACGATCGTCGTCGTGAACACGAGCGCCTTGCGCCGCTGCGTGCCCGGCGCCGGGATCACGTAGGTGAGGGTGCGTCCGCTCACGCCGTCGATCCGGCGCGCGCCCTGAGGACGCTGCGGTTCCGACCGCCAGCGCACGATGTGCTGCGCGTCCTCGTCGAGGAACTGCGCACCCTTGGTGCGGAAGGCGTCGGACACCCAGCCGTCGAGGTTCTCGCCGTCGGCGGCGCTGAGCGCGGATGCCGTGATCGACATCGGCAGCAGCTCGTCCAGCTCCACCTGCTCCTGGCGATAGATCGCGAACACCTTGGTGCGCGCCATCGCCTGGCCGGTCTGCGCCATCAGCCCGCGGAACTCCGCGTCCAGGTCGGGCCGGTTCGCCTGCCGGAAGATCGCGCTGGCGCGCTTGATGTCGTCCTCCTGCGCCGCGTTCGTCGGCACATGCCGCACCCAGCCGGCCGGCAGCGCGAACCGGTAAGCCGGGATCCCGAACCGCAGCTCGACCCCGAGATCGTTCATCGTGCCCATGTCAGATCCTCCGTCGTCGATCCGTCGTTCTGCTCGTCCCCGGCCTCGAACCATGCGCCGTTCATACAGCGCGCGTGCCCGCGATCATCCATGACGCGTCCCGCGCCCGACCCGCACCGGTGCCAGCCACGCGAGCCGCGTGAGCTGCGCGGATCCCAATCCGGACTCGACATACCGACGCAGGCTTCTCGCCCTGTGCAGCCGCGGGTCGTGCTGCAGGGCGCGCGCGAGGAGATCCCACTGCGACAGGCTGCCGGGCAGCACACTGTCCGCATGCTTCTTGCGCAGCGTGCGGAGCGCCTTGGCCGCGTTGTCGCGGGCGAGCTGGGCGAGCACCATCGGCTCATCGACGCTCTTCGAGACGAGAGCCCGCTCCTGCGCCGACGTCGCGGCCGCGATCACGTCGGCGACAGCGTCGCGATAGGCCGCGTGCTGCTCGAGCAGCCGGCGCTCCTCGCGTCCCCAGGCGGACAGCAGCCGGTCACCGCAGTCGGCGCAGAGACGCTCGGGCACCACGCCGCGTGCCACGAAACCGCAGGAGCAGGGCCCCTTCCGCACCGTGCGGTCGCTGACCACGAGCGCATCGGCGACGGGCGCCGCCCGACGCCGGAAGATCACGGCGCGCCCCCATCGCCTCGTGCGATCGTCGCGCCTTCCCGGGACGGCAGCCGGATCCCCGCCACGAGGGGCAGCAGCTGCTGGTCGAGCCGCGCGAAGACGTCCAGCGTGGATCCGGTCGCGTCGACGGCGATGAAGCTGTGCTCACCCTGCAGCAGCAGGTTCCAGTGCGCGACCAGCAGGGCATCGCCCTCGCCCGCCGCGGGGACGGCGCTGGTGCGCCGGATGAGTACGCCCACCCCGTGATCGTCTGTGGATACGGCCACCATCTCGGCGGCGGTCGAGGATCCCTGCGCGGCCACATCGCTCACGAGCAGCGCTGCCGTCTCGCTCGCCGGATCCGCGACGACGATCGAGATCAGCACGTCGCTGTACAACCCTGCGGGCGCGAAGTGCAGCCGCGTGACGGCGGGCTCGACCTGGGTCAGCATGGCGGCAGCGGTGAGGCGCAGCGCCTGCGCATCACCTGGTGTCAGCTCCGCACTCTGCGCGTGATGGTCGAGGACCGCGTGGGTCCACGCCTCTGCGGCTGCCGGTTCGGCGCGCAGCTCCTCGTCCGACGGCAGCGGAAGGAACATCCCGGCGTCGTAGTCCAGACCCCAGCCGGTCTGCGGCGCCGTGTCGATCGACATGTCAGAAGAGTCCGTTCAGCAGTCCTGCAGGAGACAGCGCTCCCGATGGTCTTCCATTCGACCACGAGACTCCGCGATCGACCCACTTGTAGACGTTGAAGACCTGCTCGAACTTGGTGGGATTGGATCCGAGCATCCCGCTGAGCACGGAGGGCAGGTTCCCGCGCAGCTGATTGCCCATCGCCACCTTCGGGGCGCCGTTGACCAGCTCGTTGAACGTCACCGTCAGGGAGCGGTTGGATCCGCCCAGCAGCCGATCGGCCAGGCCCTTGAGCGAGAAGGGCCCGGTGAGACGCATGTTCCGGATCCCGCCCACATAGCGGTCGAATCCGGGCAGCCAGTTCGCGCGCCATCCGGCGCGCGGCGCCACCTGCAGGCCGCGCAGCCCCCGGATCTGCTGCACCGGCTTGGAGAAGGACTTGCCGATCTCGCCGAGGAACTTCAGCTGGCCGCCCTTCTTGAACAGCAGGCCGAGCTTGCCGATCGGGAGAACTCCGACGATCGCCCAGGCGAGATCGCCCCACCCCTTCCTGCCGTCGAACATGAGCGCGATGGTGAGGGCGAGCGCGATGACGCCGACGACGAGGGCGGCGATCGCGAAGAACGGGCCGCCGATGATGAGTCCCAGCACGGCGATCGCGAGACCGATCCAGGAGACCCATTCCGCGATCACCGCGAGCACGCCCGCGATGTTCTCCCAGGTGCTGTCCTTGCCGATCTTGTTGGCATCGCCGAGCCCGCTCACGGCGTCCTCGTAGGCGGTATGCCAGGTGTCGTAGGCGACGTCGAAGCGGTGCAGGTTGTGGTCGTGGTCCCGGCCCGCCGTGGTCAGGGTCGACTGCGCCGAGGTGGCGGCGCCGGACAGGTTCTCCCCCGTCTTCTTGGACGAGGCTTCCTGGTCCGGCGTCGGCGGGTGATCGGCTACCGCCGTGTTGTGCACCGCGAGCGCGTGATCCGCCTGATCCGCGTCGGCCTGCGCCGTCGCGAGCGCGTTCTCGCTCTTCTCGCAGTCATCGACGATGCTCGTCATCTGCGTCTGGATCGTGGCGAGCACGCCGGCGTAGTCGGTGAGGGTCTTGCCCGCCGGCTTGTAGCGACGGCCCGCCTCGTCGAGATCGCCGTGGACGTCGCCGATCACGTCCTTGATCTTGTCCATGGCGTAGCCCTTGCCGACGAGCTTGCCGCTCTTGATGTCCTGCAGGGTGTCCGCTGCGGTGGTCATCTGTGTCGCGAGCGACGTGATGGTCGTCCCGCGCTCGTGGATCGTGCCCGCATCGCCCTCGATGACGGCGACCTGACGTCCCCTGTGCGTCTGCATCGCTTCCCCCTCAGTTCGCGATCGCGGGGCCGTGGCCG